>JBEKIM010000555.1:0-3987 GCA_050011755.1 Bryobacteraceae bacterium | reverse complement strand
CGGCGGGCAACCTGTACGGAACAGCGGCATCGGGCGGGGAGGGGAGACCGTGCTCTACACCTTTACCGGTGGCATCGATGGGGCGGACACGGTGGGGAGCCCCGTCACGGTGGTCGGCAGGGGCAACCTGTACGGTGTCGCCGCCGGTATTTTCTTACCCCGATATCGGGCGGGGTGGCCTTCAGAATCGCCCTTCCGTAGTCCGCCGGTTAGTTCGGACTGGTTGACCCAGCTTCCGTGACCTGTATAGGCAGCGACGTAGTGGAGTTGCCGGGTTGCTGCGGGTTGGTCTGATCGGCGTCAACTATTTCTTTGGGTCGACGACAACTATTTCTCCCTATCGGAGATCTAATTGTCGCCGATCAAACGCCATAGGGTCAGGCATCTGTCGTCCTGCTACAATAGCGGAATGTCGTACGGCCGCTCACGATAGGATTGAGGCGGTAGCCGAGCTGCGAAAGCGATGGCAGGTGGGGAAATGCCCATGGATAGTGCACGCTGCCTATCGGTTCTCATGGGAGTACTTACGATGGCTTGGGGATGCATAGCCGGCGATTTCTATGTCAAGCTTCCTGGCTTAAAGGCGCACAGGAAAGTCCCACTGCCAACCTGGTTGGGGCGCTCGTGGTTCATCTTGGCCGGCGCGGCGTTGATTTGGATGGGCGCAGGCCGCTACTAAAGGCTATGCCCAGTGGAAGCTTGACACACAGCGCGCGTAGCGCCAACACATTTTTTGTCAGGGTGTGGCTGCCGTTTCTCCTGTCTGTCATGTCCGGGATCTACATCGCCCTGGTGGCGTACTTTCTTGCCTCGCGCACTTCGCCGCAGCGAGGTGTTGTCCCGCGGATACGTGTGGCCGAACTTTATCGGCTACGTCCGGTTGAGCCGTTTTGTGCTGCCGTGGGGTCGGCTTTACTTTGTGCTCGACGGTATGCCGGGCCGGGCCGGGCCGGGTTTCAGCCCGGCACGAAGCAGGACCGAAGCGCGGAGTATAGGCCGTTGCAGCGGGCTTATTTGGCGCCCTGCTCTCTCTTTTGCAGATGGCTTTCCTGCCCCCGGCTTTTCGTCAGTCCGTGTTGGAACGGCCAGGCGATGCGCGCTGGCCCTGGCTGGCGGCAATCGTCAAGCTCAGGCTAAGACTGGCCAGCCCTCCGGCGGCCCTGGCGATTTGCGCAACCTTCGCGATCGTCGCAGCGTTGAGGAGGAAGACAGGTGGGGCCTGGTCCTACGCGTTGGCAGCGGGCTTCGCCTTTCCGTTCGCTCTTGCCCACTGGTTTACCGGCTGAAGTCCGTTCGGCTGATTACAACGCCTTCCGGTGCGATCCCAGCACGGGACGCATGAACCAGTCGAGGCTCGCGCGTCTAATCAATTGTCCCGAATGGGCAACCCTCGTCCATTTCCCCAAACTCGTTGGCCAGCGTGGCGGCCAGCCGGCGCTCCGTCTTTCGAGCGCAGCCAAAGCGTGTATCAAATCGCCAAGACGTTGCTGCCGAAGCTCTCCGGAGTCTCCGCGAACGAAATCGCCGACTCGAAACCAAGATGAAAGAACTGGGCATGGCGCTCGACCTGGTACCGGGTACAATGGATCAGGAAGAGGAGAGCGCCGCGATCCGCGGCGTCCGCACGCATGCCCACTAGACGTCATTTTCTGCAAGCATCCACCGCCGCCGGACTGGCCGCCTCGGCCTTAGGCGCGCAAGACGCCCCGGGAAATCCGGAGAAGAAGGTCTCAGCCAACGACCGCATCCGCGTAGCGTTGATCGGCGCCGGAGGCATGGGCTCCGGCGATGCCGAATCGTCGCAGAAAATTCCCGGGGTCGAACTGGTGGCCGTCTCCGATATCTACGAAGGCCGCCTCACGCGCGCCAAGGAGCGTTGGGGCAACCAGATCTTCACCACACGCGATTATCGCCAGGTGCTGCAGCGATCCGATATCGACGCCGTGATCATTGCCACGCCCGACCACTGGCACGCCAGGATCTCCATCGACGCCATGAACGCCGGCAAGGACGTCTACTGCGAGAAGCCCATGGTGCAGCGGGTGGACGACGGCCGCGAGGTGGTCGAAACCCAGAAGAAGACGGGCCGGATTATGCAGGTGGGCAGCCAACGCGTCAGCTCCATCGTTTACAAGAAGGCGCAGGAGTTGATGAAGGCCGGCGCCATCGGCGAACTGAACATGGTGGAAGCCTGGTGGGACCGCAACGATGCCATCGGCGCCTGGCAGTATTCCATTCCCCCCGACGCCTCGCCTGCGAATATCGACTGGGACACCTTCCTGGGCCGCGCGCCCAAAGTGCCCTTCGAACCGGTACGTCTGTTCCGCTGGCGCAACTATCGCGATTACGGTACGGGCGTAGCGGGCGACCTCTTCGTACATCTCTTCAGCGGCATGCATTTCGTGACCGGCGCCATTGGCCCCACGCGCGTCTTCGCTACCGGCGGCCTGCGCTATTGGAAAGACGGCCGCGATGTTCCCGACGTTTTTCTGGGGCTGTACGATTACCCGGCCACCGATCGGCATCCCGCGTTTAACCTGGCATTGCGCGTGAATTTCGTCTCCGGCGCCGGCGAGGATTCCGGCTTCCGGTTCGTGGGTTCGGAAGGCGTTCTGAAGATCGGCGGCGGCGTCACCGTCACAAAAACGCCGCGCGACGCCGAACCCGGCTATACGATCGACACGTTCCCCAAAGCCGTGCAGGCGGAGTTTCTTCGCGAGTACCAGAAGAAGTATCCGCCGCAGGCTCCCAATGCCGACAGCATGCGGCCGAACGTGGAGGATAAGTTCTCGGCGCCCCGCGGATATAGCGACCACCTGGATCATCACCGCAACTTCATCGCCGCCGTGCGCAGCCGCAAGCCGGTGGTGGAAGACCCCACGTTTGGATTCCGCGCGGCGGGTCCGGCGCTGCTGTCGAACGTCAGCTATTTCGAGCAGCGCGTCTGCACATGGGATCCGGAAACCATGACGTTGAAATCCTAGCCCATGCGCTTTACACCGAGCTGCAGCCATAAGGGATTGGTGCGCCTCCTGGTTTTTGCAAGCGTGGCCGGCTTGGTTTCGATGGCGTCCGCCGCGTCGCGGCCGCCGCTGTACGCCGACCTGGCCGATCGCGCCCGTGCACAGCCCCCTGAATTCGCCGCGGACGCGCTGCTACGCATTGCCGATGCTCCCGGCGTGACCGATGTTGCCTGGAAGCGGGAGATGCTCGAAGACGCCTTCCATCTGGCCGCCGCCGCGCAACAGCCCTATGCGCGCCGAAACTGGACGGGAAAGCCCGCCGGTCCCTTCGACAAAGCCTACGCCCAAGGTCTCGACGTGTGTACCCTGCAATGCCGGGCTGTACACGCCATGCTGGCCGTGGATTACAAGAAGGCGCGCGAGTTGTTTGGCGAGATGCCGCCGCTGCAGTTTCCGCGTCTCTCCTGCGACGACGACCTGGTTTACGATCCCTCCATCTTCTATGAGACGGCCGGCGAAGTGGCGGCACGGGCTTTCGGCGCGAAGGAGGTAGCCGCGGGAGAGCCGTTTCATCTGCTGCTGCGCTATGCCGCCGATGTGACCTCGCCGGTGCAGGTGGCGCCCGTCGCGCGCATGCTGGCCGGTGTTTCCCTGAAGCCGGCGCAGTTCGAGGCGCTGGTGCACTCGTTCGCCGCCGCGCTGACGCAACTCTCGGGCGACGATCGCTCCTTCTCCGCGACCGACTCGCGGGATGCGGATGCGGCGCTATTCGGCCTGCCCGCGGAATGCGTACACCGGAAAACGAATGCGCAGCCGCTGGTGGAAGCCTGGCGCGCCTATATCGCGCGCCAACTCGGCGGGAAGCGCTGCGCGAATCCGGAAGCGGCGACGGCGTCATCCAAAGCGGGGCAATGCGGTTCGGCGCAGTGCGCGCAGCTTGCCACGCAGTTTAACGGCCTGACCATGGCGCCCAGCGGCTTCGGCTTTACCCCGGAGCAGAAGGGCACCAGCGAATATCGCGCCC
>JBEKIM010000554.1:0-5167 GCA_050011755.1 Bryobacteraceae bacterium | reverse complement strand
AGCCCGTTCCACGCCTTATTCCACCGATGTCGCGCGCGGCGTGCAAGCCCCCATCTTCCACGTAAACGGGGACGATCCGGAGGCCGCCATCCGGGTGGTGCAGATCGCTTTCGACTACCGCCAGCAATTCAAGAAAGACGTGGTGATCGACATGTTCTGCTACCGGCGGCACGGGCACAACGAAGCCGACGACCCCAGTTATACGCAGCCCATCCTGTACCGCAAAATCAAAGAGCATCCGGCGGTAGGAAAGCTTTACGGCGAGCGGCTGGTGCGCGAGGGCGTGCTGAGTGCCGAGGAAGTCGCGGAAATCCGCAAAGGTTTCGCCCAGAATCTGTCGGCGGCCTACGACGCCGCGGAGAAAACCAGCGACCGGTTTGAAGGGCAGGAACTGGCCGCGGTCCCCAGCGACGAAATCGCCAGCTTCTGCCCGCGTACGGCGGTCAATAAGGCCACGGTCGATCGCGTGATCCGCGCGCTGACGCACTTTCCCGAGAACTTCCACCTGCATCCCAAGCTGCGCGGTTTCATCGAGCGACGCCGCGAGGTAATCGACAAAGGCGGACCCATCGATTGGGCCTTCGGCGAAGCGCTGGCCTTCGGCACGCTGGCGCTGGAGGGCACTCCGGTGCGGCTCAGCGGGCAGGATTCCGGGCGCGGCACTTTCAGCCAGCGGCATACGGTTTTCGTGGATTCGGAAAACGCGCACAAGTACACGCCGCTACAACACGTCTCGCCGGACCAGGCGCGCTTCGAAGTCTTCGACAGCTCGCTGAGCGAGTACGCCGTGCTGGGCTTCGAGTTCGGCTACAGCGTGGCCGATCCGTTGACGCTGGTGCTGTGGGAAGCCCAGTTCGGCGATTTCGCCAACGGCGCGCAGATTCTGATCGACCAGTTTATATCCAGCGCGGAATCCAAGTGGGGGCAGCCCAGCGGACTGGTGATGCTGCTGCCGCACGGCTTCGAGGGGCAGGGACCGGAGCATTCGAGCGCCCGCATCGAGCGCTTCCTGGTGCTGTGCGCGGGGAATAATATGCAGGTGGCCAACTGCACCACCCCGGCCCAGTATTTTCATTTGCTGCGCCGCCAGATGTATGGCGGCGCCGACCGCCGCGGCGTGCGCAAGCCGCTGGTGGTATTCACGCCGAAAAGCCTGCTGCGTCACGCGAAGGCCGTTTCGACGGTCGCCGAGTTGACCAGCGGCGGCTTCCGTGAAGTGCTGCCGGACTCCATCGCCGTCGATCCCGAGCAAGTGACCCGCGTGGTCTTTTGTTCCGGCAAGATTTACTACGACCTGCTGGCCGCGCGCGAGGCGCGCAAAGCGGATCACGTGGCGCTGGTGCGGATCGAGCAATTGTATCCGTTCGCGGAAAGCGATGTGAACGACGTATTGATGCGCTATCCGCTGACGGCGGAAGTGGTGTGGGCACAGGAAGAGCCGCGCAATATGGGACCGTGGCGTTTCATGCGCGAACAATTGCAGCCGCTGGTGGACGCCACCGGCCGGGACGTGCGCTATGTGGGGCGTCCGGAAAGCGCCAGCCCGGCGACCGGATCGGGGCGGCGGCACCAGGAGGAGCAGGCGGCGATTACGGACGAAGCCATGTCCGACCGGCCGCTGCTCGAATCGCGGCGGGTGCGCCTGGTTTCACGGAGGTAGACCGGAGAAACTAGGGCTATGGCACGGCCCATAGGCGACCGTCCTTGTCCAAGATAAAGACAAAGCCTCCATGCACGCGCCCGTCCCACCCGTACAGGTCAATTCCCATTCCCGCCAGAGCTTTGCTAAAGGCATGCGGTGCGTAAAACACTACGTCCCACGCACCGTCCTTTGGATGCGGATCGGCCACGTCACCGTGTTCAAAACCGATCCTGACCCTAACCCGGTCTTCGTCCCGCAGGATAATCGTGGGCTTTTGGCCTCGCAGGTCGAACGCCACCAGTTCCCGCCCGTTTTCGCCGTTGAGTTGCAAAATCGGAGTATTATCGCTCCTGTCAATAAACGAATCCTGGGTAGTGGGTCACTTTGGTTTTTGGAGGGCGGGCAATTCTGCCCGCAGCCGGCTTTCAGCCGCCCAAAAAGGGCGGCTGCGGCCAAAATTGGCCGCCCTCCAAAAACCAAACTGCGATTCGTTGCGCCGCGGCGGCGCGCTCATGGCGTCAACAGGAACCCGTGATAAGCACCGTTTGCATCGACGTACGATCCAATGATTGCGCCTGCCTGATTGATTCCGCCGGGAAGCGTACCCCCTACTGCGCCGACTCCGGCGCCGGGGGCGCGGAAGGTGGTTATGGCGTTCCCGATTGCGTCGCGCACGAAGCCGCGGATTTCGTTTTCGCCATTTTGGTTTGAGATTAGGTACTCGCCCGTAATGAATCCTGCCGCATTGATGCCCGCGCCACAGGTTCCCAACGCGTTGGCGCCCGGAGCGTCGAACGCCGTGACGACACCGCTCGCCGTGCGCACGAAGCCGTGGCCCACGTTGCCGGCGTCCACATAGCAACCCGTGGTCGACCCTCCTGCGTTGATCCCGGCAGCGGTGGTTCCCTCATGAATGGCTGTACCAGCCAACGGTGCTTCGAAGGTGGTGAGTGTGCCATTAGCGGCGCGCACAAAGCCATGATTCACGTAGCCGGCGTCCTCGTAATATCCCACGATGATGCCTGCATCGTCAATCAGGCAATCTTCGATGCCCTGACCATTGCGTTTACCTGATTCCGGGGCATCGAACCTGGTTATGACGCCGTTGGCCGCGCGCACAAAGCCGTGCCGCGCGCCATTTGGGTCGTCAAAGTGTCCCGCGATCGCCCCAGTAGCGTTGATGGAAGCGGGAAGCGTGCCCACATAAGCAGTTGTCCCCGCACCCGGAACATCGAATACGGTGAAGGCTCCGCTGGGATCGCGGACGAAACCGTGATAAACGGCTCCCGCGTCCAGATAAAACCCTGCGACCGCTCCTGTCGCATTGATCGATTCGGCGTAAGTGCCCTGAAAAATGCCCGTACCCGCGCCCGGAACATCGAACACGGTGAAGGTTCCGCGGGGATCGCGGACGAACCCGTGCACAACGTCGTTCGCGTCCTGGTCTGTACCTGCCGCGGCTCCCGCTGCGTTAATGGAGGTACTGAATGTGCCCTGCCCTGGGCCGGTCCCAGCATCCGGAGCATCGAGCGTGGTGAACACGGGCGTCCGAAGCTGCTGGGCGGACGCTCCCACAACGCAAAGCAGCCAGAGACAGATCGCCGCCATCAAGACTGGCATCGCCTGTTTCATTGCGTCCCCCATGTATGTTCACCGCCGTTCAGGACGCGCGCAGTTCTTCGACGTACTGGCGGCGAATCTTGATTTTGCTTGCGTACTTTCGAGCTGCCGCTAGGTCGTACGCAAGCTGCATGCGCAGCCACGTCTCCTCCGTGCTGCCGAACGCCTTGGTTAACCGGATCGCCATCTCCGGGCTGATGCCGGACTTGCCGTTGACGACGTTATTGAGAGCCTGCCGGGTGACGCCGAGCACCTTTGCGCCTTCGGTGACCGACAAGCCCAAAGGGCTCAAGACAATCGTGCCGAACGATGCGGCCGGGATGCACAGGGTTTTTCATGGGCATAGTGCCTTTCTCCTTAGTGGTGGTCGACCAGTTCAACATCAAAGGCGTCATTCCCTTCGAAGCGGAATATGATGCGCCAGTTTGCCCGCACCGTCACGGACCAAAACTCTTGTCGCCTTTAAGCGGGTGCAGTCTATTCGCGGGGTTATCGAAAGCTTGCGGCGTGGTAGCACTATCCAGAACGCTGAGGATTCGTTCGACCGTATCCTACAGGTCGATGCATGGGCGGTTGGGGCAGTTGCTTGCGCCCTCATGTTTCGCGTTGCGTTATGTAGCGCGTTCCTGATCGCCAGCACGGTTATACGAGGGGCGACGGCTATTTATGCTGACCGCCGCCCGACGCCGCCGGCGCATTCACCGGCGCACCATCGGACGGATGCGTAGCGCGGCTCAGCGGGATGGTCTGCACCGTGCGCATCGTGCCGTCCGCATCCGGCGCCATCACCTGAATCGACGCGGTGACCTGCGCCTCGCGGAACGATAACAACGGCTTCCGCACCATCGCCACGCCGACCACCAGGGCTTCCCCATCGGCTGCCGGAACGGACGCTCCGCCCGCGGCAAACGACGAGGCCATGGGACTGTCGACATGCGGTCCGCCAACCGCCTCCGCGGCCCTGCTTACAGCCATGCTTACGGCCAGGGTCACGCATGGTTGCGCCGCGGCGCCCGCACCCAGCGGCTGCAACCCCACGGTCTTCTCAGCCACTACGCCGCCGGTCTTCACGTCGATGAACTCCATGGTCACATCGACGCTCCCGGTGCCAATATTGGTGGCGCACAGGACCAGCTTCTGTCCCGGCGCCACGCTGGCCGGCAGGCTCGCCAGCCGGAACGCGACCGGCTTCGGCCCCGCCCACGCGCCGGCCGCCGTCACCAGCGCAAAATATGTCAAATACGCGCGAGATTTCATGGAAGCACTCCTTCCTGCGCGTGAGACGCGCCGCGGGCGAGACGGGTTACGAAGAGCGGGGCTGAAGCCCAGCCGTGTGGGGTGGACGATCGGTCTATGTCGTCTGCCCGCGCTCCCCGAAAGCGGCAGACCACGAAAGGCGATGGTCTGCCCCACTCACTCACCCGCCGAGAAACGCGCCCGGACCTCCGCGCTCACGGCCACCGGCCTGCGTCTCTGCGCATCGATGGGACACCACATCGTGCGCGCTTTCGCCAGCAGCGTACGATCGCCCGCCCGCAGCAATTCAGTGAAGCGCTCGAACCGCACCCGACTCGCGCTGCCCACCCAGGTGCGCGCCACTATGCCGTCGCCCAGGAAGGCCTGCTGCAGATAGTCGATCTCATGGCGTAGCACAATCCATCGCACTTTGGCCTGGTCGGCGGGTGGCGCAACGGCCCGCCAGTGCGCTACGGCAGCCTCCTGCACCCATCGGACATAAGTCACATTGTTGACGTGCCCAAGCTGGTCGAGATCCGCCGGCTCCACCGGCAGCACGATCTCGAAAGCTTGCGAAACGGGGCTCATCTCCTCAGTATCCCGCCGCCCTGCTATCCTGGAAACGCAGGAATCCAGATCATCCTAAATAGAGGTAGCCGCGTGCGCGCA
>JBEKIM010000553.1:0-4036 GCA_050011755.1 Bryobacteraceae bacterium | reverse complement strand
GATGAGATTGTAGGCCACATTCTGTTCAGCGACCTGCTCATCGAGGCCGAGCAAGCTGTTCTCCATGCCGTCTCGCTGGCACCGATGGCCGTACTTCCCGATCATCAGCGCCGGGGCATCGGTTCAGCTTTGGTGCGGCAAGGACTAGCGATTTGCCGGGAACGTGGTAAGTCGATAGTGGTCGTGCTCGGACACCCGGCGTATTATCCCCGATTTGGATTCTCGGCAGAATTGGCGCAGAACCTATTGCTAACGAGAGACAGCGCCCGAAATATGACTATCTTCCAACAGGACGTTCAGCATCAGCCCCTCACAGATTCCATCAATGGTTATCGCATCTCCGGCATGCAAGGGCGCTACAGCGGATTCAGATGTGAAAAACGCTTGTACAGAGCGGACATCATGGTTAGGGGAGTGAAGAGCGATGTAAGGCTTACCTAGAACATCACGCCCGACGTTCTCGACAGTAGCACGTAACTGTAACCGTTTGCCTTTATAGAGGCGGTCGGCTGCGATTTCGTTTGTTTCATAGGCTTGGAGCAATGCAGCAACCGTAAGCTCATGCTGATCCGGCGTTGAGAAGACCGTTTCATGTTGCTGCTGGCAATGGCATTCTGTTGGGCAAGCGCATTCATGGGCCGGAACGGAGCAGCATATTCATTCACACCATTAACAATGCCACAAGTAAGAGCGTAGACGGCTATGACAGGTGGTATCAGGGCAGTCGAGAACAACGCAACTTTCTTCGTCGTCAATGTCACATCAGTTTCCGTGCCGGAATGTTATTATCATAGCTTACGAGCCGAAGATCAAGCCATGTTCAGCAACGAATGGCAGTGCTCCAGGCACGGACCCTGCCGGTTCGATTTGACGCCTGCGCCGTCAGTTCGGCAGTACGAACGTATGGTAGGCTCCTGGAGCGCCGAAGTCAACCCTATCGAGTGGCGATTTATCTTATCGTCCGGGTTTAGAGTACTATTTCGCGGAATTGATAGGATGGACTTCATTTAGGCGGCCTCCCAGGCCGGTGTGTCAGGCCCGGGCAGTTGTCTTTAAGCATGTCTTCACATTACAGACCTTAACATCCTGAACACGTTGGCGCCAGCGACCGCTAGGAACAATGCACACGAAGATGGAAGATGCAGTCAGTTAATCAGCCTGATGATCGAAGGCATGTCCATCAGCATCGGGCGGCACGCCTCCAGGTTGAAATGCAATTTCATGGCATGGCAACCTCGTGCCCAGACGTAATTACAGCCAGATTGGGAGGATAAAACTCGAACGCGCTGGGGCACGGAGACTCGCAGAGACCACGGAACCGGAACCAATAGACCACCAGGATGGTCCTTTGCTTAGCCTTCCCGAACCGCCACTTCTTCAGGTTCTCCACGGGGGCGTCGAGTAGGGCCCTGGGGCCCGATAGGGGAGTCACATCCATCACTACACCATCGGCGTCCAGCGCGGCGCGTAGCACCACGACGCCTCCGATCGAGCGGACCTTTGCATAAAGGGGATAAGACATCCGCTCGAAGTGAAGCACCTCCACGCCTTCGTCCAATACTGGCGTAGTCGTAGGGGACTGACCTGATGCCAAAGCCGCTAAGGACACCACCGCAAGCACCGCCATGAGCCATTGTAGTAGGACCGCCGTGAAGGCACCCAGCACGTCGTCGGAGGAACCCATATCAACGTTCTTCCGAACCGGACCGTACCCGCCGTCTAATGATCTTGTCGCCGATTCCTGCAAGCGTCCGCGCCCCCGTCCCTCACCGCGAGTCCAACTCCCGCAGCGCCCGCGTCGCCACCGGATCGCCAGGCTTGCGGGCCAGCAACTGTTGCATCACGTCGCGGGCTTTATCGCGCGCCCCCCAGCGACAGATACACCCGTCCCAGGTTCAGATAGAGCGTCTCGTCGTCCGGCGCCTGCGATGGAACTTCTGCAAGGAGCGTGGACCGTTCCGTGATCGCGCTCTGGCTCGGGCACGAATCCATCGAGACGACCCAGACATACGTGGATGCTCGATCTTGCGCTCAAGGAAAAGGCGCTCGCTAAGACGACCCCCATGGCGAAGGGCAAAGTGACTGGTCGCTATCGGCCTGGCGACAAGTTGCTGGCCTTCCTCAAAAGCCTGTGACAGTCCTCCCGACTATGCCGAGTCCGAAAAATGAATTACGCTCTGTCAGGCACATATCTTCGATCATGCGTTGCCGTAACGGTGTCATGCGAGGGCTCCTTGAAATCTTGAATTGGTCGTTGTGGGACAACCGAATCCAGTGTTTCAAAGGAGCCCCGCGCCAAAATACTTACGGTTGAAAAGTGCGATCGAAGCCGACCACCGCGAAGCGGTTTAGTTCACCGCGGCGCACTCTGTGGGGCGGCCTCGCGGCGGCCTCGTAGGTCGCCTCCTGCGGGCTCCGGCCGTGCAGCGGTTGCTGCGCCCTACTTACGCTTCCTGATTTCCCCGCCCAGCGTCCCGTCCCAGGCGCCGTCCCCTTGCGCCAAATACTTACCCAATTTGTCCCAATTCTCCCGTGTGATGCCATTCAAATCCCACACCACCCGGCCATTGCGCAACGTCAACTCGCAAGCCAGTCTGCGGGTTCCCTGCAAACGTGCCCCATAGGTATCCACAAATCCGAAATGGCCTTCCTCCACCCGCAGCACGGCCACATCCGCCACGGCCCCGACCGAAAGGTTGCCCAACTCTTCGTGGTGGATCTCGCGGGCCGGCGTCCACGTGGAACGTAGGATCACTTCTTCGAGCGGCATGCCCATGTTCAGGAACTTCGACATCACGTTGAGCATGTCTTTCATCCCTGCATTCATACTTCCGATGTGCAAATCGGTCGAGATCGAATCCGGCCCGAATCCCTGGCGTATCGCCGGCACCGCCTGGCGGAACAGAAAACTTCCCCCTCCGTGGCCCACGTCGAAAATCACGCCGCGACGCCGCGCTTCGAACAGATACGGCAGGATCCGCCCGTCTTCGTCCAGCATCGGAACCCAACTGAGATAAGTGTGCGTATAGATATCGCCCGGACGTAGTTTTTTGAGCACCAATTCCTGAAAGGGACGCTCCGGCCGGAACGTGCCGAAGTCCACCATCACTGGAATATTGGCTAGCGTGCCTGCCTCCACGGCGTGCTCCACCGGTGTCCACTCGGGTCCCGCGTAATGCGCCGTCTTAATGCCCACAATTGTATCCTTGTAACGCATCGCCATCCCGGCCGCCGCTTTCGCATCCATCTCGCGCAGGTCCTGCTCCACCGCCCCCGCCATGCCGCTTCCCACGATGTTCAGAAAAGCCAGCACGCGCGTCTTCGCCCGATCGATCACGCGATCCTTGAAGTCCGGAAAATTGCGCCAGCCGGAACTGCCCGCATCCGCTACCGTGGTTACCCCTGTACGGAAAGTAAAGCCGTCGGGATACACGCTGTTATCGCCGCAGTAGGCGCCTCGCTGGCCCGTACCGGCGTAAACGTGTACGTGCATGTCGATCAGGCCCGGAGTGACGTACAGCCCCGTCACGTCCACCACTTTGGCGGCTCTCGCGGCCGGTATGTTAGCCGCGACCGCGGCGATCCGGCCTCCCGCAATGGCTACGTCCATTACTTCGCCGATCTTGTTCTTGCCGTCGATCACCCGGCCGCCCTTCAGCAATAAGTCATAAGACGATTGCGCAAGCATAGTACACACGAACAGAAACGCTGTCAGCCATTTCATCGTTCAACCCCGCTCCCGGCGCCGCTCGAACTCCCACGCCGATGCGATGATGTCCTCGATCTTTGCGAATCGCGGTGTCCATCGCAACACCGTCCGCAGTTTGTCCGCATTCGCCACCAAGGCCGCCGGATCGCCTTCCCGCCGCGCACCCACCACGTATGGAACTTTCTTCCCCGTAACTTCCTCCACGCCACGAATCATCTCGAGCACCGAATGGCCGCTGCCGGTCCCCACGTTGAACTGATCCGAGGCCCCGCCCGCCAGCAGCGCCTCCACCGCCAGAATGTGCGCCTCCGCCAAATCGTTGACATG
>JBEKIM010000552.1:0-4059 GCA_050011755.1 Bryobacteraceae bacterium | reverse complement strand
GCGCACCGTTGAAAACCCAATTGGGGGGCGGGCAATCATGCCCGCCGCCGCCTTTCAGGCGGCTAAGCCGGCTGGAAAGCCGCCCCCAGCGGGGACCCCGGGCCAGGATTGGCCGCCCTCCAAATTGAGTTTTCATCACATCTGGTGGTCCTCAGGGCCATCCTGACACGCTTGAGCGTGCAGCGGCGAAACTTCAGTTCGCCGGAGCGGGACTTAAAAGTCCCGCCGGCACGCTGAAAGCGTGCGCCACGCGCCTACCGGCGGCCCTCGCGCCGCTGTGCCACGGCTACCCCCCGCGGTGTCGAAAGCAGCACGGCGGAGATAAGACCCTCTTCTTCCAGCCGCAGCACGGCCTCGCGCACGATCCGGAAGTGTGAGCTGGCATCGTGGATTACCAGCAACCCGCGCGGGTCCAGTTGCGGCAGCAACCGCCGAATCTCCGCTTCGCGGTTCGCCATGTGGCTGTCGCTGAATAGCAGGTCGATCGTCCCTTCGATTTGCGTCTCCAGGCTCGACTCCAGCCGCGACTCTATCCAGGCGGACAGCCCGGAAGCGGCGAAGCGTTCCGCGGCTCTCGCCCGGATGTCCGGGTCCAGCTCGACCGTGACGACCTTTCCGAAACCGTTCTCCCTCACGCCCTCCGCGAGTTTGATCGTGCCATGCCCGAGGAATGTGCCCGTCTCGACTACCAGCCTCGGCTTCACGGTCGTGACCAGGGTCTTCAGGAAATCCAGCACCTCCACTTCCGTGGTTTGGGAGTCGAGCATCCTCCACAACTCCGGGCGCGGACATTCGGGAGTGGCGGGCGTGTACTCGGGCTGCGTGAACTGCTCCCCTCCGCCCACGCGCTCCAAAATCCGCAGCCCTTCATACTTTTTCATGAATGGCGGCACGACGGCGGCCACCAGCGCGCCGCCCGCCAGGAGCAAGGGAAGCGCATACAACCAGAGCGAGGTGGCCAGCAGGATCGCCGCGGCACCCACAAAGATGAGCCACTCGCCAAACAGCAGCCCGGCCGGGCGCTGAAACTGAATCTGCTTGCGGCCTTCGGCCCAAAATACGGGAAGGAACACCAGGCAAAGGACCATGCCCAACAACACCGGAGAGCGCAGGCGCAGCATGCCTTGGGCCGCGGCTTCAGGGTAAAGGATCGTGCCCAGCGCCACCGCCATCGAAGCGGTCAGGGCAGCGGGCAGGAGGTCCACGACCGCCAGCGCGGAAAGCCCGCGTAAGCCAATTGAAGCCAGCCGCCTGCGGCGGAAATCCAGCGCCAAAACCGCGGAAAAACTGCCGGCTCCAAGAAGGGCGGCTACAGCGAACGACGATGAGCCCATGAAGCCTTAAGCATATCCCGGCGCCCTAAGTGGTGTCAGCAGAAATCCGCCGGTTTAAGCGCCGCGGCCATCAGAGAGGAAGGTTCGTCAGCACCACTTTGCCGCCACTCGCCACCACCGGATGCAGTGCCGTCTTCCCCACCAGCTTCTCAAATCTCGGCATCGCGTAATCGCTGGCCACCACGTAGCAACGATCCGCGCCCAGCCACAGGGCTTTCCATTGCGCATCGTCGATGAAAACATCCGGCGCGCCGGGTGCGTACGATCCATAGATCATGTTGTTGAATCGCCCATTCAGCGACAACGCCGTCCGATTCGTGTAGAAGAAGACCGACGAGAACGTGTAATAGTGATGGTCGACAATCAGCTTGCCCGCGGGAGCCCGCAGTAGCGCCTGCGCCAACGGCCGCGAGGATAGATACGGATCGAACACCACCATCGCCACCCGGGCGGCGTGGAAGAACAGCACCATCATCAAGGCGGCTGCCAGAAAGGCGCGCCGCCCCACCGCGCGAACGGTCCCCAGCACACCCACCAGGAAGGCGGCGGCCGCCATCGCCAGCGGCAGCCGCAGATAAGCGAACGACGCCAGCGTAAGATCTTCCATATGACTCAGCGACAGGGTGTAAGTGCCGGGCCGTTGCGACAGTGCCATCGAAATATCGCCCGGCGCGGGGATGTTGCGCACCATAACCAGGATGGCGATCAGGGCCGCCGCGGCGCACCCGGCGATGGCCGCTATCGCGCGCGTGCCGCGGCGCACCCAGGCTCCGTCCGCCGCCATCGCCGAACCGAGCAGCAATGCCAGCGCCGGATAGCACGGCATCGTGTAGTATTCCTGCGTCGTCGAGAACGTAAAGAAGACCAGCATGAAGCCGGTCCAGCAGAGCGCCAGCAAACGCGTCCGGCCGGCGCGATCCACGGGCTTGAACGATAGTTTCGCCACCGCCGGAAAGTACACGCTCCAGGGAAACAGCCAAAGCAGATGAAAGAGCCAGAAGTACACGCGCGGCACCGTATTGTAATCGCGCGGAAAGCGCATATTCAGGAACCGCAGCACCTGCTCGTTCATGAAGTAGAACCACAGGAATCCGCGATACTCGCCCGGCCCGCTGTGGAAACTAAAAGAGAAATACGGCGGATTGCGCAGCGTCGCCAGCACGTGCCAGGGCGCGGCAATCAGCAGAATAATCGCCAGTCCCGTGAACGGGCGCAGCCGCTTCCAGGTTCGCGCGGCGAACATCTGGTGTGTCAGAAACAGGTAGATGGCGCCTGCCGCCAGCGGAAACAATACCGCTACCGTGCTCTTCAGCAGCAGGCCGATACCCAGGCTGGCGGCCAATAAGCATGCCCACCGGCGGGGATGCGGCTCTTCTTCGTCGAGCACGCGCAGGAGCGCCCACATAGCCAGCGCCACGGTAAACGTCAGCATGACGTCGGGGATCAGCACGCGCGTGAACAGGAACAGGCCGATGCAAGTAGACAAGATCATACCCGCGTAGAGTCCGCCGCGGCGTCCGAATGCCCAGATGCCGAACGCCGCGGTCAGCCAGCAAAGTCCCATCGCGGACAGCGCCACCGGAATGCGCGCGGCCCAATCGTGGACGCCGAAGATCTTGTAAGTTACGGCGATCGCCCAATAGAGCAACGGCGATTTCTCGAGGTAAGCTATGCCATCCAGGCGCGCCGTCACCCAGTCGCCCGAGACCAGCATGGTGCGCGCGATCTGCGCCTGCACCGCATCCACGTCGTCCATCAGCGATGGAGGGGAAACGATACAACCCAGGTAAATGGCGCCCGCCAGCAGCAGGACCGCTAGATAGACGTAGAGATGCCGGTTGGCTGACGATCTTGCGCGGCCGCCGGCGTTGTTTGTATTTGCCATCTCCTCATCCATAAGAACAGGATCATCAGCCCCCACAGATGATACCCGAGATTGGCGCGGCGCTCGAGGTGCCGGCGCATGCAAGCTTCAATGGCCGCCGGCCGGAAGACTTCGGCGTGCGCGGCAGCGCCGGCCGAAAGCGTATCGCGCATCAATTCGCGCAGCGGGCCGCGCAGCCACTGGTGCGCGGGAATATCGAATCCCACTTTCTTCCGCTTTAAAATGGCCGGCGGCAGCTTGCCCTTCATCAAATCCTTCAAAACGACCTTCTGCCGCGCGCCGCGGATCTTGCAATGCGCGGGCAGCGTCGCGGCGAATTCCACGATGCGATGATCCAGAAACGGCGGCCTGACCTCAATCGAATGCGCCATGCTCATGCGGTCGACTTTCATCAGAATGTCGTCCGCCAGGTAATAGCGTTGATCGAACCAGAGATAGGCCGCCAGATCCTCTCCCGCCCTCGAAAGTTCCTCCAGAATCGCCGCCAGCGCGCCCGGATCCGATGCGCACAGAAGGGCGCGCTTCTTCGATTCCGAAAACGTGCCGTTCCAATAGACGTGCGCGCGCGCCGGCGTCATCCGGCAGCCCTCCAGAAAGCGCTTCAGCATGTATTCGAAGCTGATCTTGTCGTCGGAAACCGGCCAGCGGCGCGCGGCCTGTAATGCGAGGCCCAAGGCGCCCGGCGGCAGATGCCGCATCCAGCGCGCGTAGCGGTCGGCGCGATACGTCAGATATCCGCCGAACAGTTCGTCCGCGCCTTCGCCGCTGAGCGCTACCGTAACATTTTGCCGGGTCATCTTGGACAGATACCAGACCGGCAGCGCGCCGGCATCCGCGTTC
>JBEKIM010000551.1:0-4099 GCA_050011755.1 Bryobacteraceae bacterium | reverse complement strand
GGCTGGAAAGCCGCCCCCAGCGGGGACCCCGGGCCAGGATTGGCCGCCCTCCAAATTGAGTTTTCATCACATTTGGTGGCCCGCAGGGCCATCCTGACACGCTTCAGCGTGCCGGCGGGACTCTTAAGTCCCGCGCGCGCGAGATTTTTGACCGCTAGGCGAGCTTGCGCTCGGAGAGCTACGCCACAGTGGCTGCGGCTAATGCCGAGGTCTGGGGATGCCGCTCCTCGATCCGCACCACCTGCCGCACCGCCTCGCCCGTGTAGATCTGCCGCGGCCGCGCGATCTTCTGCTCGCTGTCCTGTAGCATCTCCTGCCACTGCGCCAACCAGCCCACCGCGCGTGGGATGGCGAACAACACCGTAAAGACGTCGGGCGTGAATCCCATGGCTTGATAGATGATTCCGGAGTAGAAATCCACGTTCGGGTAGAGTCTCCGTTTGATGAAGAAATCGTCTTCGAGCGCAATGCGCTCCAGTTCCAGCGCGATATCCAGCTTGGGATTGCGTCCCGTGACTTCGAAGACTTCCTCGGCCACCCGCTTGATGATGCGCGCGCGCGGGTCGTAGTTCTTGTAGACGCGATGTCCGAAACCCATCAGCTTGCCGTGTCCGGCTTTGATCTGCTCGATGTACGCCGGCACTTTGTCCTTGGAGCCGATCTCGTCGAGCATGCGGAGCACTTCTTCGTTTGCGCCGCCGTGCAGCGGCCCGGAAAGCGCCGCGATGGCGGCGGCTGTGGTGGCATACGGATCGGCGAACGAACTGCCGACGGCGCGCATCGTGCTTGCGCTGCAATTCTGCTCGTGGTCGGCATGCAGGATAAACAGCACTTCCAACGCGCGCGCCAGCACCGGGTTGGCGCTGAACTTGGGCTCCGTCCGGCGCCACAGCATGTTCATGAAGTTTTTGGTGTAGCTCAGATCGTTGTCCGGGTAGACGTAAGGCAGGCCCAGGCTGTGCCGGTACGAATACGCCGTCAGCGTCGGCATCTTCCCGATCAGCCGTATGATCTGGAGTTTGCGCACCCCGGGATCGTGGATATTGCGCGCCTCCGGATAGAAAGTAGAGAGCGCCGCCACGGTACTCATCAGCATTCCCATGGGATGGCCGTCATAGTGGAAACCTTCCATGAACTTCTTCAGGTTTTCGTGGATCATGGAGTGCCGGGTCACGTCGGTAATCCACATGTCCAACTGTTCCTCGCAAGGTAGCTCGCCGTTTAGCAGAAGGTAGGCGACCTCCAGGAAACTGCACTTCTCGGCGAGCTGTTCGATGGGGTAGCCGCGGTAACGCAGGATTCCGCGGTCTCCATCCAGGTAGGTGATCGAACTCTGGCAGGACGCCGTATTCAGGAACGCGGGATCGTAGCTGAGCAGGCCGAAGTCCTCCGGGCCGGTCTTGATCTGGCGCAGATCGATGGCGCGGATCGCGTCTTTATATATGGGCAGTGTATAGGTCTTTCCGGTGCGGTTGTCTGTTATGGTAAGAGTCTCGTTGGGCATGGTGTAAGCGCCTCCTCGAAGGATGGGCTGCCCGCCCCCGTGCATTTCGATTTCCACAAGCAAATGATTGAAAATTCAACAATCGGTGGATAACCCGGCAGGCCAGCCGAGTCGATTCGGGTGTTTTCACGACGGGGTGGGTGAAGGTGCGCGGAGGGTTGGGTGAATCCGTTGCCCGCGCGTTCCGTGGACCGCGTCAATGCATGCCGCGTGCTTTAATCTCGCGCTCCGTCAGTAGAGCCTGCTCCTGCACTTTCTCGGGCATGCTGGAGGCGCCGCGCGTGTAACGCTGGATTTCTTCCAGGTCGTCGCTCGTGCCGACAGTCCATAACGCACGCAAAGCCTCCCAGACATGCTCCTTGTCCGCGGAAACATCCACCAGCGGATCGCCGGCAGCCACCGTGCTCCCACTCCGCCGGCTCAAGTCGCGCACTTCGCCCGGTAGCGGCGACCGCACTTCGGCCACGCCGACGTGCGCTACGAGCGTCCCCGGATTGACATATTCGCCCAGTTTGAGCCGGTACTGGACCACGCCCGCGGCCGGCGAAAGGATGGTGTACGGCCGCAGCATCGCCAGCAGTTCGGGACGCGCCGCCGCATCGCCGAAGTTCGAAAGCGCCAACGCCGCGTTGCGGCGGACCATGGGCTGTGGGTCGGCGATCAGTTTTAGCAGCGCGTCATGAAAAGGCGCGTAGGTGTGATCCTGTCCCATGATCCAGGCCGAGGTCTGGCGCAGTTCGATCAATGGGCTGCCGGCCAGCCCGACCACCTGCGGATACCAGCGCGTCACGGCGCGATCGTGCCGCGCCATGCGCTCGCCAAGCTGCACCAGCGCATGCTGCGCGTGCCGCGGCTTGGTTCGATCGCCCAGGTACTCGCCGATCTGGTCGTCGGTCAGTTTCCGCCCGAACCAGGTGAAGTACCAGAATAGAAAGGGGAACAGCACCAGCAGGAGCGCGAAGACGGTGATCAGCAGATAGGCGCGTTGGCGGGTCATTTGGAATGCCTCATGATACCAGCCGCGTGGCCTATTGTTGCACGTCGAATTTGATGGCGGCATCCGCGCCGAATTTCCGGAATGCCGTATAGCGGAACTCGTCTTCCACTTGCAGTTGCTCGCCTGCGAAGCCCTTGTGGGTGACTGCGGCGGGCGCCAGAAATCCCTGTGCGTTGGGCGTGTAGTCCACCACGGCCTCGTCGCGGAACGCGCTCTTGCCATCCTGGCGGCTTTCTACGATGGTGATGCGCAGCGGCAGGCCATCCGGCACCCGCGCGTAGATCTTTCCCTGAATTGGTTGATGCAGCGCGCGACGGCCCTGGAACACCAGCATGTGGCCCGGTCCGGTAACTTGTTCGTAGGAAACGACCTTCACCGCATCGGCGCCGATGCGGTCCTCTCCCGTCAATAGGAAATGGTAGTTGCCGGTTTGCCGCTTCGAAAAAAGCAACAGGAGCGGGCCAAAATCCACGACGGCGGTGGTCAGGCCGTATTTCTGAAAGTCTTCGAGCATGCGCTTGCGGGCATGGTCGTCGGCCGAAGCCAATCCTAAGGCGAGCGAATGTCGCGCGGTCGCGGCGGCCGTGATGGCTTTGCCGTCCACCGATACAATCTGGCGGAATTCGTGGAGTTCGGGAGTGTCCTTGAGGGTTCCGAAGCTGTACTCCGAGATGATCTCGCGCGTCTGCCGGCTGGGCGCAAGGGGTTTAGCGGCCGCCGTGCCCAGGCGTGGATGGAATCGCGCGGGCGCCTTCAAGGCGCGCTGGGTGAGCGTTTCCTCGGCGAGCACCTCGGGGGCGACGTGGCGAAAGACTTCGGCCTCCTCGGCGACCCGCGCCAGGATTGTGGGAAGGGTCTGCGCTCCCAAAGCCGCGGACAACCCCAGCGTTATCACCATGGAGCGAAGGCATAAGCGCCACATCTGCATCCTTCTATTGTACGAGCCAACGTGTTTGTGGGGCGCCAGGGAGGGGGCTCTTCTCTCCCGCTACGTCCGGGTAAGCAAAATTTAATGATCCGTAAGTAACTGATGTGCAAAGATTAAACGCACTATCGGCTTCGTTCGGCCAGTCGGATTCGAAAAAACTTTCCCCCCGGGCTTGCGTGTCTGTAATCGTTCTGATATTCTTAGGGAGTCGCCGAATTTGAGGGTCTAGCTGCGGTTGGCGCGCGGGATTGCTTGTGCGCTGCCCGGCGTGGTATAAAGGATCGGATCCTCTTGTAAGGAATGGTAACAAAACTCCGGGCGGGCCACCGCCGGAGCGGAATACGGCCTTCCTGGTAGGTTCTTTTTCAAAAGTTTTCAATTTCTGGCTTTCGCGTGCGCGATTTTGCGTGGGCGGGGCTAACAAGTTTCGAGGCCTGCCGTTGGCGGGCGTTTCCGCAAGGATGCGTCCGGCCGGCGGCAAAGATCTTTGACAATCTGGTTGGATGCACAAGAAACATTCGTCAGTCTCTGAGTAAAAGTCGGGGCGATTAAACTAACAATTCAAACGAGAGTTTGATCCCGGCTCAGAATCAACGCTGGCGGCGCGCTTAACACATGCAAGTCGAACGAGAAAGCGGGGGCAACCTCGTGAGTAAAGTGGCGTACGGGT
>JBEKIM010000550.1:0-4153 GCA_050011755.1 Bryobacteraceae bacterium | reverse complement strand
CGGCTTTCCAGCCGGCTTAGCCGCCTGAAAAGGCGGCTGCGGGCATGATTGCCCGCCCCACGGTGAGTTTTCGACGATTCCCCGCCGGGGGTCTCGCCGCTGTTTCACCCGCATCCGCGGGGGCGCCCGCTAAAGCGTGCGCCACGGGGCAATCGCACCTTATAATATGAAATAAGCCGATATGATTTCGTTACAGAACCTGGCGCCGCTGCGGTGGCCGAGCGGTCCCCTCGAGATCGCCAGACGCGAGAAGACCGAAGGCTTCGATCCGGCGATCCGGCAAACGCTGGAGCGCTGGCACGAACCGGAGGCGCTCGAGATTCTCAAGGACACGCCCATCGATTGCATCGTGATCGGTTGGGCGGCCGGCTTGCCTGAGGACGCCGCGCAACAGCGCAGCGCCAGCCGCTTGCTGGAGGCGGCGCGGCGGCAAAATCTGGCCGTGGTGGGCTGGGTGGAAGGTTCGGCGGACCCGCGTGCGGCCATTGCGGCGGCCAAGACAGCCGGGCTGGCGGCGGTGGCGATGGCGAACTTCAAAGGCAGCGCGGATCTTCCCGTGATCGCCTGGAGCGACCGTGCCGGCGTTCCGTGGGATTCCGAAGCTGCCGCCGTGGCGATCACCGGAAATGTGTGGCCGGGAGTGAGCATGGCGAACGACGGCGCCGACGCCACCTCCGGCCCGACCAGCGTGCCTTGGCTCGATTCCAACAGTTGGTACATCCAGATGGCGAGCGCGCGCCTGAAGCCGCCGCTTTGGGTGATGTTCGATCCTCCCGGCAAGGGCGCGGTGGTGCCTGGGCACAGCTATGTCAAGGCCATCTGCGACTCGGCGGCCGGTGGCGGGCGGTGGGTGATCTCGCTCGACGACCATCTACGGGCCGGACTGGCGGCCAGGAACCCGGCTGCCGAACAATCCTGGAAACAGATCGCCGCCGCGGCGCGTTTCTTCAAAGAGCACGCCGAATGGAAATCCTACCGTTCGCTGGGCCTGGTGGGGGTGATCTCGGATTACACCGGCGGCAATTTCGAGCTCAGCGGCGAGATCCTGAACCTGATGTCGCGCCGCGACCTGTTGTTTCGGGCGATCTGGAAATCGCAGGTGACCGCGGAGGCTTTGGCAGGACTGAAGGTGCTGGTATATGCCGACGCCGCGCCGCTCGCGGGGGAATCCCGCCGCACGATCGCGGACTTCGTAGAGCAGGGTGGTTTATTGGTCACCGGTCCGGAGTGGCCTGCCGATGGCCGGCCCGCGCCACCCGATTTTCCGACCGAGCTCGACGTGCGCGCGCTGGGGAACGGCCGGCTGGCGTTGGCGCGTAAGGGGATTACAGACCCATACCAGGTGGCTATCGACACGCAACTCCTGCTCAGCCATCGCCACGATCTGGTGAAGATTTACAACAGCGGCAGCTCGGGTTGCACCCGGTTCACTGCCTCGATGGACGGGCGGACGGCGCTGCTGCAATGTCTCTCGTACGCGGACCGCGGCGGGCTGCCTACGATCTGGGTCCGGCGGAGGTATCGGAGCACGCGGCTATGGACCATCGAGGCGCGCGCGGCGGCGCTGCTGCCGGAAACCTCCGAGGAGTACGCCGGCGTGGAATACCATCTGCCCGCCAACTCGCCGCCATATTTGGCGCTGGAGTTCCAGACTTGAATTGGAGGGCGGGCAATCATGCCCGCAGCCGGCTTTTAGCCGGCTTTTCCCATCGTTTGGGAAGGGGAATGACATGAACGTAAATCGCAGAGAGTTCATGGCGGGATTGGGCGCCGCCGGACTGAGCCTGGTCCAGCCGCCGCGGATGCGCGCCTCGGCTCCCACCGCGCCGGTGGCGATCGCGCGATGCAAAACGTATGGGCCGGAGTTTCTGGCAGCCGCCGGCAAAATGTTCGATCAGTTGGGCGGCATGGGCCGCCTGGTGAAGGGCAAGACGGTCAGCATTAAGATCAACCTGACCGGCGGCGAAACGACCCGTCTGGACCATCTTCCACAGGGACGCACGTTCTGGACGCATCCGCGGACGGTTGGAGCCGTCATCCATTTGCTGGACAGGGCCGGTGCCCGGCGTATCCGTGTGGTGGAGGGCGCCTGGGCATGGCCGGCATCGCTCGAAGAGTTCATGTTGAAAGCGGGTTGGGATCCGGACCTGGTATTAGGCGCGGCGCCGCGCGTGGAACTGATCAATACCAACATGCCCTACAAAGGAAAGACGCCATATACGCGTTTTCAGGTTCCCCGGGGCGGCCACTTGTTTCCGGCGTTCGATCTGAGCACAGCCTACGCCGAATCCGACGTGTTGATCTCGATGGCCAAAATCAAGGAGCACGCCACCGCGGGGGTGACTCTTTCCATCAAGAACCTGTTTGGCATCTCGCCGACCACCATCTATGGCGACAAGGTGCCGCTGGATGAGCCCGCCCCGATCCCCTACGCCGGGCGCGGGGAAATCGGTCACGCCGGCAGCCGCCAGCCGCCCAGGAGCTCGCCGCCGGAGAAAGATCCCACCAGCCCGCGCGACGGTGGCTATCGCATTCCCAGGTTCATCGCCGACCTGGCGGCGGCCGCCCCCGTGAGCCTGGCGATCCTGGAAGGGATCGAGACCATTGCCGGGGCCGAGCTTCCCGACGGCGAGAATACCCGAGCCGTCAGCCCTGGAGTGCTGGTGGCCGGAACCAACGCGGTGACGACCGACGCGGTGGGGATGGCGGTCATGGGCTTCGACCCCCGGGCCGACCGCGGCCATGCTCCTTTCGAGACTTGCGATAACACGCTGCGCCTGGCGGAAGAATTGGGCGTTGGGACTCGCGATCTCGGGCAGATCGAAGTGGTCGGCACGCGGATCCAGGACGCGGTGTTCAACTTCCGCGAGCATGACGGACCGCGCCAGGTCCGCCGGCGCCGGCGGCGCAACGCATAAAGCTTCTTATAGGGCCGGCCGGGGGCCCTCAATGAGGCGATGGGCGATAATTCTGGCGCCCCCGCTGGTGCCCGCGGTGGCTTTAGCCTCCAAAAGAATCTCGATATAGGACGCAGGCGGCTGTCCGGGGCGGGAGTTGAGCAATCGGGCGAGGGTGGCGCCGAAGTCCGGTTTCGTGATCAATTCGCCGGCAGCCTCGGTGGCCGGCATATCGATCCCATACAGCATCAAAACGTAGCCCGTGCCCGCCAGGTTGGGCAGGAGGGCAATGCCGGCATAGGTATCGTGATTCGCTCCGCTTCCGTCCGAAACTCCGTAAACGGTGCGCTCGCCGGGTTGCGGCGATTTGTTCCGGAGATGGTACCGGTGTGTGGCGTGGTCCTCTTCGAGACTGAAATTCAACTGGGATTCAAACAATTGCTCCCAGGGGATTCCGCGGCGGCTGCCAATCAGCACGAAGTTTCCCGCCTTGAACTCCCGCACGCTGATATAGCGGGAATAGCGCACACTGGTCTGGCCGCCGTAGTGGCGGCTTAACTCCATGAATCGGGCGGCCAGAATGGTGTCGCCCAAGCTGGTGTATTGCCGGGTGGAGATCAATCGCAAGGCCGTCTGAAGGACGCGATCCGGAACGCTGCCGATCAGTTTCTCCGGATACCCGCCGCCCAGATATTCGCCGAGCGAGATGTCGGTATCGAGGATATCCTGGATCATCACCAGGTTCGTGTCGGCCACGACGACGCTGGTTTCGCGATGGGGCACGAAGATCTTCGACCAGAGCGGATCTTCATGAGTTGCCTGGATGTCGTCCGCGCCGGGCACCGGCCGCGGCGCACCGCGGTGTTGCCACCAGACCAAAGTCGCCAGGGTGATGCCAAGTAATAGAAGGAGGAAGAGCGCGGTGGCGCGCCATTGGCGGCCGGGCCCTGGAGAGGCAGCACCGGTCCCCCGCATCGGTAAGGCTGGCGCGGGGCGTTCGGCCCGAACCTCGAAGTGGGGCAGGTAGCCGCCCTTGGGAATGGTGACGATCAGCGGCTCTTCTGAGCCTTCGGTGTTGAAGTAATCTTCCAGCTTCCTGCGCAGATGCCGGATTTGCACGCGGACAATATTATCCTCATTCGGATTGAAATCCTGGCGGCGGCCCAGAACGGTGGATCCGATTTCCTGTTCGCCGATGGAGGTAGCATGATCGGCGAGGACGCGGCGGGAAATATAGATCAGGATTTCGCGAAGCT
>JBEKIM010000549.1:0-4179 GCA_050011755.1 Bryobacteraceae bacterium | reverse complement strand
TCCGGTTTGTTGTTGGCCACCTTACGCTCGATGCGCAGGACGGTGCGCACTTCATCCTCGGCCTTGGTCAACATGCCTTCATAAGCGATCACGATCAGCATGTTCTCCCGGGCGCTGGGATAGAGCTTGTGCATGGTGAAGTAGGGCATCAGGATGCGGTTATCGTCCTGCCCCGGGAAAGAGGCCGCGGGCCGCTCCATCACGCCGATCACTTCGAGCGAGTGGCCGTCGACGTCGATCCATTTTCCGACGGCATCCATACCCTGAAAAAACGACTTGCCCAGGTCTTCGCCGAGCACGACCACGGGCATATGGTGACGGCTCTCGCTATCGGTAAAGAAGCGGCCCTGCAGCATGACGGTACCACCCGCGGCGTAGCCTTCTTCGGTGCCGCCCATATCGATGTTGTAGTTGTCGTTGCCTTTATAGCGGGCTTTGTGGATCTGGTCGAAATTGGCGAACAGGTAGGGGCTGACGTGTTCGACCGATGGGCAGCGCTCCTCGATGGCCAGGGCGTCTTCGCGCGTCAGCATCTTGCGTTTCTGCTCTTCGAGGGTCCAGCCGCCCATGGCGCTGCCGCGCAGGACCACGATGGTGTTCGGTCCGAAACTCTTCAGAATATTGGTGATGGCGCCGTCAAGGCCGGCGATGATGGAGCCCACGCCGATGACCGCCCCCGTGCCGATGATGACTCCCAACACGGTGAGGAAGGAGCGCATCTTGTGCTCGCGCACCGTGGTCAGCGCCAGAGCGACTCCCGAAGCCAGCGAACCTAATGTCATCGTTCCACCCTCAAAGCTTCAATGGGATCGAGACCGGCCGCGCGCCGGGCCGGGTAGATCCCGAAGAACAATCCAACCGCGGCGGAAAGCGTCACGCCCGTGATCACGGCGCTGATCGGAATATGCATGGGCACGGGGGTGGCCGCTTTCACCACGACCGCGAGCAGGGAGGCGAGCAGAATCCCGATCACGCCTCCGGAGGCCGATAGCATCGCCGATTCCACCAGAAACTGGTTGAGAATATCGCTGCGCCGCGCGCCCACCGACTTGCGAATGCCGATTTCGCGGGTGCGCTCGGTGACCACCGCCAGCATGATATTCATAATCACGACGCCGCCCACCACCATGAAAACCGAAACCACACCGATGGCCGTGGCGGAGATCGCACCGGTCAACTGGTTCCATACGCTGACGAGGGAATCCGAACTGACCATGCCGAAGTTGTCGTCGTCTTTGGGGTGCAAGTGCCGGTAGGAGCGCAGCAGCACGCGGACTTCGTCCTCAGCCTGCTGCAGGACGCTCTGGTCGGCAGCCTTCAAATCGTAGCCGATGCCGCTGCGGGAGCCATAGATCTTGAAATACGTCTCGGCCGGGATCATCAGGAAATTATCGCGGGAATTGCCGAAGACGGATCCCTTGGCTTTGGCTACCCCGATGACTTCAAACGGCCGGCCTTCCACCATGACGGACTTGCCGATGGGATCGGTGTTGGCGAAGAACTGGTCTTTCAGGTCGTTGCCGATCACCGTGACCATGGCGCGCCGGTCGTCTTCGAGATCGCTGATGAAGCGTCCTTCGGCGGGCACGATATCGGAGAGCACACCTTCGTTGGCGGTGGCGCCGGTCAATTGAACATTATCCCGGTGCTCCCTGCCGACATGCACGGAGACAGTGCGGTTCACGGCCATGCCGATTTCACTTGTGAGCTTGCTGTTGCTGCGCAAGAAGTCGTACTCTTCCCGGGAAAGCTCCGGATTGCGGCGCTCCATTTCGAGATATTTCTTGGGATCCCACATGCCCATCATGACGATGCGGTGCACCTTGAAGCCGTCCGCGCCCATACTGGATACGTTCTGCGCGACGTACACATTCATGCCGTCGATGACCGACATGACGGCGATCAGGGTGGTGGTGGCCAGGATGATTCCCAGCAGGGTGAGGAAGCTGCGCAACTTGCTGCCGCGCAAGGAAAGGGCCGCGCCGGTAACCGCCTCGCCGAAAGAAGCGTTAGTTCTCATTCAATATCCAGACGAGTCAGGGGGGTGCTTTGTTCCAGAATCCCTTATCCATTTTATTATCGCGTGATCCAGCCACAGCCGTGGGCGTGTGCGGGAGAGGAAGCCCAGATGGCCGCCGTGTTCGGTGGCCAGCAGTTGCAGGCAGGGGTTTTGGCGGAAGGCCGGGTGATCGTACATGCGAAACGGGATGAAGGTGTCGTCTTTCGCAGTGATGAATAAGGTGGGCACCCGGATGCGGTCTAGCAACTGGTTGGCCGATTGGGTGCGGTAATAGTGGGCCGCGTTTTCGAATCCGTTGTGCGGCGCGGTGATGCGGTCGTCCATTTCGATGACCGAGTGAATGCCGCGGAGGTCGGCGGGGGTAGATCGCCACACGGCGCGGGCGCGGGCCTGCATCAAGCTCAAGAACCGGCGTTCGTAGAGGCGATTATCGGGCTGGCAGATGCGTTGGGCGCAGGCTTCCAGGTCGATGGCGGCAGAAACGGCGACCACACCCGCGAGCAGGGGCGGGGCGTCGTCGCCCAATTCGCCGGCCAGTTTGGCCACCAGGTTCCCGCCGAGCGAAAAACCCACGAGCCAGAGGGGCGCGCGGCTTTCGCCGGCAAGCGTGCGCAACACGGCGAGCAGATCGCTGGTGAGGCCGCCGTGATAGGCCGTACGGGCAAGGTGTTCGGTGCCTCCGCAGGTACGCATGTTCAGGCGGTGAACGGCGTATCCCGCGGCGACCGCACAGGCCGCCATACTGTGCATGTAGCCCGCTTCGGCCGATCCCTCCAGGCCATGCACGAGCACGATCTCGCCGCGGGGCGTAGCGGCAGGGTGTTGCGCGGCGACGAGCACCTGGACATCCGGTGCGGTCCGGTATAGCTTCATTTCCACGGGCAAGCGCGGCGCGAGGGAGGGGCGAGGCCAATAGTGTCCCGCGATGGTCTGCAGGTGCGGGTTCTTGAAGAGCGGCACGAAGGACTGCAAATGTTATTATCCTCCGCTTGGGAATGATAAACTAGAGCCACTATGAGGCCCGCGGCTCTTTTGTTACGCATGGGCGGTTTTGTGGTGCTCGCCGTAGCGGGCGGTATCGCCGCGGCAGCATCGTCTCCCATTACGATTCCCACCGGCAGCCAGTTCACAGGGCACTTCAAGGCCTGCGTCATTACGCCCGGCTTCCCGTGCCCGCCCGAGGGTGTAATGATCCAGGTAAACACCACGCCGCCGCAGAACGGTGCGTCCGGTTACAGCCTGGACGCCTGGCTGATTTCCGATGCAACGGGCGAGATCGTTTCGCTGGGCAACAACTTCCCATTCTGGATTGCGACGGAAAAGGATAGCGGCAAACAATGGGGAGTTTTCGGTTACAACGGGCTACTGCAGGGTTTTCCCTTTCCGGTGAATTCAGGATTCTTTGGAGCCGATCCGGCTAAGGCGACATTCTCGGTGAATTTCAGGAATACCGGCCTTCCGTTTACCTTCCAGCAGTCGCCGGAGAACAGCGTTTCCATCAATCTGGATTCGGCGAATAAACGCTATGGCGATGGCAGTTTGACGACCTCCGTGGTATTCCCGCGCGAAGTCACGGTACCCACGGGCGGCGAGTTCACCGGGCACTTCAACGCGCGTATCCCGACGCCTGGATTTGAATGCCCACCGGCGGGCCTGCTGTTGGAGGTATTTACCGAACCGCCGGAAGATGAAGCCGGATACAGCCTGGAAGCATGGCTGATATCGGATGCCACCGGCGAGGTCTATGCGATCCCCGATCGTTTTTCATTTTGGATCGCGACCGAAGCCGGCTCCGGGGAAAAGATGGGAATTTTTGGTTATGACGGCCTGAATTCGAGCTTCCCATTTCCCTCGGCTGCGGGCTTCTTCGGACACAATCCGGCGGCGGGTACGTTCTCCGTGAAGTTCAGGAACACCGGTTTTCCGTTTACGTTCCGGCAGTCGCCGGAAATTGGGGTATCGGTTGACCTGGTTTCGGGAGATACGCATTTCTCCGTGGTGACGAACTCCGTGACGGTGCGCGGGGACGCGCCGCGGCCGGTTTTTCGGATCGAAGACCCGCATTCGCATTAGAGGACTCCATTTTGCGCCATGGGCGGGACTTAAGAGTCCCGCCGGCACGCTTTGGAGAAACTTCCCTCCAGGCGTCTGATAAAGCT
>JBEKIM010000548.1:0-4217 GCA_050011755.1 Bryobacteraceae bacterium | reverse complement strand
TAACCGGCGTCGATTCACCCGGCGCCGCCAGCCATGGCTTCCCGGACTCCATCGAACTGCTGGAAGCCGACCTCGATCTGGGGCTGCCCCCGTTAACCGGGCGCTTCGATTTCGTGATCTGCGCGGATGTGCTGGAGCATCTGCGCCGGCCCGCGCTCCTGCTGCGCGAATTACGCGGCGTGCTGGCGCCCGGCGGACGGCTGGCCGCATCGCTGCCCAACAGCGGGCACGCTTTCTTCCGCTGGAATGTTCTCACCGGCCGATTTCCGGCCGAAGACCGCGGGTTGTTCGACCGCACCCACCTGCATTTTTTTACCTGGCAGGGCTGGCTCGATCTGTTTCAGTCGAGCGGATTCCGTATTGAAACCCTGCGCTGCTCCGGCGTGCCCATCGGCCTCGCGCTGCCCAAATGGGAAGGCACCGCCCCGGTCCGGGCGATGGAGCGGATGTCTTACGAATCGGCTCGCCTCTGGAAGAAAATGTTCGCCTATCAATTCATCGTGACTGCCGCGCCGGAGATCGCAGCATGACGGACAAACCCAAAGTCGTCGTCGTCATGCCGGCTTACAATGCGGCCAAAACCCTGCACATGACTTATCAGGATCTGCCGCGCGAGCTGGTGGACCTGGTCATCCTGGTGGACGACGGCAGTTCCGACGAAACCGCCCAAATCGCGCGCGATATGGGGCTGGAGTTGTTCGTTCACAATCGCAATTACGGATACGGCGCCAATCAGAAGACCTGCTACCGCGAGGCGCTCAAGGCGGGCGCCGACATCGTGGTGATGGTTCACCCGGATTATCAGTACGATCCCACCCTGCTACCCGAGATCATCCGCCCCATCCAGGAAGGGCGCGCCGACGCCGTGCTGGGATCGCGCTTGATGGGAACGAATCCCATCAAGCAAGGTATGCCCTGGTGGAAATACGTATCCAATCGCTTTCTTACCTGGGCGGAGAACGTCACGTTTGGCCTGAAGCTTTCCGAATATCATACCGGCTACCGGGCCTTCCGCAGAGAAGTCCTCGAATCGGTAAACCTGGAAACCAACTCCGATAAGTTCATCTTCGACCAGGAGATTATGGCGCAGATGGTGGCGCTCGGCATGCGCATTACGGAGGTCCCCGTGCCCACCCGTTATTTCGCGCAGGCGTCGTCCGCTTCGTTCTTCCAGAGCACCATCTACGGCTGCTCGATTCTCGTGCTGTTGGCCAAATATCTGATATACCGCTGGGGTTGGGGTTACCACCGCCAGTTCGATAGCCTGCAGCGCCGCTATCAATCCGGCATCCAGCCGGCCGGGCGGAAGAGCTAGCGGTGCGGCGCGCCATTTTCGCGCTGGACCTGCTGTTGGTCTTCCTGTTCGCGGCCGTGCTGATCCAGCCGCTCTTCAAGGCCAGGTATGTGGACCGGTGGGACTCCATCGAGAGCACTTACATCGCGGACGGACGAATGCTGCGGGAGCATGCCCCGCATCCCCAATGGCAGCCGTTGTGGTACTGCGGCACGCGCTTCGACTATATCTACCCGCCGGCGGTGCGCTATGGAACGGCCTTGCTATCGGGTATCTTCATCCCGGCGCGGGCGCACCATGTCTACACCGCTTTGCTTTACTGCCTGGGTATCGCGGGGGTCTATTTCTTTGCGCGCATCCTCAGCGGATCGCGCAAGTCGGGATGGCTGGCGGCGGCCGGCGTGGCATTGCTTTCTCCGGCGGCCTGGCTGATTCCGGAACTGCGCTCGGTCATGCCCCGCCTGACGCCCTGGCGCCTTTGGGTTCTGGTGCGCTATGGCGAGGGGCCGCATGTTTCGGCGGTGGCGCTGTTGCCCGTCGCGCTGGCGTTCAGCTACATGGCGCTAGGGCGGCGCAGACCCGCGGCCCTGGCCTGTGCGGCTTTGTCTTGCGCCGCGGTGGCGCTCACCAATTTCTACGGGTCGACGGCCCTGGGCATCCTCTTCCCGATCCTGGTGTGGAGTGTGTGGGTGACCAGCCGCGATCGTTCCGTGTGGCTGCGCGGCGCGGCCATCGCCGCTCTGGCAGGAGGGCTCTCGGCATTCTGGCTGACGCCCTCGTATCTGCGGCTGACCATTGAGAACCTCAAATGGTTTTCGCCGCCGGGCGACCGCAGCGCGCAGATTTTATTCCTGGCCACGGCGGTAGTGTTCGCGGCCGGCTCGTGGCGTTTTCGGGCGCGGACGGAACCGCGCGCCTATCGCGTCTTTCTGCTGGGCAGCATCCTGCTATTGGGCGTCAACGTTCTGGGCTATCGCTGGCTGCACATTCGGGCTCTGGCCGAACCGAACCGGCTGGAAGTGGAATTTGACCTGATCCTGGTTCTGGCATTGGTGGAACTGGTGCGGCAATTGTGGGACTGGAGCGCGCAGCCCGGTATGCGCATGCGGCTGTCGCGGGCGCTGGCCTTGATTCTGGTGCTGGGCGGCTTATGGAGCGCGCGCCACTATGTCAAGCACGCGTGGGAAGGGTACTTGTACCCGCTCGATCCGGACTACCGGCAGCGCGTCGAGTATCGCATGTCCGATTGGGTCTCCGGCCATCTTCCGCAATCCCGCACCTTTGCCACGGGATCGGTGCGGTTCTGGTGGAACGCCTGGCACGACACGGCGCAGGTGGGAGGTGGCTGCGACCGCGGTGTGCTCAACCAGTTCCTGATGCCCGCGATGTACCAGGTCACGGTGGGAACCGATCCGGAGACGGCCGTGCGCTGGCTAACCGCTCTCGGCGTGGACGCGGTCATCGTATCCGATGCCCGGTCGCAGGAGATGTATCACGACTTCCAGCATCCCGCAAAGTTCGCGGGCGTTCTCCCGGTATTGTATGACGACGGTCTGGGAAACGTGATTTATCGGGTGCCCCGGCGCTATCCGTCATTGGCGCGCGTGGTGGATACGGCGGCTCTGGGTGCAGTGGCTCCCGGCTGGGAATCCACGGATGTGGGAGCCTTGCGCCGCTATACCGCGGTCATCGAACAGGGACCCGATGCGCCCGCGCCCGGCGCGTGGGAAGGCACCGATGCCATGCGCATTCACGCGCGCGTGGCGCCAGGCCAGTCGGTCGTGGTGCAGAACACCTTCGATCCGGCGTGGCACGCATATGTGGGTACCAGGGAGCTTCGCGTGCGTCCCGATCCGCTGAGTTTCACGGCGATCGAGGCCCCGCCCGGAGACGACGACATCAGGCTGGTCTTCGAAACGCCACTGGAGAACCGCATCGGCTGGTTGTTTACGTGGTTGTCCCTGGCCGTTGTGGCTGGGCTCCTAGCACTCAATTACGTTCACCGCCAGTCCGCCGAGTGACGTCTCTTTGTAGTGCGAGCGCATATCCAGGCCGGTCTGGTACATGGTCCGGATCACCTGGTCGAGCGTGACCTTGTGGCCGCCTTCTTCCGTCATCGCCATGCGCGCGGCATTCACCGCCTTTACCGCGCCGAAGGCATTGCGTTCGATGCAGGGAATCTGCACCAGGCCGCCGATCGGATCGCAAGTCATGCCGAGATTGTGTTCCATGCCGATTTCGGCGGCGTGCTCGATGGCTTCGTTCGATCCGTTTAGCGCCGCCACCAGGCCGCCGGCCGCCATGGAGCACGCCACTCCGACTTCGCCCTGGCATCCCACCTCGGCGCCTGAGATCGACGCGTTTTCCTTGTACAGAATCCCGATCGCGCCGGCCGCCATAAAGTAGCGCACGATGCCTTCATCGCTGGGCGAGGGAGCGAAGTGCTTGTAGTAATGCGCCACGGCCGGGATCACGCCGGCCGCTCCGTTGGTGGGCGCGGTCACCACACGGCCGCCCGCAGCGTTCTCCTCGTTCACCGCGATGGCATAGAGGTTGATCCAGTCGATGGTGCGCAGCGGGTCGCGATCCGCCGCCGCCAGCAGCCAGCGATGCATTTCGGGAGCGCGCCGCCGCACGTCCAGACCGCCCGGCAGCAGTCCGTCGGTGGTAAGGCCGCGCAGCGTACATTCCCGCATCGCGGTCCAGATGCGGGCAATGCGCTCCCGGACCTCCGCTTCGTTGCGCAGGGCCTTCTCGTTTTCCAGCATCATGGCCCACACGGGCAGACCGGCGGCGGCGCCTTGCGCCAGCATCTCCGCGGCGCTTGAAAAAGGATACGGCAACTTCACGGCATCGTCAGCAGGCGCCGCCGGCTGGCCTTCGCGCTCGATAAAGCCGCCGCCCACCGAAAAATACACTTCCT
>JBEKIM010000547.1:0-4223 GCA_050011755.1 Bryobacteraceae bacterium | reverse complement strand
AACCTGCAGCCGATCGGCAATCTCTTTATTGGCCAGTCCCTCGAAGACGTATCGCAGCACCTGGCGCTCCCGATCGGTAAACCGCTTGCGCTGATATTCGGGAACGGGCGAGGCGATTCCCGCCAGCACCGAGCGCAAGTAGCCTGGTTCAAAGTAATCCTTGCCGCCGCGCACGTCGCGAATGCTCTGGGCCAGGGCGGCGGGTGAGCAGTGTTTGCGGAGAATGCCGGCGATCCCGTGGCGGATCATCTGGGCCGCTTCCAACTCGCTGACACCCGCCGTGACCACCAGCACGCGGCCGGTAAATCCGGCGCCTGGCGCTTTAGCCAGGAAATCAACGCCTTTGCCGTTGCCCAGATCATAGTCCAGCAGGACGACGTCGACAGGTGTTTTGGCCACCAGGCGTAGCGCTTCGGCGGCCGAGGCGCAATGGCCGGCGATTTCAAAATCGGGCTCGGCCGCCAACAGCCGGGCGACACTCTCGCGAAACAGGGTGTGATCGTCCACTACCAGGATGCGGATGCGACCGGGGGATGCCATCGATCAAGTCTCCAGAAGCGGCGCCAGCACGACCGCGAAGCAACAGCCGGCGGGGCGCGCCTCGTAGCGCAACTCGCCGCGGAAGCTGCGCACGATGGCGCGCGATACATACAGGCCCAAGCCGGTTCCGTCGGCGCCAGGCTGGAAGGGCCGGAACAAATGCTGCGGAGACGGGACACCCATGCCGGTATCCTCGAATCGGATGACCACGGAGGCGTCCTCCGCGCTGGCCGTGATGGCCAGTTCCTTACGCGGGCTGGTCTCGACGGCCCGCTGGCTGTTGCGCGCCAGGTTCAGGAAAGCCTGCAGCAGTCCGTAGGAATCCGCCCACACCAGGGGCAGGGCGGCGGCCACCTGCCAGCGCACGGCGATCCCGGCTTCGCGGCAGGAAGGCTCGACCAAGACGCGCAACTCATCGAGCACTTCAGTGACATCCACGGCGATGGCCTGATCCTCGGGGGAGGATTGCAACTCCAGCGAGGCGATCTTTTCGAGACCCTGGATGAGAGTTTGCAGCGCTTCGAAGTCCTGGTTGCCCGTCAAACCTTCCACGCGCGCCAGGTTCCGGCCCACGGCCGAGACCGCGCCACAGAGATTACGGATCTCATGCGACATGGCTCCCATCAGAATGCGGGTGTTCTTGAGGAGATGATTCAGGCTGAGATCTTCGCGGTCGCGCAAGTCTTCGGAGAGGTCGACGACGATGGCCGCCAGCTGGGGGCCGGAGAGCGTTTTGTAGGTGGAGAACCAGATGGCGGCCAAGAAGACTTCGCCGCTGTGGCGCTGCCCCTTGCATTGCATCGTGGTGCGGAAGGACTGCGAACGGTGGCCGCGGGCTACGGATTCCAGGGCCGGCAGATAATTTCCGATGGGTTCGCCCGCGAGGGGACGGCCGGGCGCCAGCAGTTGGCCGGCAGCCTGGTTGGCCAAGTCGATGGAGCCGGCGGAGTCCACGGTGACGATCGCGGCGGGGCTGGTCTCTATCAGAATCTGGATCTGCTGTTCGGCGTCTTCGCGCTGGCGGATCTGATCGGTGAGCTGCTGCAGATGTTCCACCACCATTTGGCGTTTGTGCACCAGTTCGGAGACGAACAGGCCGGTGCCCGTAAACGCGGCGCTCATCATGGCCATGCGGGTAGCGGCATCCGCTTCGGGGAAAGGGCTGAAAACCTCTCCGAGCACGGCGCAGCATATGCCCATGGCCGCGATCTGCCAACGGGAGAGAAAGCCGCCCGCCAGCATGATGGGAAACAAGTACAGAAAGTTCAGGGAAAAATTCGGCTTGATGGCCCAGTCGACCCCGGCGACAAAAGCGACCAGGGCGGCAGCGGCGGCGAGAGCGCGGGCGCGATTTTGGGGAGACGAGAGCAGCGCGATGTCCGGCATGTTCAACCAGCCGCGTCTTCATTTCCTATTATCCGCGCTTTCGGCGCGCAACCGGCATGGCACAATGAAAGTTCATGCACAAACGTCTGCCCTTCGCGCTGGGCTGCTATGCGGTGCTGGGCCTGCTGGCCTGGTTCACGCTGGGCAGCTCCGGCTTTTACGTGGGCGGCAGGCTGGTCGAGATGCGCACGGCGGTCTGCATTTTTCTCGGCGGGCTGACGCTTAAAACCCTGATCGCGTACAAAGCCGGCTGGTAATTCACCGCGCCGGTTTCCGTTTTGGTGCTCCGCATTGATACCCGCGTTCCGAATCAGACCGTTTTATCTGTTTCCAAGCCAGAAGACTATTGAAACTAAGGCCTTTCTCCGATACTGGTGTTCTGGTTATCGCGTTGCATTTCGTCCATTGCCGGAAGCGATCCGGTGAAATCGAAAGGAGCCGGGCAAAATGGGACGCGTGAATCGAACGGCACGCAAGCAAGAAGCCGCAGCCAGGGGGGCGCGGGACCGGGTCGTGCTTGAGAATCTTTCGCTGGTGAAGGCCATCGCGATTCGCGTTCACGAGAGCCTGCCGGTACACGTGGATCTGGACGATCTGGTGCACGCGGGCGTGCTGGGACTGTTCGATGCCGCGTCGAAATACGATCCGGACAAGAAAGTGGTTTTCCAAAGCTATGCCAAGCACCGCGTAAAGGGCGCCATTCTGGACAGCCTGCGGCAGCTCGACTGGGCCTCGCGCGACCTCCGCAAGCGGCAGAAGCAACTGGACGTAGTGACGCACGACCTGATGACGCGCCTGGGGCGGACGCCGACCGAGGAAGAGATTGCGGAAACGCTGGGGCTGGGAATCGACCGGTGGCGGCGCGTGGCGTTGGAACTCAAGAATCTGGGCCTGGTATCGGCTTCCTCGCTGCGTCCCGATCCGGAGAACAGCACCCCTGTGGAGTTTCCGGCCGCTCCGGATTCGCAACCCGACCAGATCTGCGCGCGGAGGCAATTGCACTCCGTGCTGCAGGGCGCCATGAAATGCCTGCCGGAACGCTATCAGAAGGTCGTGTTCCTTTATTACACCAGCGAAATGACCATGAAGGAAATCGGCGAGGTGCTGGGGGTGAACGAAAGCCGGGTCTCGCAGATTCATAAGATTGCGCTGGAGAAGATGGCCGCCAGCCTGCGATCGGCGGGCATCGAATCCGCCGGAGCGTTTTAGAACGCTTGCCGATGCAAAATGAGTCTTGACAAAAAGCGGCCTTAAATGTGAATATGAATTCAGGTTCATTTTATGTGGCGCCGTACCCTGATTACCGGCATTTCGATCTGGACGTGCGGCACCCTCGGCATCCGGCTGGCGGGACATGGCCTGCTGCAGCCGGGACGGGGGGCGCAAACCGTCATCCTGTACCTGGCGAGCTTCGTCCTGATGGCGTTTCTGGTGCCGCGGATTTGCCGCCGCCTGGGTTTCGAAAAGGAGCAGTGGCCCCGGGCCGCCACACTTCTGATCCTGCCGACCCTGGTCCTGGACCCCTTCTCGTGCGCGTTTTTCAGCAGCATGTTTCCGAATCTCGATCCGGCAGCGGCGGGCGCGTTCGGCGGCTGGATGTTGATCTGCTGCGGCGGGGGCATCGCGGGCGTCTGGCGCAGGGCGTGATGCGGGGTCCCAGGCCGCCCTTTCTGGGAGCGGACGAGGAGCTGCCTCCGGCGCCACGGCAAGCGCGCAGCCTGGCCACGCGCAAGAAGCTTCTGGATGCCAGCCGGGAACTGTTCGCCGAAAAGGGTTACCACACCGCGTCCATCCAGGAAATCGCGGCACGCGCAGGCACCGCGGCGGGAGCCTTTTATATCTATTTCCGCTCGAAACGCCAGGTCCTGATCGTACTGATGAGCGAACTGCTGGAGCGTCTGCACAGCCTCGACTTGCGGCCGAAGAGCGGCGCGGTCCACAGCAGCGTCCGCGACGGCCTGCGCGCCTTTCTGGCGAGCGTGTTTCAGGCCGATGTGGAATACTACGGCGTGGTGCGCGCCTGGCAGGAGGCGGCGCTCACCGATGCCGGGTTAGGCCAAATGCAGACAGCCATCGAATCCTGGACAAATGCCCGCATCCTGGGAGTTTTCCGGCTGCTGCAACAATTTCCGGGGGCGCGGCCGGATGGCGACCTGCCCGCCTTCGCGCGGATGATGGACCGGCACTTCTGGTCGATCCTGGCGCGCGGCGCGAGCCTGCCGCGGCGGGAGTTCCAGCGCGAGGTCCGGACCGCCGCCGATGTGATCTATCATTACCTTTTTCAGGACCGCCCCGGG
>JBEKIM010000546.1:0-4231 GCA_050011755.1 Bryobacteraceae bacterium | reverse complement strand
GAAGGAGCGATCGTTATCCACCTGCCATGCGCCGCGGGTGATCTGGCGCGGCTCGCCTCCGTCCTTCGAAACGATATACAAATGCGACCAGCCGTCGCGTTCGCTCGAGAACAGAATCCGGCTGGAGTCGGGCGACCAGGCGGCAAAGAACGGCTCAACCCATGCCGCGTCCTTGTCTTCGGCCACCACGCGCGCTTTCCCGCCGACCGGGTCGTTCACCAGGATGGCCGCGTGTTTCAGACTCGGATGTACCGCGGTGCGCAGCAGCCAGCGCGAATCGGGCGACCACCGCGGAGCGCCGAACGCGAGGGCTTTCTCGCCCCAAGGGCCCGGTTCCATGGCCAGCGGCGTGCCGCCGGCGGCCGGAATCACGTATATCTTCGCCTCGGTTGGCGGATCGCCCGGCAGGGTGCGCGGGAAACCATTCGCGGTCACCAGGCGGCCGGCGTAATTGGGCAGCAGCAGCTTTCGCCCGGCGCCGGCGCGCACCGTGTAGACGAACTGTTTGCCGTCCGGCGACCAGCGCCATGCACCGAGCGATGCGCCCTCGCCCTCGATTTCGGTGACCTGCCAAAGTTGTCCCGTGTGCAGATCCTGCACGAAAAGCTGCCCATCGCGAGCGAACGCCAGTTTGTTCCCGCAGGGCGAAAAGGCCGGATTGCTTTCGACGGCCTTGGTCCGCGTCAGGCGGAAAAGGGAGTCCTGGTTGGTTGCGCCGGACGTGTTCACCAGGTACAGGTCGCCGCGATAGGAAAACGCGGCACGCGCGCCATCGCGCGAGATGTCGAAATCGGCGATGCCTTCGGGAGGTTCCAGATACAGTTTCTGGCGCTCGTCCTTTTCTGTCGCCGGACGGTTAATCGGGTCGTCCACCGACTCCAGGTTCGTCAGACGTGCCAGGCTCTGCGTAGCGGGACGATAGGCGTACAAATCCATGAAGCGCCGGCCTTCGACGTTCCACAAAAACAACAGTACGCCGCCCTGTTTCGACCACGCGGCTTTCGCGGGCGTGGTCCCCCAAGCGTAAGGGCGGCTGAACAGCCGTTCGAGCGGCCAGGGCTCGGCTCTCAGGGAACACGCCAGGATGGCGGCAATGACGGCAAATCGCATGTTCAACGCGATTGCCAAGGTTATCACAAGATTCGGGGCGGACGCGGCCGCTTTATCGGCTCCACTGAATTAAGCCGATGGTTACAAGGACGAGGAGGAAGATCGCAGGGAAGACGCTGGAGCCGGGCTCGCCGACGACAAATGCGAGGATGACGGCCGCGCCCGCCATAGTACATGCGAGCACCGCCAAGCCCGCCAATGCGGTTCGCGGAATCAACACCAGCAGGCCGCCCAGCACTTCCACGACGCCGGTAAAATAGCGGAACCATACTCCGGCGCCGATTTGTGCAAACAGCTTGACCCAGTGTGATCCGGGGTCCGGCGAAAATTTCTCAAGTCCGAAAACGACGAAGAACACGGCCACCCCGCCGCGCATGACCCAGTCGCCGAGGGGGTTGCGGGGCTCGCTGTCCACCAATAATTTCAGATCGGCCATTTATTCAAAGCGCAGGGCAACCACCGGATCCACATGCGTCGCACGCCGCGCCGGGATCGCGCAGGCCAAAGCACCGGCCGCCACCAGCACCAGGGCGACCATCGCGAAGGTGGCCCAATTGGGCGGGGCCAGGCCGGCGAGGACCGCGCGCAGCAGGCGGGTCAGGCCGAACGCCGCCAAGAGTCCGGCCCCCAGCCCGAGCGCGACCTGGCGCATCCCCTGCGCAAAGACCGACGCAAGAAATGTTCCCGGCCGTGGCCCCCAATGCCATGCGAACTCCGATCTCTTGCGTACGCCGATTCACCGCGTGGGCCACTACCCGTACAATCCGACCACGGCTAGTAACATGGCGATCGCGGTGAAGATGCCGAACATGATGCCGAGTGCCCGCGCGTCCGCGTCGTGCAACCCGATGTCCTCTTCCAGAGTGCGCAGGGCGAACACGGGCAGATCGTCATCCAGGGCCTGAACCTCGCGCCGGAACGCCTGGCCCAACGTCGCCGGCGGCACCCGGGTGCGGGCCAGCACGGACATGTCCGGCCCGGGTTTCTGCGAAAACGGGAGGTAAATGAGCGGCTCGAACGCATGCCTCTGGTCATTCTGCCAAATGTCCGGAACCACTCCGACTAGCGTGAGCCACGGTTGGACGGCGCCTTCCTCGATGAGGCGCAAGCGTCTGCCGGCAGGATGACCCTCGGGCCAATACTTCGCCGCGAAACTCTGGTTCACAATCGCGGCGGGCGCCCCGGCCCCATTATCTGTACCGGCAAACTCGCGGCCCACCAGCGGGCGTACACCCATGGTATGAAAATAGGCCGCACCCACGACCAAACCACGAACCTGTGGCCGCCGGCGCGTGTCCGGCGGGCGCGCGCCCTCCAGTTCGTAGACCATATCCATACCGTCCTGACCGGGCAGACTCGACGCGACGGATGCGGCTTCCACTCCCGGCAAAGCCTGGAGGCGCGCCTGCAATCGTTCGTAGAACGATATGGTGTCGTCCGGCCGCGGATACTTCTTCGCGGGCAAATCCAAATGCATGGTCAGGACGTTGGCCGTCCGCACTCCAACCGGCGACTGGTAAGACTTCACCAGTGTCCTGACGACGAGAACGGTGCCCACGAGTAACACCACGGCCGTCGCCATTTCGCCGGTGAGCCATAAACCATCATGAGGCAACCATAAGACGTAGGGCAATTCTATTGTCTTTAACGACCCAAGACTTCCGGGAAAGAAACAATCCGAAATTCCGGCTGCCGGCGGATCAAACTACGCAGAAACAGCATGGTGATGTGCAAACTTGCCCTAACAGCGCCTTTATGGTTTAAATGCACACTCAAATGAACCAGGCACGCGAGCCGGTTAGTTAATGGATAGTTTTCATTTGTTTACCAGGAATTTCCTAGAATACGTAGGATTTTAGCTAATATGGCTCATTAAATGCCTTAATGCAGGCCATGCCGGAACATTTCGAGTTAGACGAGAACTTCCTGGCGTCGGCAGGAGAAATAGCTTACCTCCTGGCCCAATTTGATATTCAAACCAGGCGCCGTTCCACCACCCCCAAGCGTAGAGTCGCCCGCCCGGCAGCCCCTCTGGCTAAGCCTGCCCTTGCGCTGCCTCCCAAGAATTCCTTGCGGCAAAAGACTTCCGTGGCCGCGCCGCCATCCGCGATTCCCGTGAAGGCTCAATCCGCCCAACCCGGGGTCGAACGCCGCCAATATTGCCGGTGCAGTGAATGTAAGTGGTGCCGCGACAACGCCCGCTGGGATCGAATTTTTGCCGAGAAGTTCGCGGACCCCAATTACTACGGCACGCTCCGAGTCAGGTATAGCTCGAGTCTCGCCGGGGGACTTTGACATGGCCGCGACCCGGGCCCGAAGATCCGCTCTCGAAACAGAACAACTCCGAGTTCAGATTCCCTCCATGCTGGTTCGAGCCAAAATCCTGCGGCGTGAAATAGAATATCTTCTTGCGCGGTTGGTAGCCGGCCGCCGCGGCACCGCTAAGACTTGATTGCGCGGAGGCCCAACGCCGCGAACGCTGCATCCCGTGACTTCAGCGGGACTCAAAAGTCCCGCCGGCACGCTAAAGCGTGCGCCACGGGCACTATGGGATACGGACGGATAGCGCGCCTGGCCGGGATGTAACACGCCGCAGTGGCCACCAACGTGAGAAGTAGAGCGACACGTCCACGGCGCTGACGCCAAAGAGCGGGCTGCGCATGAGTTGGGTCGGCGCCAGCGCCGCGAGTACGCCAATAGACGCCGATGGCGTTCAGGCGCACGCATCGCCGCGACTTCGCGGCCAGCGGTCCCATACCGCCGCCCGGCAGAGCTTATTTCGTGCGAAACGGCCTAGCGCCAGTGTCCTTCAATCAATACGTAGCCGCCCCTGCGATGAACCCAGCGATGCGCTACCCAACGGGCATGCGGCCGTGGCGGCATTTCCCATCTTCCAGCGGTCCAGACGTAAGCATTACCGTCCCACCGGTGATACCCGTTAATCCACACGTAGCCAGGGCCGGGCGCCACACCCCGCGTTTCGACTACAGCCACGGGCGGCGCGATGCGCACGACAACTTCGGCCATCGCGGCGCTGAACGTTAGCCCGCCGGCAAAAACCAATCCGATCATTCGCTTATAAACCACAGACACCTCCTTTTTATGCAACCATTTTAGCAGT
>JBEKIM010000545.1:0-4234 GCA_050011755.1 Bryobacteraceae bacterium | reverse complement strand
CCGAATAGATTGGAGCTTTAGGCAAACGATGCGCAGTTTTCGGCATTGAGCCGCAGGCCGTTCGGGAGTTCAATAAAAGGGAAGGAGAAATTCATAAACATGGCTGTCACCGCACAACCTCTCTCTACAAGTGTTGCTACCAAAACCGCCCGGTCCTGGGCCGCGCATAGCGCCACGTCCGCGCTCGCGCCCTTCACCATTCAACGCCGCGAGCCGCTGCCCTCCGACGTGGCGATCGAAATCCTCTATTGCGGAGTCTGCCACTCCGATCTGCACCAGGTGCGGAACGAATGGCACAACTCGATCTACCCGGTGGTGCCCGGCCACGAAATCGTGGGTCGGGTGACGAAAGTGGGCAGCGCCGTGACGAAGTTCAAGGCCGGCGACATGGCCGCGGTCGGGTGCCTGGTAGACTCCTGCCGCACGTGCGAGAGTTGCCGGCGCGGCCTCGAGCAGTACTGCCTGAAGATGCCGGTGTTCACGTACAACGGCATGGACAAACACCTGGGCGGACAGACTTTCGGAGGCTACTCGGAGAGCATCACGGTGGACGAAGCGTACACGCTGAAAGTCTCGCCCAAACTGGATCTGGCGGCGACGGCTCCGCTGCTGTGCGCCGGCATCACGACGTACTCGCCGCTGCGGCACTGGAACGCGGGGCCGGGAAAGAAGGTGGGGATCGTCGGGCTGGGCGGGCTCGGGCATATGGGCGTGAAGTTCGCGCATGCGTTCGGCGCGCAAGTGGTCCTGTTCACGACGTCGCCCGGGAAGGTGGAGGATGGCCGGCGGCTGGGAGCGGACGAGGTGGTGATCTCGAAGGACGCGAACGCCATGGCGAAACAGCTCGGGAGCTTCGATTTCCTGCTGGATTGCGTTTCCGCCAATCACGACATCAACGCTTATCTCGACCTCCTCAAAGTGGATGGAACGCTCACGCTGGTGGGCGCGCCGGAACATCCGCTGCCGGTTTCGGTCTTCAGTCTGTTGATGGGTCGGAGGAGCTTTGCCGGATCGGGGATCGGCGGCATTCAGGAAACCCAGGAAATGCTCGATTTCTGCGCGGAAAAGGGGATCGCGAGCGATATCGAGACGATCGCGATTCAGCAGGTCAACCAGGCTTACGAACGGCTGCTGAAGAGCGACGTGAGATATCGGTTTGTGATCGATATGGCGTCGTTGAAGAAATAACGGTGTCGGACCGCAGCCTCCTCTGCGCTCGGCGGGTCGAGATGAGTCTCGACCCTGCAGGCTAAAGCCTGCGCCACGTCGGGCTTTAATGTCCGGAGACGGCGACGGTCACTCCCGATTGCGCGCTGACACCGCCCACCGTTACGGTCACCGGCACCAGGCCGGCGGTCAATCCGGTGGGAACGGGCACGTTGATCTGCGTCAGCCCGGCGATTTGCCCGGGGACGCCGCCGCAATACTGCGGACTCTCGGAAACGCCCCCGATGGTCACCTTTACGGGAAGGACACAGGCCGCGGGTCCGGCATACGGCTGGCCATCCACGCCGGCCGGACTGGTCTGGCCCGCGCCGGTTATATAGATCTCGATGTAGTCGCCGGCGCTGGCTGGATGCGATGCGCTGTTATAGCTAAACGTATTGTTATGGTCGTTGATGGCGGCGGCCAATCCCTGGCCGGAAAGATCGGCCGTGAAAATTCCGGGAGTGGACTGCGCGATGTTCACCGGGAATCCCGAAGAGAACTGGTTCTGATATTGAATGGAGACCTCGGTGGTCCCGCTGCCGACTTCGAATGGAACGACCACGGCCACCTGAGTGGCGGAAACGTAGAGAATCGGCGCCTGATACCTTCCGAAGGACACCGTCACGCCGTTGAGAGTGGTGGGATAAGTGCCGCTCGATGCCACTGAATTCACCGCCAGGTTGGCGGGACCCATTCCAGCGCCGTAGAAGACCACCACCTCACCGCCGGAGACCGGCCCCACGAGATTGCTGGCGGCGTTCACGGCCGCGGCGATGGATAGTTCATAGCCACCAAAGATCAGAAGGCGGATGGCATTGTTGGCGGAATCGGCCAGGTAGACGTTGCCGTTGGATGCCACCGCTAGAGCGACGGGCCCGTTCAATTCGCCGGCCAGAGCGGGGCCGCCGTCGCCCGTGTATCCGCGGGCGCCATTACCGGCGATGGTGACGATGAAGCCGGTGCCGGCGTAGACCTTGCGAACGGTGGCGCTGCCGCTGGCGATATAGAGATTACCGGCCGAATCGACCGCGATTCCGGTGGGGTTGCCGACGGTTGCGGCAGTGGCCGCGCCGCCATCGCCGGCGACACCGGGAAGGCCGTTGCCGGCGACGGTCATAATGTTTCCGCCGCTCACCTCGCGAACGGCATTATTATTGAGGTCGGCGATATAGAGATCGCCGTTGGAATCCACGGCGACATCGGTGGGGCCGTTAAGCATGGCATCGACGGCCGACCCGCCATCGCCCGAGTAGCCGGAGAGTCCGTTGCCGGCCACCGTGGAAATGACGCCGGCGGTGGAGACCTTGCGAACGCGGTTATTGGTGAAATCGGCGATGTAGAGATTGCCCGCGGAATCCAGTGCGAGCCCGATGGGGACATAGAGTTGGGCGGCGGATGCCGAGCCGCCATCGCCGCCATATCCGGGCATGCCATTGCCGGCAACCGTATTGATGGCGCCGCCGGAGATCTTACGGATGCGCGCGTTTTGCGTGTCGGCGACGTAGATGTTGCCGCTGGAATCCACAGCGATCCCCTGCGGCTTGTTCAATTGCGCGGCCGTGGCCGCGCCTCCATCTCCTCCGTAGCCTTGCGTTCCGTTGCCCGCAATAGTGCTGATCGTGCCGGAACGAGTCACCTCGCGGACCACATTATTCACGGTGTCGCAGATATAGAGATTGCCGGAAGAATCCACCGCCACGGCTTGCGGCGTGTTGAGCTGAGCGGAACTGGCCGGACCTCCGTCGCCCGAATAGCTCAAGACGCCGTTGCCTCCGATGGTGGAAACGGTTCCTCCGGAGACCTTGCGGATGCGGTAGTTCAAGGAATCGGCGACGTATATATTGCCCGAGGAATCGAGCGCCATGCCGGTGGGAAAATTGAATTGGGCTTTCGTGGCCGCCGAACCGTCTCCGCTGAATCCGGCCGTGCCGTTTCCAGCGACCCTATAGATGTACATATTGGAAACCGTGATTTTGCGGATTACGCTATCGCCGTTCTCGGCGAAGTAGACGTTGCCGGAGGAGTCCACGGTGACGGCATACGGCGTCATGAGGCTGGCGCTGGTGGAGGGTCCGGTGTCGCCGGTATCGCCGATAGCGTCATTGCCGGCGATGGTGGTAATGATACCGCTGGCCTCGGTCACCATACGAATGGCCGCATTCGCGGAGTCGGCGATATAGAGGTTGAAGTTCTTATCGACCGCTACATCGGTGGGGGTGTGCAATTCCGCCAGGATGGCCGGCAGGGTATCGCCCGAATAGCTTGCGAAGCCATCGCCCGCCACGGTGTTGATGATGCCGTCGGGGGTGACTTTGCGGATGATGTTGTCGCCGGTGTCGGCGATGTATACGTTGTAGTTGATATCGACGCACACGCCGCTCGGCAGGCGCAGCAGGCCGTTGATGGCGAGGCCGCCATCGTTGAAAGTTCCGCCGCCGCCCGGGCTGCTCTGGCCGGTGCCGGCGAAGGTGTTGATGACGCCGGCGCTGTTGACTATGCGCACTCGATTGTTGACGGAATCGGCGATGTAGAGATTGCCGTTGGGATCCAGTGCAAGGCCTTGCGGCCCGTTCAACTGCGCCTGGATCGCGGGACCGCCGTCGCCGGAATATCCGGGCCGTGAATTGCCAGCCACCAGCGTGAGATTGCCGCCGGTGTCGATCTTGAAGACAGCGTTGCCGCTGCTGAAATACGTGTTGCCTTTCGGATCGATGGTGACGCGGCTCGGCTGCCCGATCGAAATATTCGTCGCGGTGACGGGAGTGGCGGGCGGCGCGCCGCCGGCGGCAGTGGTTAACGTGTATTGCTGGGCCAATCCCAAAGAGCTGCCTGCCAGCAGCAGAATTCCGCACAGCTTTCCAACCGGTCTCGACATTTACACTTCCGTTCCTGTCAGGGAATTTAAAGGATGAATAACCATAGTAAGACGTTTCGGTGCTTCGGTGTTTTGCGGGGCTGCCGCGAGCAAGACAATGTTCACCGCAGAGACGCGGAGACGCTGAGGAAAACAAACATCAAAGTCAAC
>JBEKIM010000544.1:0-4237 GCA_050011755.1 Bryobacteraceae bacterium | reverse complement strand
CACCTGATCGACAACCTGACGGTTTACGAGAACCTGGACATCCCGCTGTCCTACCGGAATATCAAATCGTCGGAGCGCGCCAGCCTGGTATGCGATGCGCTGGACCGGTTCCACATCGTGGGCAAGCGCGACTTGTACCCCAACCAGCTCTCCGGCGGCCAGCAGCAGCTTGTGGCCGTGGCGCGCGCGGTAATCGCCAGCCCGAAGCTGATCCTGGCGGACGAGCCGACGGGTAACCTGCACTCCAGCCAGGGCAAAGAGATCATGGAACTGTTCAAGAAACTGAACGAAGAGGGCACCACGATCATCCAGGTGACGCATTCGGAAGCCAATGCCGAATACGGGAACCGGATTATCAATCTGGCGGATGGCTGGGTGGTGAAGCCGGCGGCCGGGTAGCGGGATTAGGCAGTCACCACCAGGCTCAAGTCATCCGAACGCGCATCTATCGGTCGGCGCTCCATCGGCATTTCGTCCCATTTCCGGCCGTCGAGAAGGCGCCCGGTCCGCGATTTGATAACGCCGCCCCACTGTTTAAAGAAGAATGGGACACCGGCAGCGATACATCGGTCCCGAATCTCTCGAACCCATTCGGGGTCGACCGGCCTGGCGCCCGGCCCCGATTCGCCGCCAACAATCACCCAGTCGATGCCACGCAAGTTAACCCGGCGCAACGGGCCCAGCAGCGGTTCAATGCTGAGAAACTTGATTTTTGCGCCGGTTTTCTTCAGGTGCTCGACGCGGAAGAGATAGTCTTCGTTTTCAACGCTAACCCCCATCCAAATCTGGGGCTGCCATTTCAGTACCGGGTCAAGCTCTAAGAGTCGCTCGGACCGTTTCGTCAGCACTTGATACTGATGCCACGAGGCACGGCGCATCACATCGAATACGCGTTCGATATACGTCGCTGGCACGTCGGCATGAAACAGGTCACTCATGCTGTTGACAAACACACGACGCGGTCGCAGCCATCGTAACGGGTGTTCGAGCATATGCGGCTGAAGTGTCAGGTCGAATCCGTTTCGGTAGTTCTCCTGGCCCATGGCCTGCAGTCGATGCGCAAGACGCTCCGCATAACAGAATTTGCATCCCGGGCTGATCTTCGAACAACCCGTGACCGGGTTCCAGGTTGCGTCAGTCCACTCTATATGTGAAGTGTTGGCCATTTGTTAGATGCCCTGTTTTTCTCCGTGCTTCCTAAAGATATCCTCGACGATCTTCTTGCCCGTCTGGTTCGGCGAGGCGAAGAAGAGATAATAGATCGTGAACCCCAGGCTATTCACGAAGCGAAGCGGCTGGGGCGCGTAGGCGAACCCGGCAACGCTGACCAAGCGGCGCCGATATGCCTCGGCAATCTTCTGGTTCGCGTCGTCCACTTTCACGTCCTCGGCATCGCCGAAAAGATGTCCTTGCGGATTCGGCTCATAGGCCGCATCCCGCCAGGATCCATCGCCCCAAAACCTGTCCATCCGCGCTATTTGCGACGGGGTCGGCCTTTACAGGATCACGTAGAAGGATATTCATATTCATATCCATCACCATGAAGTTGACAAACACTTCTATCGACTTCATCTGGCCCGCGCCGGCGATTACCTCCCAGCGAAGGTCTATGTTGTACGGATCCAGCAAACACAGCGCTCTGCGTCGATCTTCATAACGGCAACGCGGGAAAATATCTTGCAGCAAGATTTCATTGCAGTCGCCGGAGTGTACATGGACATCGGTACGATTTGCGGTTTTTTGTTTGAGCTGCGCTACGCGAGCGGCATCCGCATCGATGAAATGATACTCACGGAAAGGGGGTTCTGTCGCAAGCGCGATTAGCGGACTGCCGGCAACGACCTCTCCGGTGGTTCGGGAAATGTGCGAACCTCCGGCAGCATATGCATCAATATATAGGTGACGGAACCCGTTGCTTCTGACAATTCTTGAGTACGGTGCGGCATACTGCCGCAGAATGTCGAGTTTAACCTCCGTCCACGGGCCGATGATGTCATACCCAGCAGGCAACTCGCCATCCCCCAAAACAAAAGTCTACCAGAATGTTAAGTAGCGGATGTGGAACTCGCCCCAGATACCATGGAAGGTGTATAAGTGCTTGGCCGTAATTCCATCCAACTCCATGTAGCGTCCGGCATCCAAGACACGGAAGAATACTCAAAAGGCGGGTCTGAAATGAACGCGAGGCGATATCCGGTAGTTATTGAACAGACGGGGACAGGCTACTCTGCCTATTCACCGGATGTTTCAGGATGTGTGGCCGCCGGCGACACGAAAGAAGAAACGCGCCGGAACTTTCAGGACGCGCTGGTTGCGCACTTCGAGGCCATGCGTGAGGTGGGCGAGCCGATCCCGGAACCATAGAGCCATGCCTGGCGCGGTCCCGGTTAACCGGCGCGCTACGTAGCCAGCCTCCGTAGCGACTCCACATAAGGCGCGCGCGCCACGCCCCGCTCGGTAATAATCGCCGTCACATACCGGTTAGGCGTAACATCGAACGCCGGATTCTCCACGGGCGTCCCCGCCGGCGCCACGGCGTTGCCGAACACGTGCGTCACCTCCGCGTCGGGCCGGCGTTCGATGGGAATCAGATCGCCCGAGGCCAGCGTCAGGTCCAGCGTCGAGATGGGCGCGGCCACGAAGAACGGAACGCCGTTTTCCTTCGCCAGCACAGCCACCGAGTAAGTGCCGATCTTGTTGGCGACGTCGCCATTGGCGGCGATGCGGTCCGCGCCCACCACCACGCATCCGATGCGCCCGGACTTCAGAAAATGGCCCGCCATATTGTCCGTGATCAACGTGGCGGGGATGTGGTCCTGCTGCAATTCCCACACGGTCAGGCGCGCGCCTTGCATAAAAGGACGCGTTTCATCGGCGAAGACATCCACTTTCTTGCCGGCTTCCACCGCCGCGCGGATCACGCCCAGCGCGGTGCCATAGCCCGCGGTGGCCAACGCGCCGGCGTTGCAGTGCGTGAGCACCGTTTTACCATCCGGCACCAGATCGGCGCCATGCCGCCCGATGGCGTGGTTGATGGCGATATCCTCCAGCCGGATCTGCTGCGCCTCCGCGGCCAGCCGGTCGCGAATCTCGGCCAGTGGCCTTCCACGCAGCGATTGATACAGCTTGCGCATACGGTCGATCGCCCAGAAGAGATTGACTGCGGTGGGACGGGTGCGCGCCAGCGTATCGCAGATACGCTCCACCTGCGTGTCCAGATCGCTGTCGTCGGCATGCGCCACGCCAATCGCCACCCCCATGGCCGCCGCCACGCCGATGGCCGGCGCCCCGCGAATCACCATGTTGCGAATCGCCGCGGCTACATCTTCGTAGGTCCGGCATGTGACATACTCTTCGTGCAGCGGCAGGCGCGTCTGGTCGATCATCACCACGCCCGCGGGCGTCCATTCGATTGTTTCCACCATGTGTGTGCCGATTGCCATGGTAACGTGGAACCGGCGGCTTTTGTAACCACTACGGGGGCACCGCCGATTACAATAAAGCGATATGCGGGTCGAGCTTTCGGCTTTCTTCATCGCACTGGCTGCCGCGTGGACGGCGCCGGCGCAGAACGTGCAGGTCTACGAGACCGATGGAGATCAATCCAAACTGCTGGCGCAGCGAGCGCCGCTGGCGTTCTCGTCCGGGCCGCCAGCCGGCTCGCCTGCCTTCACGATCGCGGTCGACAACAGCACCACATACCAGCAGATGGACGGCGTGGGCGCATCGCTCACCGATTCGGCGGGCTGGGTGCTTTGGAACAAAGTACCGCTGGCGCAGCGGAATGCCCTGATGCAGAGCCTGTTCGACCCAAACGCGGGTATCGGCATCGGCATCCTGCGCCAGCCGATGGGCGCCACGGACCTCTCGGCGAGTGGGAACTATAGTTATGACGACGTGCCTGCCGGCCAGACCGACCCGGCCCTGGCGCAGTTCTCCATCGCGCATGACCAGACTTACCTGATTCCACTGCTGCAGCAAGCGCTCTCGATCAACCCGTCGCTGAAGGTGCACGCGCTGCCCTGGAGTCCCCCGGCATGGATGAAGACCAGCGCTTCAATGAACGGCGGCAGCATTATTACTACGGATTTTCCGGTGCTGGCGCAGTACTTCACGCGCTTCATTAACGCCTACCAGCAGCAGGGCATCCCCATTTACGCCATATCCATGCAGAACGAGCCGCTCAACTCCACCAGCGGGTATCCTTCGGCGTATGTGGACAGTTCCGACGAGGCCA
>JBEKIM010000543.1:0-4248 GCA_050011755.1 Bryobacteraceae bacterium | reverse complement strand
TCCAAGGCACCATTAGCGATCCTTCCGGCGCGTCCGTGCCCAACGCCAAGATCACCCTCACCAGTACCGAAACGCACAAGGAGCAAACCACCCAAAGCTCAGGCGAGGGCGTTTATCGCTTTGAAGGCCTCGCTCCGGGCCGTTACACCATCACCGCGGAGGCCAACGGATTCAAGCAGGAAACCAGCGAGAATATTCAAGTCCTCGCGGAGCAAACGCAGGGCGTAAATCTGACGCTAACGCCCGGCCAGGTGACGGAATCGGTGACCGTATCCGCGGAGAATAACCCCGCCATCCAAACCGAAAACGCGGACGTTTCAGGCACCCTGACTACGCAGGAAGTGGAACGCCTTCCCCAGATTGGCCGGGACCCTTACGAGTTGCTGCGGCTCACGCCCGGCGTATTCGGCATCGGCGCGCGCGACGGCAGCGGGAACGCCGTCAACCTGCCCAATACTACGGGACCGGGCGGCTCAAACACATCCATCTTCCAAACGGAGAATCAGGTTCCGATTTCCGCCAACGGCCAGCGCCTGTCGGATAACAACTTTATGATCGACGGCGTGACCGTCGACAGCCAGAATTGGGGTGGCGCGGCCGTCGTCACTCCCAACCAGGAATCCGTAAAGCAGATCGTAGTTCACTCCGAGGCCTACGACGCCTCCTACGGCCGCAACTCCGGCGCGCAAATCGAAACCATTTCCAAAAATGGCACCGACCAGTTTCACGGCAGCGGCTTCTTTCAATTCCAGGATCCGAATCTCAACGCCTATAACAAATATGGCGGACCCTTCGGAGCCCCTCCAGTCCGCGTGGATACGCGCTTCCGCCAGTACGGCGGATCTGTCGGCGGCCCCATTGTGAAGGACAAGCTGTTTTTCTTCTTCAGCTACGAAGGACTGACCAATCGCACCGACGCCCCCTACGAGGCATGGGTCGAAACGCCGCAATACCGCCAAGCCGTCATCGCGGCCTATCCCAATTCCGTCGCCGCCAAGGTTTTCTCTTCACCCGGAATCGCGCCGCGCGTCGTCTCGGTGCTCAACGTTCCCTGTTCCCCGAGCTTTGCCCCGGGGACCTGCCAGCAAGTGAATGGCGGCCTCGACATCGGTTCCCTTACCGGCGCAACCGGCCAATACGTGGATATCGGCAAATTCCCGGCGGGCGGCGGTCTCGACGGAGTTCCCGACATCCAATACGACGTGCTTGGCGCGCCCAGCCTGGAGCGCGGCAACCAATATAATTTTCGCGGCGACTACACCCACGGCAACGACAGCTTCGCGTTCAGCACTTATCTGACGCCCCTCTCCGGCACGCAGGCCCAATCGTCCAGCCAGAGCCGGCCCATGGCGGACCTGCCCAACAACCCTTTCAACAGCGCCTATTTCCTGAGTTGGAACCGCACGTTTTCGCCCACTGTGTTCAACCAGCTCCGTGCGAATTTCACGCGCTTCGCCGACAACCAGATCGCCGGCTCCGCGCTGGTTAACTGGGGTATTCCGGAATTGCAGATTCAGAATATCCCAGGCGTCGACAACAATATCCAGTTCGGCGCTCCGCAGGGCAGTACCACGCCGGCCATCTTCGCCCAGAATACCTACGAAGTGAATGACACGCTGAACAAGATGCTGGGCCGGCACGGGCTCAAGTTCGGCGTGGTCTTCCGCAAAATGCAGAATAACGACAATCTCGCGGGGGGAGCGCGGCCCGTTTATACGTTTCAGGGTCCCTGGAACTTCGCCAACGACGCCCCCATATACGAAGCCATCAACGCGAACCCGGAGAACGGCGAGCCCGCTCCCGCGCAGCATTATCTCCGCAATGGCGACTATGCCGCCTTCGTTCAGGACGACTTCAAGCTGCGCCCGAATCTAACGATCAACCTGGGCTTGCGCTGGGAATACTTCTCCCCGCTTTCAGACAAGAACGGCCAGCTTAGTAACGTTTTCTTCGGCCCCGGCGACGACTATAACACTTCTTACATCAAGGTAGTCAGCCAGCTCTACAATCCGGACTATAGGAACTTCGCGCCCCGGCTGGGCTTCGCCTGGAGCCCTAAAGCGGCCGGAGACAAGCTTGTCGTCCGCGGCGGATACGCGTGGTTCTTCAACGAAATCCCCGGCGTGGTATTTGAAAACGTTTTCCAGGATCCGCCCTCCTTTGGCAGTTATGGAATCTGCTGTGGCACCGCCACGACCTCGTTCGGGACGCCCTTCGCAAATGGGCAGATTCTATATGCACTCGGAAGCAGCAACAGCCCATTCAGCTACCCCGTGAATCCGGCGCTGGCCACCGGCATCGATCCCACCACCAACGCCGCGCGGTCCGTCGAATCCGAACGCGCCCCAGGTTCAGGTGTACATGGCCCAGCAGAATATGCCCAATCCCTTCGTCCAGGTGTACTCGTTCGACCTGCAATATCAACTCCCCTGGAAGCTGGTGGCCACCGCGGGTTATAGCGGTTCCGAAGGGCGGCACCAGATTCGCCTGGTCAACGAGAGTTTCCTCTATCCCACCGGACCGCTCTTCCCATTTAGCCAGGTTTACAGCCCGCAGCCCGATGTCAACTCGAATTTCAATGCCCTCCTTGTGACTCTCTCGCGGCGCATGTCAAACGGCTTTCAGTTCACCGCGAATTACCGCTGGTCGAAAAGCCTGGACACCAATTCTTATGAGGGCCCCGGCTTCGTCACGAACCAGACCTATCCGCAGAATCAGGCCACCGAGTACGGACCTTCCGATTTTGATGTCCCACAATACTTTAACTTTTTCAGTCTCTATGACTTGCCCTTCTTCAAGAAGCAGGAGGGTTTCCTGGGTCACTTACTCGGCGGATTCAACATCAGTGGTATCTTCACGGCCAGCAGCGGGTTCCCCTGGACGCCCGTCACTTGCGGCGCCGCCGAAGCGACTCCCGGCGGCCAAACCCTGTGTCCCATCCGTCCCATCGAGTATCTTGGCGGAGCCGGCCACAGTACTTCCAATAGCGCCTATATCTACGGCACCAACTTCCCCGGCGGCGGGCAAAAGTATTTTGTCATCACGAGTCCCACCAGCGGGCCGACCACGCTGCCGCCTGGCATCGGACGTAATTCCTGGCGCGGCCCGGGTTATCTCTCAACCGATTTCAGCATCGGTAAGCAAACGAACCTGAGCGGAATACACTTGGGCGAGGCGGCCAAGCTCGACCTCCGCGCTAACTTCTATAACATTTTTAATAAACTGAACCTTCAGCCCATCGCCTTCGGCAGCGCCAATTCCACCATCGAGAATCAGGATTTCGGCCTATCCCCCGGGGGAACCGCCGGCCGCGTGGTTGAGTTGCTGGCGCGCTTCAGCTTTTGAGACACCCAACAAACTGGAGGGCGGGCAATCCTGCCCGCAGCCGCCTTTCAGGCGGCTAGTCGGCCGCGGGCAGGATTGCCACCCTGCCTTACTTCCCCATCCTTAGCCCGGCCTCCTCCATCGCGGAACGAATGTTGCCGTTTCGCATGAACCAATGCCAAACGTTGCCGGTCCGCATATTCTCGGCGCTCAACAGCGTGATTCCTACGTCGATCCCGATCACGTCCGGATCCACCCACCGGGTCAATGGGTTGAAGGCGTCCACAAAGCCGTAGTGCGCGTAGACGCGGCCGTCCAGCATGCCCTGCATATTGAGCAGCGCGCGCCGCGCCAGATCCGGCGTCAACATCAGCGAACCGCCGGGAGCGCACGGAACTAAGGTGCCGTCGATGGCGGGGTCCATGGGCGGACCGCCCCACGCGAGGTAACCCTTGGCGCTATCGGAAGCCGTTATCCCCCACGCATCCGGGCCGTAATCCGCGAACTTCCGCCGCAGGTCGATGCAAAACGCGCGATGAGCCTCGGTGGCGATTACGGAGTTCTGAAACCAGTCGGTATGCTCGCCGCGATCTTCGCGCCGTCCGCGAAAATCGACCCATGCCTGCGAGTACTGGTGGGTGAACAAGGGTCCCCCGGAGATGTAGTCGTAACCTTCATAGTGCACGTGTGGCCGCCTCCAGGCATACCAGGCATCCGCCGGGATCGCGTGCCGTGGCGAGCCGATCGCCTCCAGGTAAAGGATGCCGAGTTCGCAGTATTTGTCCCAACGGGACTTCAGGAATCCGGATTCCGGCTTCCAGCCCATGGAGAGCAGTTTGGCGTCGCCGTTGAGCATCCACTGAAAATCGACCGCTTCGTAAATCGATTCCGCCAATCGGCCGGCCTCGGATTGTTCGCCGAAAT
>JBEKIM010000542.1:0-4259 GCA_050011755.1 Bryobacteraceae bacterium | reverse complement strand
AAAGGGAATCCAAATGCGAGCCACTATCAGGCCATTCGGATCGAAACCGGGATTCGCTCGTAGCGTATTCCAAAAGCTATGCACCAGGAGTCCCGCGCCGCTCAGCAACACTACCGACAAGGCGATCTCGGTGGCCACCAGAGCGCTCCGAAAACGGTTCTGCCGCAGGCTGGAAGTGCCACCCCTGGTACCCTCCTTCAGATCGCGATTCGGATCGCCGCCGGAGGCGCGCAACGACGGAGTCAAGCCGAACAGAATTCCGGTAAGGAGCGAAAGCACGCAGGCGAGGCTCAACGCTCGGGCGTCGAAGTGTACCTCTGAGAGACGGGGAAGGTCGGAGGGCATCAGCGCCAGCAGCGACCCTTTGGTTAGCGCTAGAACCAGCATCGCGGCCAAGCCACCGATTAACGATAGCAGTACGCTCTCGGTTAGCAGCTGCCGTACTAACCGGGTCCGCGATGCTCCCAGGGCCTGTCGAATGGCCAACTCGCGCATCCGAGCCGACGACCGCGCGACGAGCAGGCTGGCTATATTGACCGAGACCATCAGCAAAACAAATCCAACGGCGGCCAACAGTACCACCAGCGTGGGCCGAACGCTGCCCGTGAGGGTTTGCTCAACCGGTTCGAGCCGCAGGGACCATCGGGATGAGGCCGGATATTCCTTCGGATAGGTTTGAGCGAGTTGCGCGGCCAGGGCGTCCAAATGTTGCTGAGCCTGTTGAATGGTCAAGCCCGGTTTCAATCGCGCCATGGCGCCGGGCAGGAGGCGCTGTGCACGTACCGGCGGCGATGGGAGCGGATCGGCGGCGAAGCCGCAGGCGGCCCATAATTCCACGTCACCAGCTAACGTCTGGCCGGGATGCCGGAAATCGGGCGGCATGACGCCGACAATGGTGTAACCATCCTCATCCACTCGAATCCGTCGGCCCAATATATGCGGGTCGCCACCGAATTGCCGCTTCCACAGTCCATCGCTGATCACGACCGATTCGGTAAAGCCCGGCCGCGCGTCGCGCGGTTCGTATACGCGCCCTAGCTCGGCCTGAGCGCCGAGAAGCTGGAAGTAATCGGCGCTGGTCATGAGCAGTTCGATGCGCTCGGGGTGGTTGCCCCCGCTCAGCGCCGTGCTCAACGGAAAAATGACGCTGATGTTATCGAAGACGCCGGAGCGATCGCGCAAGTCCTCGAATTCCGGCTCGGACATGCCGACGTCTTTCGCGCCCGCGCCTTTCAAATCGTCAAAGACGCGGACCAGACGCTCGGGATGCTGGAACGGAAGCGGCCGCAGGAGCACGGCGTTCACCACGGTGAAGATGGCGATGTTCGCGCCGATGCCGAGCGCCAGGGTGAGTACGGCGACGGTGGTAAATCCGGGAGTTTTCAAAAGGCTTCGACAGGCGAAGCGCAGGTCCGCGACGGTCTCTTCCAGCCAAAGGATGGAGCGCTCCTCACGATGGAGCTGCTTGGCTTGCTCCACGCCGCCGTAAGCGCGCCGAGCCTCGATCCGCGCCTCATCGGGACTCATGCCTCGGCTCTGAAACTCATCTTCCAGCAGCGTCAAATGAGCCGACACTTCGCGGTTCAGTTCGCGCTCAGCGTGCGCGCGGCGGAAGAGATTTTTCAGCTTGGCAAACAGCCGTCTGCAGTGCCGCATAGCTCAAGACTCCTCGCCCAACAGCTTTTCCATGAGGCTGGACAGCTGGCGCCAGCGCTGGGTTTCCTCCCCGAGAGCTTTCAATCCGGCCTTCGTGATGGCGTAGTATTTCGCTTCCCGGCCGTTTTCCGTCGTATCCCATTTGCCCTTGATCCAGCCCTGCTGCTCCAGCCGAACCAGGGCCGGATAGAGCGTGCCCTGGTTGAGCTTCAACAAGTCCCCGGAAACTTGTTCCAGGCGGGCGGCAATGCCGTAAGCGTGCCGTGGGCCCAGGCTGCGCAGCGTGCGCAGGACGACGAGATCGAGGGTGCCCTGCAGAATCTGAATGCGCGGCTTCCCTTCACTTGACATTCGAGTGGAACCTCCCGGAAGCAGCGCATTTGCACTTGCTTATCAAGTGGAGATTCGCTTGCACTATTTTCATGCGGCGCTGACATCCCAACATCGCGGCTGTTCGAGCCACGCAAGGCATCGAAGACGCGAACGAGTTGTTCGAAGCTGCCCGGGGCGATATTGTTATTTCGACCACGGCGGAGTGACGCCGTTCGTGCGCGCGTAGGCGATCGACTGTCCAAGATGCTCGTGCTGGTCCCCAAAAAGGTATCGGATGGCGCTCTCCTTCGTCATGTCCTTCCCAAACAGTTTGACCGGAGTCTTCAGATCGCTATCCGAGAGTCCCTCGATGGTTTTCTGCAGGTTCGCGTAAGACGTCTTCAATGCATCTTGCATCTTCTCCGGATCGGTGATGGGCGCGGGCCGCGCGCCGCCCCCCGCGCCGGTCAGTGTTCCTGCAAGCAGGCCGTCTTCCATCACGATCAGGTTGAATACGTCGCCAACCGAACGCACTCCCTCACCAGGTTTCCAGTCATACTTACCTGCCATCACGCGCGCCAGTCCACTAAATTTTTCGGAAAGCGTCCCAGCTTCTCTGGCAAGAGCGGCCTGCACGCTTTGCGGCGCTGGCTGGGCTTGCGATGGAGTAACGATCGCCGCTGCGACGATTGCGAGCGTGAACGCCACACTTCCAATTTGAATTGTTCTCATAGCGAAATCCTCTCGTGTTTTTGTCTCCAGCGGACGGTTTCAGGAAGAGCCCTGCGCCGACCTTGGCCGCTTCCGATCCCGCAATTGGGTGCAGATAGTTCTTCTTCGACTCGTCCATCTCCAGTTCGATCGGCTGGTCGATGCGTTTGGTGTCGACGAGCTCCGGAATCGACGGATCGTTGTCGCGGAAGTTCAGCGCCGGTCCGGCACCGGAGCCGGTGAACGTTCGATTCCCTGCGAACAGGCTTCCTTTGACTGCATATCGCGCGTCCGGCGGGGTGGGACCTTCGGGTTGCCCCCCGCGTCCGTCCGCCCGGCGGCGGTCCTCCGGGCGCCGCACCGCCGCCGCCCCGTCCGGCGAGTTGCTGCAACTCTTCCGGGGCCGATCGCGCGCCTTGCCCAATCCACACATACTCTCCGTTCGCGACGACGTTATTCCGGTAGTCGAAATCGTTTGCAATGCCGGACGTCCACACGCCCGCCCTGCAACCGTATGCCAGGCAGTTCCGCATCGCGTGCCCGCGAGTCCCCGGCGTCCAGTAGACAATGCTCTGCTTTACGCGGTAGAAGACGCAGTGCTCCACCACCAAACCCCTCCCGTTGACCAGCAGCGAAAGATGGTGAGGGTTGGTCACCTCATCTCCGGCGAAGAGGCATTGTTTGACCTCCAGGTCATCCAGACTGCGGTCAATCCGGCCGATGGCGTAGAGCCGGTGGATCGCGCCGTCCTTCGGCTTTTCGATTACAGGCATGCCGAACATGCGAATCCCCTGCACGGTCGCATGGCTGGTCTCGATCTGCATGCCATAGGCGACACCGCCGAAAGGATCGGGACGCCCATTCCAGTCCGGAGAGAGCGGCATGGTGTGGATGAGAGTGGGCATTCGCACCGGGCTCCAGTCCGGGTCATCGGGCAGCACTGCGGCGCGGATGGTCAGCCTTTCGGTCTTGGTGAACGCGTGCGAGGGCTTGAAGAGCGCGGTCTCGTTCACGGCATAGATGCCTTCTTCGAGAACGAGCGTGACCGGGCCCGCTGCGGGGAGCGCGTTTACGCGTCCGGCGGCTGCGGCCAAAGTCTTTAGGGGCGTCACCTTTGTGCCCTCGTTAGAGTCCGCGCCTTTTACGGGATCCAGATGGATCGTCAGTTCGCCCGCAGCCTGAGCCGTCCGCTCGAAGGCGACGGTGGCGCCGGCAAATGCTGCCCCTTGGAAAAACTCCCTACGCTTCATGTTGACCCCCACAGCCGATTCTTGGATACTTGATACGTATTGGCAAGTAGGCACCTTTGAGCGCGGTAGTTACCTTATGGAAACCAACTCTCCGTGGGACGTATTCAACAGACACTGCCCAACACGCCAGGTATTAGATAGGATTGCCGATAAATGGAGCGTGCTGATCATTCGGCGGCTCTCGACCGGTACCTTGCGCTTCGCGCAGCTTCGCCGGGCCGTCGATGGAATTTCTCAGAAGGTACTGACGAACACGCTTCGCGGACTGGAACGTGACGGCATCGTGACGCGACGCATCTATGCCAGCGTTCCTCCGAAGGTCGAGTACAC
>JBEKIM010000541.1:0-4264 GCA_050011755.1 Bryobacteraceae bacterium | reverse complement strand
TGCGGATCAGACGGGCATTGTCTGGAACTTCGATGCCCAGCGCGTCCTCCACGGCGCTGACCGAGGCTAGCGCGTGGACCATCGTACAAACCCCGCAGATCCGCTGCGCCCAGATCCACGCTTCCCGCGGGTCCCTGCCACGCAGGATCAGTTCAATGCCCCGGAACATCGTCCCGGAACTCCAGGCATCCGTGATGACGCCACCGTCCACCTGCGCCTCAATGCGCAGGTGCCCTTCAATACGCGTCACTGGATCGACTACAATCCGCGCCATGCCATCCTCCCTGCCTCTTTCCATCCACTGCTGACATACCCCGTGCCGGGCATCAATGGCAGACGCCGGCAGAGAGTCATTTCGTGTGGGCAGCGATGTTAGGCCGCCCGGTCGTCTTCATCGGCAGCGGCGCGGTACGGCGGCGCAGGCGGGCTCTTGATGACAAAGTTGTCAATCAACACAAGGATTCCGAAGATCACGAACCCCCATGCCGCGCGGCTGAGAATACCGACACCGACCGAGATCGACATGAAAGCCACAATCCGCAACGCTCGAGTTCCGTTCATATACGCTCCCTAAGCTGAATTCTGACTCCTGACTTCTCTTCCCGCCCTCAAAACGATCCTCCCGAGTGGCAGGAACTGCAAGCCTGTTCCGCCCAGGTGTTGCCAATGTCCACGGGGTGATCGAATGTCAGCCCCGCCGCTCCCGCCGCGAACTGCTCGCTCCCGGCCTTGCCTTGCCGCAGGATCTGGTGGCAAGTGTCGCAATCGGACCGGATCGCGCTCCCATCTACGCTCTTATGCTGGCCGTCATGGCACCGGAAACATCCTGTGGAATAGAAATGCGTGTCGTTGGTGGAATATGTATCCCAGCGGACCTTCATTGCCGGGAAGATAGAGTGGCCGTAGATGTCTTGCAGGTGCGCGATGGCGCCATCGACTGCCCGCCGCTTCTCTGAGTACACCTGAGGGTAAGTCTTCTGGTAATAACCTCGCAGGCTGCTTTCGATTCCCCGCATGGCTTGCTCCCGGTTGGGGTAAATCGCCGTTAGCGCCGCCACGCCTTGCTGCTTGACAAAGGGCAACGAGGCATCGATGCGGCCTTCGGCAATCGCGCCATCCACGCTCCGGTCGGGCGGCTGGAGGATGTGGCTCGGCCGGTTGTGACAGTCTACGCAATCCATCGTGCGGATCTCGCCGGCGCCCCGCCCTGCCGGAGGTTGCGCCTGCGAGGTGTAAACTTTCGCCGCGCCGGTGATCGGATCCACCGACCGCACCCACGGGATGTTCTGCTTCTCGGCGTCGCTCGCCAGATACTCGACCTTTCCCGCGACGTGCCAGTGAATTCCCATGCGCGCCGCGTCCCCGGACGTGCCGCCGCCCACCCGGACCAGCATGTCGATCTCCCAGCGCGTATTCTGTTCATCGGCCATAAAGTGCGTCCTTCGCACTTCCCGCGCCCCGAAGAAATTGGAGGGCCAATGGCACTGCTCGCAATTCGCCCGGATGGGACGCAGCGAGACTACGGGGACGGGGATCGGCCGCGGATAGTCGTCCTGGATGGTCTCGAAAAGTTCCATCATGCCGTGAGTCTTAGCTTCGATGTAGCCCATGGCGCCGGGTCCGATATGGCACTGCGCACATCCTACGTGTGCATGCGGCGATCGCTGGTAAGTGACGTACTCCGGAGTCATCGAGTGGCAAGTGGCCCCGCAGAATGGCACGGCGTCGGTGTATAGATATGCCTGGCCAGTCCCATAAATCGCGGGCACGCAGAGAATCGCGGCCCCCATCGCCACCGCCAGAAGAGCCTTTCTCTCACTGGCGAGGTTCAGGTCCCACTTGGGATAGCGCGCGAACGCCAGCGGCTTGTACATCCGCCACCGGATCCATTGCACCCACATGCCGATCAAAACCACCGCGACGCCGGCCATCACGAATATGGGCGGGACGAGGAAGATCACCAGGTCGCCGTAAGGTTCGGTGAGGGCGCCGCCGCCGATAGTGTGGTAGGCCGTCAACACGACGAATACGACCACGCCCACGGCGGCGATGCCCGTTCCGGCGTAGCTGATCCAATTCCGGAAAAGCGCCACCGGTCCGGGACCCGGGCGCGGCTTTGGCGCGATCCCGGCGCGCTCCTCAGCCGGCACGCCGCCTGGCAGCAACTGGTGCCGTTTGGCGAACCGCCTGGCCTCCGGGATCGCCGCGATCTCGTGCCGCAGTTCACCGGCAGGCACGAACTTCCAACCGGAGAAAATACTGTCCAGCAGGCCGTTTTCTTCCTTGATCGACACGAGGACCGAAAGATAAACGTGGAAGATGATGAACGCGAAGAACACGAACATCAGAAAGTAGTGAATGAGGCGAAGATACCCTGGGTCGATGAGCAGCGGCAGCCAGCCGATGAATTGGTTGAGCACCGGGTTGCCCAGCACCCGGCTGAATAGAAAAACGCCGGTCAGCATCTCCACCAGGATCAGCAGATAAATGACGACGTACGACAGCGCGGCCAGGGGATTGTGGCCCACTCCGGGGCGGGGATTGAATCGCATGAAGAGGTAGAACTCAAGCATCGATCCGATCCCCTTCCACTGCTCGCTATGGATGGGGAGATATGCGTACCACCTCGACCAGAAATTGCCTTTGAAAAACCAATAGATCCGGAACGCAAACGCCCCGATGAGCACGAATCCGGAGACCACGTGCACAAACCGCATCTTGGCCATCAGGAAGGGGGCCCGGCCGGAAGCGGTTAGAAACGGATGGTGAAGGTACAGGCCAGTGAATGAAAGCGAGACGAAGGCAAAGAAGATCAGCCAGTGAACGATACGAACCGGCTTCTCCCAGACATACGTTCGAACCAGACCCAGCTTGGGAAGCCGGGCCAGAGCCGATGCTGGCTTACTGGTCGTGGGCACGACGTTTCCTAGTCCTCCACAACTCCCTTATGGCTTCTCCGGCGGCCCTTCGCGCTCCACCAGGCCGTCCGGCCGGGCGATCTCGGTCGGACCACCCCTGGGCTCTTCGCCTTTGGGACGCATTTGCTCCCGCGCCACGCTGGCGATGCCGTGTAAACCCAGAGCGGCAGCCACGCCGCCCGTCAACACCAGGCCGAGCGTTCCGGCATCCACATCCACGCCGAACCCCGGCACCGATGGCAGCCGCTTGTAAAAAGGCGACTTGGTATCCCAGAAGCGATGCGAAGCGCAGGCGATGCAGCCGTGGCCCGATTTCACCGGCCAACTCGTCCCATCGTTCCACCGCACGGTTGGGCAGTTATAAGTCGCCTCAGGTCCTTTGCATCCCATCTTGTAAAGGCAATAACCCTTGCGGTGCCCCTCGTCGCCCCACTCCTCCACAAAGCGCCCCGCATCGTAATGCGCGCGGCGCTCGCATTGGTCGTGGATAATGTTGCCGTAAGCGAACAACGGCCGATTATACTGATCGAGCGCGGGCATCTCGTGGAAGGTCAGATAGTGCACCAGTACCGCCGCGGTATTAGCGGGATTGTGCGGGCAGCCGCCCAAGTTGATCACATTCAAACCGGGTACGGCTTCCTGCAGCCCCACCGCGCCCGTCGGATTCGGGTTCGATCGAACCAGGCCGCCATCCCAGGCACACGCGCCAACCGCGATGTTGGCTGCCGCATTGGTACAAACATGTTTCGCAATCTCGAGAGCGGTTTGGCCGCCGATCGTGCAGTAGACACCGCCGTCCGCTGTAGGGATGGCGCCTTCCACTACCGCGATGTATTCGCCCTTATGTTCGCGAACCACCCGCTCCAGCGCTTCTTCCGCCTGTTTGCCCGCGCCCGCCATGATCAACTCGTGGTATTCCCAGGAGAGTAGATCCAGTACGAATTCAGTGACGGATGGATTGCTGGTGCGCAGCATCGATTCCGAGTTGCCCGCGCAATCTTGAAACTCGAGCCATACCAGCACCGGGCGTTTTGTCTGGCTGAGGGCTTTTTCGACTGCCGGCAGGTAGCGCGGGGGAAGCGCCAGCGTGGCCACCATCAATTTGCAAAACCTCCCAAACTCACGGCGCGATACGCCGCGAACCTTTAGGGCTTGCGGCAGCGGACTTCGCAGTGCTCCCATGTTCGCACCTCTTAATAGGCAGTGGCCGTCCGAAATCTTTTCAAGGCAGATATTACCAGAGATCAATAAGGGTTTCAAGAGAAAAAAGTCTTAATGCAGTTCAATATAGGACACAGCAGTCATTGAAAGGTGTATAAAATTGAACACTTACTCGATTGCGCCTC
>JBEKIM010000540.1:0-4271 GCA_050011755.1 Bryobacteraceae bacterium | reverse complement strand
CCGCGCGCGAAACCGTCATGCTGCCCTTGGCGCCGAAGAATTCCAGGCCAAAGCCCTGGCGCCGTCCAGCGCTGGCCTCGCGGATCGAATGCTCGGCCGTAAAACCCGGATATTCGAAGATGGCGTCCTGCGTGTCGGGAGTCTCGCCATTGTCCTCTAAGGCGAAACGTCCGCCGCTGGACGAGACGGCCGTGGGGCCTTTCACCCCCAAATACCATTGCACGATGTCGATATTGTGCGCGCCCAGGTTGGTCATCTGGCCGCCGGAGTAGTCCCAGAACCAGCGGAAATGATAGAGCGCGCGGTGCGGATTGTAAGGCCGCAGGGGCGCCGGGCCGAGCCACATGTCATAATCGAGATCCCGCGGCGCGGGACCGTCGGGCGGGTTGCCGAAGCCGGGCATGACGTTGCGGTAGGCGCCCATCTGCGCGCTGAGAATCTTGCCGAAGTAGGCCGCCTGCGCCAGTTCCCGGGCCTTCTGGTAGTGCGGGCCGGAGCGCTGCTGGGTGCCCACCTGCACGATGCGCCGGTAGCGGCGCGCGGCTTCGGTCATCCAGCGGCCTTCCTTGACAAAGAGCGTCAGCGGCTTCTCCACGTAGACGTCCTTGCCGGCGGCGCACGCCATGATGGTGAGCAGGGCGTGCCAATGGTCGGGCGTCGAAACGACGATGGCCTGGATATCTTTGTTGTCCAGCAGCTTGCGGAAATCCCGATACGGTTTGGCACCGGGTCCACACGCCGCCAGACCCTCTTCGAGGCGCGGCTGGCAGACTTCGCACATGGCGGAGAGGTCCGCGTCTTTTTGATTTTTGAAATCGTGGACGTGCTGGCGGCCGATTAATCCGTAGCCGATAAAGCCCACTTGGATGCGGTCGTGGGCGCCCAGCAGGCGTTTGTAGGACGCAGCCGTGACCGCTCCCAGGAACAGGCGTCGCGACGAGTGCATTGGGTGGATTTTAGCAGGTGGCGGGAGGGTGCGCTTTAGCCGGGCCGCCGGCCGGGCCGGTTTGAACTATCGCGTGACTTCGCTTGGGGCACCGTCGAAAACTCACCGTGGGGCGGGCAATCATGCCCGCAGCCGCCTTTTCAGGCGGCTAAGCCGGCTGGAAAGCCGGCTGCAGCCAAGATTGGCCGCCCCACTACTTTTGGTTTTCATCATCTTTGCGGCTCCGAAAGACAACCGCTAACTTATTGAGCGGCAATGGTGTCACAGATGAGGCGGGCCGCCGGCCGAGCCGGTTGGAACAGATGTGATTAGTGGGGTCAGTTTGGTTTTCAGCCCGCTGCGGGCAGAATTGCCCGCCCTCCGATAGCGTTTGCGCTACACACAAATTCGATTTTGTGGCTATTTCACTACAGTCCTAATTGTATAAGGCGATGATATAAAACAACTTCCTGCTTGGTGTTACGCTTGCTTTCTAAGGCACGGCCTTAGATCTGTCATGCATCATCCGGAGAGCCCATTTGCGCTTTGAGACGACCGTCCAACGCCCCGTTCAGGCTACCGGTGTCGGCCTGCACAGCGGTGTCGCAGTATCCATCCGCATTGTTCCCGCCCCAGTCTCCACAGGCATTGTTTTCCTGCGCACCGATCTGGACAATTTTCCGATCGCCGCAAGCTGGCGGCACGTGGCTCGCGTCAGCTATGCTACCAGCCTCATGCGCCAGGGCGTGCTCATCTCCACCACCGAACACCTGCTCAGCGTGTTCTACAGCATGGGGATCGACAACGCTTTCGTGGAGATCGACAACCTGGAAGTGCCCATTCTGGATGGCAGCGGTCTGCCATTCGTGAAACTGATTCACCAGGCGGGCATCCGGCAGTCCCGGCGGCGGCGGAAATATCTGCGCATCCGGCGTCCGGTGTCGGTGGAGGAGCGTGGCAAGCGAATTTCGATACTGCCCGCCGAGAGCTTTTGTCTCACGTGCGAGACCGACTACAACCATCCGCTGGCCGGACGCCGCACGATTGAAATGGAAGTTACGCCGGAGCGCTACGCCTCCGAGATCGCCCCGGCGCGCACATTCGGCTTCGCGCATGAACTGGACCAGATGCGCGACATGGGACTGATTCGCGGCGCATCGCTCGAAAACGCTGTCTGCTTTACCGGCGATGGCGTGATGAATCCGGACGGTCTGCGTTTCGCCGACGAGTGCTGCCGGCACAAGGCGCTCGACCTGATCGGAGACCTGGCGTTGCTGGGCAAGCCGCTACTGGGCCACGTGATTGCCGAGCGAGCCGGACACGCTATGCACACCGCGCTGGTGGCGCGCATCATGTCCGACCCGTCCTTGTACGAGATCCTCACCTTCGATCAGTTGGCCAGCCGCGTGGCGCAGGCGCTGGTGTCGTAGCGGGCTCTGACTTGACTTCGCTGGATGGATACATGAAGGATCGAACTCGTCACCGAATCTACCAGCCCTCTGCGATGGCCAGAGCCGCCTGGAAAGGCGGCTGCGGGCAGAATTGCCCGCCGCACAAATTCACTTAGCGCGTCGCGCGGCCATCGCCCGATTGATGAATCCCCAAACCTCCGGGCTGATCCGGAAAGGCTGCATCTGCTGCTTCGCTTGATCTGGCCAGTTTCCGCTGTCCGCATAGAGTTGCTTGAGCCCGCCGGCCACCTCCGGATCGCCTCCGGTGAACTCCTCCACCAGCCCGCTCCAGCGCGCCGCCAGCGCCTGCCCCTTCTCGCCGGCCGGATCTTCGCCGAGCGCGGCTTCCACGTCCGCGATCAATTCCAGCCACTGGCGGCTGACCCGCTCCCGCAATTCCGGCGACCAGATCTTCGCGCGCTCCGCGATCTTAGCCTGCGCCGATTCGTTGTAATACTTCATGGTCCATTCCGCGTCGTTTTGCATTTCCATGACCTCGATGATTTTGGTAAGAATCGCGGCGTCCGGCCGCTGGCCCGCTTGGAGCGCTGTTTCCGCCTGGCAAATGGCTTCGATCGCCCGATTCAGCAGACCACGCCTGGCCTCCAGCACCCTGCGTTGCATCGCGAGCGCGCGCGAAAGCTCCAGCCCGTCGCGATCCAAGAGCCCTTTGATCCGCCGCAGTGGCAGCCCCACGAATTTCAGGGCGACAATCTGCTCCAGACGCACCAGATCCTCGTCGCTATAGGCGCGATATCCGTTATGCGTGCGTTTGGGGCGCAGCAATCCCAGGCGGTCATAGTGATGCAATGCCCGGACCGTCACGCCGCATCGCGCGGCGAACTCCCGGGTTTTGTATTTGCGAATGGCATTGCCGGCCGCCACGATCCCTCCTCTTTTATGCTCGGGCCTGACGTTACGTCGGTGTCAAGCGGAATCTTGCGATACTTCCGCTAGGACGCATCTACACGGGCCAGCAGCCTGCGGCTGCCTTCGCGAAACGTCTCCGGCTGGGTGAGCAGGCTGAGCACCAGGAAGGCTTCGGATTCGAAATCGAAGAAGAAGCCCGGCTGCACCAGGACGTTGTCATGCTCCAGAAGATCGAGCGCCCACTGCTCCTCACGGCGGACGCGCGGGACTTGCAGCGTGGCGTACCAGCCGCCCTCGACGGCCAGCAGACGGCAGGGCGAAGCGGGCCCGATCGCGGACGCCAGCCATGTGAAATTGGCGCGCACGCGCGCCGCGATCTGATCTCGAATGCCCTGGCCCAATTCCAGCAACCGCGGGGCGGCCTGCTGCACGGGCGTGCTTACAGAAAGGTAGGTGTCGGCGATCCACTCCAGCATGTCTCTGGCTTCAGCGCGCGCGGCCGGAGGACCCGAGACTACGATCCAGCCCAGCTTCATTTGGGGCAGTCCCGCAATCTTGGAAAGGCCGCTCATGGAAAACGCCAACACTTCCGTGCCATCGGCCAGCGTGCGTATGCGGCGCGGATCGTCCTTGAAGGCGTAGTCGGCGAAGACTTCGTCGGAAACGAGCGGCAGGGCGAGCGATTGCAAGAACGACAGTTCGTCGCGCTTGAGGAACGATCCCGTGGGGTTGTTGGGATTCACCAGCACGATGGCTCGCGTCCGCGGCGTGATGGCTGCCGCCAGGGCATCGCGATCGATCGACCAGCCGTGGTCGTAGAGCAGCGGATAGGAAACCACGCGCAGCGATTCCATGGTGGCGAGGAATTCAAAAAGCGGATACGATGGCCGTGGTACGAGCACTTCATCGTCCGCATCGGCCAGTAGCTTGAAAAGATATTGGTACGCTTCGCTGGTGCTGGCGGTGAGCAGGACCTGGTCCGGATGGACCGTTTGGCCCGTGCCGCGATAGTAGCGGCAGACGGC
>JBEKIM010000539.1:0-4274 GCA_050011755.1 Bryobacteraceae bacterium | reverse complement strand
GGCCAGCACCCTGAGGACGTGGCCGGTCTGCGCGGCGGCGTGCGGCGCGGAGACATCCACCACGTGCAGGATCAGGGTGGCGTCGGTCACCTCTTCGAGCGTGGCGCGGAAGGCTTTCACCAGCGTGGTGGGCAGGTTCCCGATGAATCCGACCGTGTCGCTTACCAGGACGCGGCGGCGGGAGGGCAGGGTGACGGGACGGACCGTGGGATCGAGCGTCGCGAACATGCGTGCATCGGCCAGGACGGCGGCCTGTGCCAGGCGGTTAAAAAGGGTGGATTTCCCAGCATTTGTGTAACCTACTAGCGCGATAGTAGGCAAGGGCACGGCCTGGCGCTTGCGGCGATGCAGCGCGCGTCCGGCGCGCACGTTCTCCAGATCTTCTTCAATTTTCTTCACGCGGTGGTGAATCCGGCGGCGGTCAGTCTCCAGTTTGGTCTCGCCGGGGCCGCGCGTGCCGATGCCGCCGCCCAGCCGGGACATCTCGACGCCGCGGCCGCTGAGGCGCGGCAGCAGGTAATTCAACTGCGCCAGCTCGACCTGCAAGCGGCCTTCCCGGGTGCGTGCCCGGCGGGCGAATATGTCGAGGATCAGTTGCGTGCGATCGATCACACGGCGGCCCAGTTCTTTTTCGAGGTTGCGTTGCTGGGTGGGTGTGAGGTCGTGATCGAAGATGACCAGGCCGGCGTCCAGCGACCCGCTCAATTGCGCCAGTTCCACGACTTTGCCCTGGCCGATCAAAGTGGCGGCCTCCGGCGCGTCGCGGGCCTGGATGACGCGGCCGGCGATGACAGCGCCCGCGCTGGACGCCAGCTCCGAGAGTTCTTCGAGAGACTCGGCGGCGTGCGCCGGCCCAAAATAGGCGCCCGCGCGGCGATTCTTCCAGTCCACTCCGACGAGGATTGCCCGTTCCGGCGGCGTTTGTGGGGTGGTTGAGATCAGGCCTCCGAGGTTTCCGCTTGCGCCACCGGATTGGACGATGGGCCAGCGGCCACCGGCACCGATCCAACGGACTGCGAACTCGCGGCGTAGGAATGGGCCGTCTTCAAAGTCACGACTGTGGAGATGGCGTGCTTGAAGATGAGCTGTTCCTGATTATTCGTTTCCAAGACCAGGGAGTACTTATCGAAACTCTTGATGCGGCCGGAAAGTTTCACCCCACTCATTAAGTAGATGGTGAGGACAATTTTGTCTTTTCGCGCGTTGTTTAGAAAGCTATCTTGAATATTCTGCGCTGGTTTATCCATGGCTCCCCCAGAGTTGTTCGGGGCCAAGCGGCACACTCCGAATTGGCAACCATATTGTACACCGAACCGGGGGGTAGCGTGGCGTCCGGCCGGCGGGCATTTCGGTAAACGGGGTAGATCTGTTAACCTAAATCCATTACAGCGCGTAACCAAAGCATTCGTGCGGTCCGCCGAAGGCGGCCCGCGGGGAGAACGCTGCTTCTCCTGTTGCTGGTGGGTCTGATCATCCTTGGCCAGTCCCTGGCTCTGGCTGCGCAGGAAGAATCGCACCACACTCCGGACCATTGCTGCCTGCTTTGCCACGTGGGTCCTCTGCCGTTTCTGCAGACGACGGTAAACGCTACGATGGCGCCCGTGCTCTCGATGGCTTGGCTGGCACCGGTTCCAGATGTGGAGACGGTCTACCAAACGCTGCTTTCCGCCAGTTCCTCGCGTGGTCCTCCACAAGCCTAGCTCTTCCAACCATCCATTCCGTTTTTGATGAAGAGGAGAAGAGTATCGCTATGCAGACAGCATTGCCGTCGACCGGCATGCGGCGATTGCCATTTGCCGGATGTGCCCCTGCGATTTTCCTGGCGGCGCTAGGGTGGTCGCAAGGAGCTTGCGGAGGGCCCCCCAAGGCCGAAAGCAAAGCCGGCCAGGAAGCCGGCGCGCAAGCCGGCCTTTTCGCCGTGCCGCGGGATCAACTTTCCCATTTGAAAATCACGCCCGTGGCGAGAACCTCATGGGGTGTAGCTGTCCACACCACGGGCACCGTGGATTGGGACCAGGATCACACGACGCAGGCCATCACCCAGGTGAATGGGCCGATCACGCGGATTCTGGTGGACGTCGGCACGCCCGTCAAGAAGGACGAGCCGCTGCTGTACGTTTCGAGTCCGGACGTCGCCAACGCCATCGCGGCGTATCGCAAGGCGCGCAACCGCGAACAATTCAACAAGCGAATCGTCGACCGCATGAAGGAGATGCTGGATCACGGAGTGGTGGCCGTCAAAGACTATGAAAGCAGTGTAGCGGACTATAACGATGCCGCTACGGATGTTCAGAACAGCCTGCAGCCGCTGCGCATTTTCGGCATCACGGCGCAGGAGATCGACCAGGCGGAGAAGCAGGGAACGGCGATCGGCACCGAATTGGCCGTGCGGTCGCCGATTTCCGGCGTGATTGTGCAGAAGCTCATTTCGCCCGGCATGCTGATCGAAGCCGGTCAGACCGTCTGTTTCCAGATCAGCGACGTTTCCACCGTGTGGGTGCAAGGGCACATCTTCGACAGGGACCTGCCGTCGGTCAAGAACGGCGACGGGGTGGAGGAAACCAATCCATCTTTCACCCGGACTTTTCACGGCGTGATTTCCTACATCGGATCGTTTGTGGATCCCAACACGCGCACTACGCCGGTGCGCATCGTCACCGGCAATCCCGGCGGCCTGCTGAAGAAGGATATGTTCGTGGATGCGGTCATTCGCACCAGCCGCCGGAACAACATTCTGGTGGTGCCGGTGGCCGCGGTGCTGCGCGACGACAAGAATGAACCCATCGTGTACGTCGAGGCCGAACCCGGCAAGTTCGCCCAACGCTCGGTCACGATCGGGCCGCAGCAGGATGGATTGGTGGAGATCTCCACCGGCCTACGCGAAGGCGAAAACGTGGTAGCGGACGGCAGTCTTTTCCTGCAGTTCGCCAATGCCATCCAATAGGGCGAAAAAATGATTGCGAAACTAGTCTCCTTCGCCTTGCGGCAGCGGTTCCTGATTGTAATCGCCTCGCTGGCCCTGATGTTTTGGGGCGCTATTTCTTTTGAGAAGCTGCCGATTGACGCTTATCCGGATCTTTCGCCGCCGCACGTGGAAATCATCACGCAGTGGCCGGGCCACGCGGCGGAGGAAATCGAACGGCTGGTCAGCATCCCGATAGAAATCGAGATGAACGGGATTCCGCGGCTGGAAGCGCTGCGCTCGATCTCGCTCTACGGGCTGTCCGCGATCGAGATGAATTTCGAATACGGGGCCGACCCATATTTCGTGCGCGAGCAGGCGTTTGAGCGCATGGCGAACGCCGATATGCCCGACGGTCTGCAGCCCACGATTTCGCCGCTCTTCAGCCCCAGCGGCCTGATCTACCGCTATGTTTTGCAGAGCCCGGACCGCTCGCCGCAGGATCTGAAGGTGATCGAGGACTGGGTGCTGGAACGCCACTACCGGTCCATACAGGGGGTAGCGGACGACTCCGGATTTGGCGGGACCACCATGCAATACCAGGTTCTGCTCGATCCGAATAAACTGTTCGCCTATGGCGTGACAGTCCCGCAAGTGACGCAGCAACTGAGTAACAACAACGCCAATGCCGGCGGCGGGTTTTATTCCCAGGGCGGCCAGTTCTATTACATACGCGGGTTGGGATTGGTGCGGGACACGGCGGACATCGGAAACATTGTTCTGCAGGAGAAGAACGGGATCCCGGTCTACGTGAAGGACATCGCGAAGGTGGAGATCGGCCACGCGCCGCGGCTCGGCCAGTTCGGATACATGAAGCAGGATGAGGCGGTGGAAGGAGTCATCCTGATGCGCGTGGGCGAGCAGGCGCAAGTGATCCTGCGGCGCGTGGAGGCCATGACCAAGGAACTCAACGAGCACGTGCTGCCGCCGGATGTGAAAGTGGTGCCCTATTACGACCGGCAAGGGTTGATTGAAGAGACCACCAGTACGGTAGAAGAGAATCTTCTGCGCGGCATGTTGCTGGTGCTCCTGATTCTGGGACTGTTTCTGTTCAGCGTGCGGACGGCGCTGATCGTGGCGGTGACCATCCCGTTTGCGCTGATGTTTTCGTTTATCTGCCTGGACTGGCGGCATATTCCGGCGAACCTTTTGTCCATCGGCGCGATCGATTTCGGCATCATCGTAGACGGCTCGGTGGTGATGGTGGAGAATATCTTCCGCGAACTGGCAGCGCAGCATGCGGATGCGCACGGAAGCTACGATGTGCATTTTATCGAGGTGATCCGGGCGGCGGCGCGCGATGTGGAGCGTC
>JBEKIM010000538.1:0-4275 GCA_050011755.1 Bryobacteraceae bacterium | reverse complement strand
GGTGATGCCTACGTCGATTCCAATGACGTCCGGATCGATCCACTTGGTCAGTGGGTTGAAGGCATCCACAAACCCGTAATGCGTGTATACGCGCCCTTCCAGCATGGCCTGCATGTTCGCCAGGGCCTGCAAGGCAATATCCGATGTAAACATCAGCGATCCGCCGGGCGCGCAGGGTACCAGCGTGCCGTCGATGGCCGGATCCATGGGTGGACCGCCCCACGCAACATAACCTTTGGCGCTGTCCGAAGCTGTGATGCCCCACGCATCCGGCCCATAGTCCGGAAATTTCGTCCGCAGCGTGATGCAAAAAGCGCGATGGGCCTCGGTGGCCGTGACGGAGTTTTGAAACCAATCGGTGCGCCCGCCGCGACTTTCGCGCCTTCCGCGAAAATCCACCCAGGCGTGCGAATACTGATGCGTGAACAGCGGTCCACCGGAGATATAGTCGTAGCCTTCGTAGCGCACGTGCGGCCGGCGCCAGGCGTACCAGGAATCCGCCGGGATGGCATGCCGCGGCGAACCGATGGCCAGCAAGTAGAGGATTGCGAGTTCGCAGTACTTATCCCATCGGGCTTTCAAGAATCCCGATTCAGGCTTCCAGCCCATCGAGAGGAGCGCGGGACTTCCGTTGAGCATCCATTGAAAGTCGACGGCCTCGTAAATCGATTCCGCCAGTTTCCCGATTTCGGATTGTTCGCCGAAATACTCCCGCGCGGTCAGCACGCCGGCGAGCAGCAGCGCGGTGTCGATGGATGAAAGCTCGCTCGACCACTGCCGCTCTCCAGTCCGCAGATCGATGAAGTGGTAATACCAGCCGTGCTCGCGGGGCATCCGTGCAGCCAGGAAGCGCAGCGTGGCCAGCACGCGCGTCTGGGCCCGCTCGCGCGCGATCCAACCGCGCTCCGCCCCGATGCACAGCGCCGTCAGTCCGAAGCCGGTAGAGGCAGTGCTGGCGACGCGGCGGCTCTCCGCGCTGCCATCCGCCTTCGCCCGATCCAGCGCCAGCCCGGTTTGCGGATCGGAACGCTCCCAGAAGAACAGAAACGCCCGATGTTGCAGGTCTTCGACGAATGCGCCGCCTGCGGGCGCCTGCGCCCATGCGGAAGCCGCCGCCAGCGCCAACGCGGGCAATAGACGCATGCCGTTCACATGTCTCACTTTAGCTCAACAGCCCTCTGGTTGGGCCTCCTCTTGACATTCTAAATGAAAAGCGGCATACTCCTTTTGGATGTCTATACGAAACTCCAAACCCGACGTTTTGCAAGGCACGCTCGACTTGATGGTCCTGCGCACCCTCGAAAGCATGGGCCCGCAGCACGGCTTCGGACTGGCCAAGCGCATCCAGCAGATCTCCGCCGGTGTTCTCGAACTGAACCAGGGCACCCTTTACCCGGCGTTGCTGCGCCTGGAACAGCGCGGCTGGATCGTGTCGCGATGGGGCGCTTCGGACAAAAACCGCCGGGCGAAGTTCTATGAGCTGACCAAGGCCGGCCGCAAGCAGATCGTCCGCGAGCAGGACGACTGGGCGCGCACCGTGGCGTTGATGGACCGGTTTCTGCGAGTACCTGAATAGGAGCCTGCATGCGCACGCTGTGGAAACGTCTGACCGCGCTGCTTTCGCAGCGGCAGGGAGACCGCGAGCTGAGCGAGGAAGTGGAAGTCCACTTGGAAATGCGCGCCGCCGAGCTGCGCGAGGAGGGCTTCGCACCCGATGCCGCGCGCGCAGCGGCCCGCCGCGAATTCGGCGGAATCGAGCAGATGAAGGAAGCCTACCGCGACCGCCGCGCCGTACCGTGGATCGCGATCCTGGCGAAGGATGCCGGATATGGCATCCGCGGTCTGCGCCGCAATCCCGCTTTCACGCTGGCGGCGGTGCTGTCGCTGGCCCTGGGTATCGGCGCGAATACCGCCATCTTCTCGTTCGTGAATACGCTGATGCTGCGCCTGCTGCCGGTCGAAAGGCCGGAGCAGCTCGTGCTCCTGTATAGGACCGGCGGCTGGGGCAAAGGCTACGCTTCCTATCCGCTCTATCTGGAATTCCGGAAGCACGCGGATCTGTTCTCCGGCGTATTCGCGCGCAGCGGCGCCGCGAAGGTGCGCTTCGACGCGGGCCGCAGCAATTCCGTGGATTATTTGCAGCGCGAGTACGTCACCGGGAACTACTTTGACGTGCTGGGAGTGAAGCCGGCCATCGGGCGGCTCTTCAACGATGCGGACAATCGCACTCCGCAGGGGCATCCGCTGGTCGTGCTGAGCTACGACTTCTGGCGTAGCCGCCTGGCTATGGATCCCGCGGTGCTAGGGCGCGTGTTGAAGGTGGATGAGCAACCTTTGACGGTCATCGGCGTGGCCGCTCCCGGATTTCGTGGCGTGGAAGTGGAGAGCCATGCGGATCTATGGGCGCCGGCCATGATGTCTCGCGGCGAGATCATGCAGCCTGGCATGCATTGGGTCTGGATTATGGCGCGCCGCCGCCCGGAGATTCCGCGCAGCCGGATACAAGCGGCTGCCGCCACCATCATGCAGCAGTACCTGATGAGCGTCTACGGAGGCCAGCGCGCCAGCGCTTTTGGCAAGTTCGCCCTGGAGCAGAGGATCGAAGTGCGGGATGCCGGTGTGGGGATCTCCATGTTGCGTGAGGCCTTCGGCAAGCCTTTGACGATCCTTATGGTGGCTGTCGGACTGGTTCTGTTGATCGCCTGCGCCAATGTGGCGAACCTGTTGCTGGCGCGCGGAGCCGCCCGGCGCCGCGAGATGGCCATGCGCTTTTCCCTGGGCGCCACGCGCTGGCGCCTGGTGCGGCAATGGTTGATCGAGAGCCTGCTGCTGGCCCTGCTGGGCAGCGTTTTGGGCCTGGCATTCGCCGTTTGGGGCGAGCGCTACATGCTCTTATTTCTGCCGCCGGGCTCCGGCGAGCAATTCGAAGTCGCGCCGGATTCAACCGTATTGGGATTTACCTTGGGAATCTCGATTCTGTCCGCGCTCGTGTTCGGCCTGGCCCCGGCTTTGCGCGCCACGTCTCTCGATCCCGCCGCCGCTCTGAAGGATGGCGGGTCCGAGCGTCACGGTGCCGGTGGGCGCGCCGGTTTTCGCAAAGCCCTGGTAGTCGCACAGGTCGCGCTTTCCGTGGTGCTGGTGGTGGCGGCGGCATTGTTCGCGCACAGCCTTGCCGGCCTGCGTGCCATCAATCCGGGATTTGTGGCGCGCAATGTATTGACCTTTTCGCTGGACTATCCGCAGGCATGGAAGGCTGCCGATAAGGACAAGCACCGCGCGAGGCTGCTGGCTCGGTTGAGCGCGGTGCCCGGCATCGACGCGGTAAGTTACGGGCTGCCTGGACCCTTTCGCGGCGGCTCCTGGAGCGCGGGAATTCGTGTCCCGGGATCGGCGCGCACGGCCCCTGAGGGTGTTGAGGTTGACGAGCAGGGAGTGGGACCGGCCTACTTCGAGACCCTCGGCATGCGGGCGCTTCGCGGGCGCGAGTTCGCTCCGGCCGACCTGCGTTCCGCGCGCAAGATCGCCGTCGTCAACGAGGCGTTCGTCCGGGAGTTCCTTCCGGGAACGGCCGACCCCGTGGGCCGCATTCTCAGCTTCGACGATTCCAAGCCCGAAGGCGGCGAGCCCACTTCCATCGTCGGCCTGGTGCGCGACATCCTGCACGATGGGCTGACCACGCCTCCCAAATCCACCGTGTACGTGCCCTTTCGGGAGGGCGGATACAGCTACGACCCCACCTTAGTCGTGCGCGCGCGGTTGCCTGCCGCCGCGTTGCTTCCGATTGTCCGGGGGGAACTGAGCCGCATCAATCCGGAAGTGGCGCTGGTCGAACCGCGTACGCTGCGCGAGCGGGTAGACGATTCCATCTTCGTCGAGCGCCTGATCGCAACCCTCAGCGGCTTTTTCGGGCTGCTGGCTTTGTTGTTGGCCGCCGTGGGCATTTACGGGGTGATGGCCTACGCAGTCACGCGGCGCACATCGGAAATCGGGTTGCGCATCGCCCTCGGCGCGGCGCCGGGCCGCATCGAGTGGATGGTATTGCGCGACGGCCTCCTGCTGATCGCCCTGGGAGCGGCCATCGGGCTGCCCGTCTCGTTCGCCGCTGTGCGCTTGAGCGCTTCCTTGCTTTACGGAATCAAGCCAAACGACCCGCTGGCTTTCGGATTGACAGTCGCGGCTCTCCTGGCGAGTGGCGCGCTGGCTGCTTTCATTCCCGCCCGCCGTGCCGCGTCCGTCGAGCCGGTAGAAGCCCTTCGGCACGAATAGGCGGTGTGA
>JBEKIM010000537.1:0-4282 GCA_050011755.1 Bryobacteraceae bacterium | reverse complement strand
GGCAGGTATCCTTCGCGCGCCCGGATTTTTGTATCTTTCGGGCCGTTGAGGACTAACTGGATCTTGCGCCACCCGAATCCGTGCACCGGAGGAGGCTTATAGGTGAGCATGTATCCGTGCTGCATGTCCTCCGATATATCCTGGAACACGGTTGCCACGTCCTTGGGCTTTTTCACGGTGTAGGCTACGCCGCCGGTCACCTGCGAGATCTCCTTCAATCCGCGGCTTAAAGCCGGACTGGTGACCGCCTCGCCTTCCCCGATGGTATAGATCGCGATGCCCAGTTTCTTCACGCGCGCCAGCGCCGTGTTGGCATTCAGCACGCTGGCATTGTCGTCGCCATCCGTGAACACGATCATGGATTTCTTCCCGTTGCGCCTGCCGATGGCCGCGGCGGCCTGCGAGATGGAATCGAACAGGGCGGTCTCGCCGGCGGCCCGGGTGCGCAGCACCGCGGTCTTCAGGGCGCTTTTGTCGGTCGTGAAATCCTGCAACACCTGCAGGGAAGTGCTGAAGCTGTAAATCGCGACGGCGTCCTCCGGGCGAAACTCATCGATCAGATGCATCACGGCGTTCTTCACGGCGGGTAGGGCACGGAACATGCTGCCGGTCGTATCGAGCACAATCGCACACGAGAGACTGGCCGAGTTCGATTCGAAGGTGACGATGGGTTGCGGTACGCCTTCGTCCAGCAGCTCGAAGCGATCGCCTTTTAAACCATCCATGTAATGCCCGTGGTGGTCGAACACGGTGGCATAGACTTCCACCAGGCGGACGTCCGACCGGAAGACGGCCATGCCATCCTGCGCGGGCAGGGCGCTCAATGCGCCAAAGATCGCGAGGCAAGTGAGGATCCGGAATATCATAGGGTCTTCAGTATCGACACTAACTTTTGCTCGTCCAGACTGGAGAAGGCCAGCGGTACGGGCCGCCAGTCCTTGGGGTCGGCCATCTGCAATTTTCGCAGAAGTTCGAGGGCCATCGGCTCCGCGAGGGTGGCGAGGGCCGCGGCCGGAATGCCCGCCTGCCCCGCGGAATCGATCAGATACAGCTTTAACTCGGATACCCGTTCCGCCATCATCATGGGCACCATGACGCGCTCGTATTCTTCGTAGGGCGCCAGACGCAGCAGGTGCGAATGGTCGCAGCCGTCCAGTTGCGGATGGCTGCTGCCGAGCCGCTCCAGTGCCTCCCCCGCGTCTCCCGCGGCGGGCGTCCACTGGCGCAGGGCGCGCGTCACGGGCGAATCCCAGGCATCGATTTTGTATCCCGCCATGTACGTCTCGGCCAGAAAATAAAGATCGCTGAGGGTCACCGCCTGCCAGACGGGCTTCCAATCGCGCGCGCGCAGCCCGCTCATCAGATCCGCGCGGCGGCTCAACGACAAGGTGCCCAAAGTCGACTCCGAAAGGCCGGCGAACATTTCGGGGTTCGTGGAAGCCCGTTCAATCCACTCCCGTGCCAATCGGATTTTCAGACCGAACAGCAGCATGTCCTTATCGCTAATGGTTCTCCAGCCGGTGGAGCGCAGGGAGCCGATCTGCGAGGCCACCACCATCTCGGCATTGCCCGTAGGCGCGCCCTTGCCGGCCACGCGGCCCACTGCCGTGCTGAATCCGGCGAACCCGCCTGTCAGATAACTGCCGGCATCTTCGCTGCTCACCTCCAGTTCGGGCGCGTGACCGAAGAGGTCGGGATGTCCGACGGGTTCCAGATCGACGAATTCGTGTTTGCGCAGGAACAAGGGATCTTCGGAGATCAACAAGTCGTCGGGACGGAAGTAGTAGGCGTAGACGATGCCGGTGAGCGCCAGCTTCACCTGCGGGTTGATTTCCGCCAGCAGTTCGCGGCACAGGCGCTCGGTTTCCTTCCGGTCGCTCTTCCGCTTCGCCGCGCTCTTCTGTAGCCTGGCGATCAGTTCGGCGACTTTCTTGGGCTGATACACGACTAAGTTATCTCGGCGCTTGGCTTTCACCTTGAGCGTTTTGGGCACCTCTACCACAGGCAGCGCGGAGCCGTTGGTTTCGAGCGAGCGGAGAGCTTCCGCACTATCGCCTTTGCCCTCGATCAGCTTATTGGCCGCATCGTACATGCCGTACAGCGCGGCCAGGGGCGGCACGTGCTGCAACTCGTAAACGTGCCGGTAATCCTTGTCGCGGCCGGCGGACCAATCCGTGCCGAAGGTCGCGCCGTCGACTTCGAAGGTCTCTTGCGCGGAATGGCCGAAGAGCATGGCGCGCACCGCATCGTCCGGAGGGGCGTTCCCGGCCGCCGCTTCCCGCAGCATCCGGCGCATCAGTTCGAGCGAAGCGCCGGCAAAGTCCGCCTGCCCGCCGGCGCGCCCGAAGCTGTCGCAGAGTTGCCGGAACAGTTCCGCGGCCTGCTTGCCGGATAACTGCCCGGATTCCTGGTCCAGGCACAATAACCGCACGAGAGCGTGAAACTCGCCCCAAACGGAGTTCATTTCGAGCACCGGCAGGGACTCCAGCTTCTCCGCCATGTTGAAGAAGCTCTCGAAGTCTTCGTGCCCCAACGCCGAGAGGCTGGCGAAATACGGGTAAACGGACCGGCTCCGCGGATATTGGCCCGCGAGCAACAAGGCGGAGGCTTCATCGAGCGGCTCGGAGCGGTGCGATTCGATGCGCACGACGGCCAGGAAATTGTCGAGCTCCGATTGCGAGGCCTTATAGCGGGTGCGCGCCAGGCGCAGCAGAATCTCGTCTTCTTCGTCGGGAGCGGCCGCTTTCGCCACCTTCTTCATCATCTTCGCGCTGCGCGCCACCGAGTTCACCTGGCCCTTGGCCACCAGCCAGACTTCTGGGCTGCCGGGGAACTCCACGCTGCCGTCGGCATCGAGCGGCACCTCCCGCAAGACATCGAAGAACGAAGTCTGCAGGCTCTCCTTGCCGGCGCCGCGCGCCATCTCCGGAGCCTGACGGTAGAGCTCGTAGAATTTGGAAGTGCGCGAGCCGTTGCGCGTAAAGAACCGCTGATGCGCCAGGTCCAGTTGCGCCAGCGTCGCGTAAAACGAGAGCAGTTTGCCGTCGTCCTTCTCGATCAGCGCCCGGAAAAATGGACCCGGCCGCGCCGGCGATAAGCCCACCATCTTCTCCCAGATCGGCTCAGCGGCCAGCCCGCCCGGCACCGCCGCGTGGGTCTGATGCAGCGCCAGCGCGGACGAGAAGAGCGACAGCACGTCCGCGTATTTGTCGGCGAGCGTTTTCAGGTCGGTGCCGGCCAGGAACGCTTCCGCGGCGTCCTTGTCCATGGCGCTCAGCCCGGTGTACAGCTTGGCCACGCGCGTGTCCCGCGCCAGGGCGCCCGCAAATCCCCCGGGCGGCTCGTCCTTCGGATAGAACGCTTTTTTCCAGGTGTCGACGCCGAACTGGACGGGCGCCCAATCGTCGCGAATCTCGAAATTGAAATCCTGGCGCGACTGCAAGGCCTCCTGCATGCCGGCTTCGTCGATCGCCAGGGCGCTGGTGGTTTCCTGCCGCTTGGCCTGTGCGACCTTTTCGCCCGCATCAAGCGTGACCTCGTTCTTATTCACCTTCAGCTTCCAACCCAGCAGGTTGAGGATTTTCTCGGTCTGCTTCTGCGCTTTCTTGTCGCGCAGCGCGACTGTAATTTTCACCAAGTTATGGTCCCGCTGGCCGAGCCCTTCCAGCTCCGAGACCAATTCGAAATGCGCGCGGATGGCCTCGAAATAGGCATTGGAGAGCTTGTCGTTGCGCTGCTTGTTCAGGCGCACGGCCTTGGCGTACTCCACGAAGAAGCGCTCCGGCGAAGTCTTGGCTTTGCTGTGGGCGATGAATGCGAGGGCGTCCAGGCCTCCCGGAACCCACACGCCTTGGGAGGCGTCGCCGGTCTTGGCAGTGACGGGACCGGCGGATGTCTTGCGGCCGGCGGCCGCCAGCCGCGCAGTACACTTCTGTTCGCTTTCGGCGTCGTTATCGCGCAGCGCCGTCTCCCGGCAGCGCTCCACGGCCCACAGATAATCCGGCGCGGCCGGCGATTGTTTCTCCAACACTTCCGCCAGGCGCAGATACGCTTGCGCGGCATCCCTTCCGGAGATGTCTTCGAGTTCCGCCCAGCGCCGCAGCAGCGCGGGATCCGCGAGCGACGCAGCCGCCTTGCGCAACACATGGCGGGCCGCATAAACCGTCCCCTGCTGCTCGAGGATTCCGGCCTTCACCACGTATAACCGCGCGGATTTGGGCGCCGCTTCCAAACCGGCGTCCGCCGCGTGCAAGGCTTCCGCCAGCGCGCCCTTATCCGCCAG
>JBEKIM010000536.1:0-4303 GCA_050011755.1 Bryobacteraceae bacterium | reverse complement strand
AAGTATCCGACATATCCGGCGTACGCCTGGGTTTTCCACGAAATGTTCCGCCATTCCGACATCTTTCAGATGGCGGGCTACACTTTCGCTACCTCGCTGCTCAGCCGCAATGGAGCGCCCGTGAAGCTGAACGCCAACGGCGAGGTCTTCAAGATTTATCGCGACCACTTCGGTTCGATCCCGGTGGAGGTCTTGGGCAATTCGCCCCAACCCAAGGTGACCGATCCGGTGGGCGGCGAACAACCCGCTGTCAACGCCGGCAGCGCCACCTTTCCATTGGACGTGGCCGCCGCCTGGACCGTGGACCGCCAGACCCTCACCGTGGCGGTGCTAAATCCAACGGACGGCGATCAAGCGCTTAAGCTGAACATGGCGGGTGCTTCGCTCGCGGGCAAAGGCACTTTGTGGAGGCTGGCCCCCAGCGGCGACGACATCCAGAACCCGACCGTCACCAGTTCGCCGGTCGATTCTATTCCTAATACAGTGACTCTGCCGCGCTACAGCATCAGCATTTACGAACTCGCGGCGAAGCCATAAGGAGGCGGTTGCAATGAAGAGAATTCTGCTGCTCGCAATGATCGCGACCGCGCTTTGCGCCGACGGGATGCGGGCGCCGGTGAAGGTCGAGGGAGGTCTCGTGCAAGGCGCCGTCGAGAGCGATCTTACAGTGTATCGGGGCATTCCGTTCGCGGCGCCGCCCGTCGGCGATCTCCGCTGGCGCGCTCCCGAGCCCGCGGCGAAATGGGAGGGAGTGCGGCAAGCCGTCAAATTCGGGCCTTCCTGTGTGCAGGGCATGAGACCTCCGGGAGCGGGTCAAGGACCCGAAACGAGCGAGGACTGCCTGTATTTGAATGTATGGACCCCGGCGAAGCCGCCGCACGACCGCATTCCTGTATTGGTTTGGATTTATGGCGGCGGATTCAATGCGGGTGCTACCTCCGAACCGAACTACAGCGGGGAGAAACTCGCCCAAAAGGGAGTCGTGCTTGTGAGCATCGCCTACCGCGTGGGCCGGCTCGGATTTCTGGCGCATCCGGATCTGAGCGCCGAGAGCCGGAATCATGTCTCGGGGAATTACGGTCTGCTGGATATGATCGCGGGGCTCCAGTGGGTGCGGAAAAATATCGGCGCATTCGGCGGCGATCCCGGCCGCGTGACCATTTTCGGCGAATCGGCCGGTGGGATCGCGGTGAGCATGCTGTGCGCGTCGCCGTTAGCGGAAGGGTTGTTTCAAGGCGCCATTTCGGAGAGCGGCGGATCGTTCGGACCGCCGCGGCCGACGACTTTTCCGGGCGAGAACATGAAGCGCCTGGCCGACGCGGAGCGCGCGGGCGAGGCGTACAGCAAAGCCGCAGGGGCCTCGTCGATTGCGGAACTGCGGAAATTGCCCGCTGAGAAGCTTCCAGCAGGCGGCCGCGGTATGGGCATGGCTTGGCCAATCATCGACGGGTGGGTGATTCCCGACGATCAGTACAAGTTGTACGAGGCGAAGCGTTACAACGACACGCCCATTCTGGTGGGCTACAACTCGGCCGAAGGCGCGAGTTTTTCGCCGCCCAAAACCGCGGAGGAATATGTCGCGGCCGTGAAAGGGCGCTACGGCCCGTTCGCCGACAAACTGATCGCCGCTTATCCACCCGGCTCGGGAACGGTGGCGAAGACCGCGCGCGATCTCACCCGCGATGCGGCTTTCGGCTGGCACACCTGGATCTGGGCGCGACTCGAAGCGCAGACCGGGAAGTCCAAGGTGTTCTACTATTGTTTCGATCAGCACCCCGACTATCGAGCCGATTCTCCACGGGCGGGGTACGGCTCGCCGCACGGCGCGGATGTGGCCTACGTTTTCCAACATCTCAATCCGTCGAATCCGCAGATCACGAAGTCGGATATAGCAATCTCGGACGCCATAGCCACTTATTGGACGAACTTCGCCAAGCGCGGCGATCCAAACGGAGAAGGCGTTCCCGCGTGGCCCGCCTTCAGCGACGCCAAACCTGGGGTGATGTACTTCGCGCAGACACCCCACACGGGACCGGTTCCCAGCGCCGAAGGGCTCAAGGTACTGGACGAATATTTCGCATGGAGGCGCACGCCGGAAGGGCAGGCCTGGGCTAAGTAGCTCCCGTCCAAGTGTGCGATACCTCGTCGCCGCCCATTCCTATTGACTATACATCCGTGATCGTTCTACCTTGTGGTAACGACTGCTTTGCCGGTGGAGGTGTAGCACGCCCAAGTCGATCGCAGTGTTCGGGGCCGGTCCAGGCCTTGGCCAGGCGGTTGCCCGCCGCTATGCGCAGGAGGGCTACGAGATTGTGCTGGTGGGCCGCCGTCGACAACCTCTCGATGCGTTGGCCCGGGCCCTGATCGCCGAAGGCGCGAACGCGTACGCCATTAGCGGCGAGCTGTCCGACACCGGGGCCGTCCCTGCGCTGGCCGAGCGGATTCGCGCTGCGGTTGGCGGCCTCGATGCAATCTACTACGCCCCGACGCCAGAAGACGGGTTCGTTTCCGCGGAGGGTCTCACCCCGCAGCGCGCGCAGTCGTTCATGCCCCTCGTCTTCTACTCGCTGATCGCGCTCGTGCAGCAATTCCTGCCGCACATGGTTGAGCAGGGCGACGGCGCCATTTTGACGGCGCAGGGCGCCAGCACCGTGTGCGGCCTCCCGAACATGAGCGGACCCGGCCCGGCCCAGGCCGCCCAGCGCAATTACCTACAGTCCCTACACGCCGAGGTGGCCGGCAAGGGCGTCTACGTCGGCATGCTCTACATCGGCGCGATCATCGAGAACAGCGCCTTCCATACCTATATCGAGCAGTCCAAAACCGCCAACCCGGTGACGGGCCGAGACTGGGGACCCGCCGTCAACCCCGCCCACCTCGCCCAGATGCTCTGGAACATGCACCAGGCCAAGGGCCATGCGGAAGCCAAATACCCTGTGTAGGCGTGTTCGATCTCCGAAGTATGTGGGAGGGCCGGCCGGAATCGCAAGCTTTTTACGACCGCTCACCGAATTATGATCGAATTGGACTTTCCAGGAGAATTCAATAAGAAATGAAAATCATTCTTCGGCTTGGGTCTCGGGTGTTCCTGCCCGCCGCAACCCTTCTTTTTACAGGGTTGCTGGCGGCCCAGGCTCCCGCCGGCCAACCCGGTACGGGCGCGCCGCCCGGGGGACGCGTCGTGCCGCCGGCGCCAAAACCGGGGGTCTGCCCACTTCCGATCCTTCCCGCGTTGCCCGCCTATACCGACCAGACCTTCTTCGCAAAAGCGGACGTCCCGCACGGGAAGATCGAGCAGGCCAACTACAAGAACTACGCCGGCGAGGACAAACGCATGCATGTGTATCTGCCGCCGGATTATGCCGGCAATTCCGTCGCCAGATACCCTGCGCTTTATTTGAACCACGGCGGCGGAGACGACGATTCCAAATGGAGCAGCGAAGACCCCCGCGGCGGTTATGCGGGCGACATTCTCGATAACCTGATCGCCTCGGGCAAGGCGAAGCCGATGATCATCGTCATGCCGAACACGCGAGGGTGCGCGACGTTCGATCCTTCGCCCATCGGCTCCGACGACAAGTGCTCGCAGGAATACTTGAAGGACATCATTCCCTACGTCGATAGCCATTACCGCACCAAGGCCAGCCGGGAGTATCGGGCGTTGGCGGGCCTGTCGATGGGCGGCATGGTTGTGATCCACACAGGTTTTCAGCACCTCGACACGTTCAGCGAGCTCTACATCTACAGTTCCGGTCACATCAGCGAAGCCACGCTGAAGAAATTCGACGAGTATTACGGAGCCATGTTGAAGGGTCCAGCCACTAATGACAGGTTCCGCGTGCCGCTCTACATGGCCGCCGGCGAAACCGACATCGCGCTCAAGAACGGCCAAAAGGATCTCGCGCTGTTCGATCAAGTACGGGTTGCGCAATTTCTGGGTGCTCAGCAGCGGCGGCCACGAGTGGGCCAACTGGCGCCGGTATCTATATCAGACCGCTCAGATCATGTTCCCAGATTGTCCGGCGAAATAGCGGAGCAACCGCCCAACAGGGCAATCAGCATCAATCAGCCCCGCATTAAAATGGGGGATATATGAAGCCGCTTCTCGTTTTTGGCCTGGGTCTGCTGGTTGGCCTGGCCGCGGACGCGCAGTCTACACCCGTGCTGGTCGTCGATGCCGCGGCAGACATCCACCCTATCAGCCCCTTTATTTATGGGATTAATGAATGGTCCGACAATGGACTGCTGGAGATGATGCGCGTACCGCTGCTTCGATGGGGCGGCGATAGCGCCAGCAGCTTCA
>JBEKIM010000535.1:0-4307 GCA_050011755.1 Bryobacteraceae bacterium | reverse complement strand
TCGGTAGACAAAAAGATCAATGCCATCGACAAGCGCTTAAAGACGCTCACGAAAGGCGCCGATCCTGATCCGGGCGCCGGCATCGAACACGTCACGGCCGGTCTCGCCGAAGAGCGTCGCAAGGACCGCGAAGAACTCCGCGGCCTATGGCGAGACACAGAAAGGCAACTAGACCAGCTAACGGGCCGGGTGGACGCCATCGCCGCGCACCTGGACACCTTCATCACGGAATCCGCAGCACGAGACCGCGAGACGGATCGCCGTTTCCGCGAAACCGACGTCCGCATCGACAAAATGGTCTCAGCCATGGGAGAGTTCATCCGCCCCCTCTCACCCACAGCCCATCCATAACCAAAAAGGGGTAACCCAAAAAGGGGTACCCCAGATAGAGGACGCACTTAAGCTACCACGGCCGGAGATCGGTGACGCTGCTAAACTGACCCTCGCCGATCGTCGCCGAGGCCAGCGGCACCACGCCCGAAGGCATGCTCGACACGCCGCACTCCACGTTGGCGACCCCAATCACCGTATAACTCCCGACCACGCATGCCGACTGGTCCAACCCAAACGTGGCTACATTCTCCCGCAGGTAGATGTACACCGTCTTCGCGTTGAAACTCACCCACAGGAACGAGACGCCCGATGAGGCCGTATATGTTGCCCCGTTGTACGTCCGGCGCGCGGTATACGTGCTGCATTGCGCGCAAACGTTTAACCGCGCGCTGTTGCTGGGGCCGATCGCCACTTCGAAATCCGTCGTGTTGCTGGTATCGCTCCCCGGCCAGGGACCGCTGAGCCGCACGGAGCCGGTGAAACTGTTGACAAACATTATGTCGACCTCGTAGGTATTCGGGTCAACGGTCCAGCTCACCTGGTCCAGCGTGAGCCTGTTCCCATTGCTGTCCGTACACAATACACCGATGTTGGGCGATGGGATCCCATGCGTGCTTTCCGTAACCACCACATACGTTACGCCGCTGTAGGGCGCATACCAGTTCGTCATTCCATGGACCTGCGGCAGGGCCGCCGCCAGGATGGCGCCAAGCAAAAAAATCGTCGTCTTCATTGAATTACCCTCCTGAAGCGGGAGGTGGCCAAAAGCGCCGCCGGCTCTCAAGAATTCTTGGGCCAGCCGTCGGAAACCTCGAATGCATGCGGCGTCACGCGGCGGGCAGTCCCGGCGTCCACCTGGATGCCGAACGCCTCTACGGTCCCGGTCGCGGTGTCCACCGTCACGAAAGTGGGCAGGACATCTTCCCACTTCCCCGGGAATCGCGCCCCCATGACCGGACCCGGATTGATGGCCACCGTGCGGCCGACGCGCGCGATGCTGAAATTGTGGTTGTGTCCGTAACAAACGATGTCGTACAGCCCCGAAGCGGCCATGGGCCGCGCCAGGTAATCGAAGTGGTTTACCGCAACCTGCTTCCCGTCCAGTTCGGTCTCGAAGAGTTCGCCGTGCACGCGCACCCGGCCGGAGGACTTGCGCGTAATCCGGAACAGATCCGCATCGTTATTACCGAAAACGATGTCCACTTGTCCTGGAAACCGGGCCAGCACATCCATCACGAATGGCGAGCACAAATCCCCGCAGCAGATCAGCCGTTCGGCCGTCGCGCTCACGTGTTCGATCGCCGCCGCCAGGTTCCAAAGATTGTCGTGAATGTCGGAAATCACTGCAACGCGCATAGAGTCATTTTAGGACGTTGGGCGCGCCCTGTTTGGCGCGGCCTGTTACAGTACCGGCATTTAAATGGGTTATACTGTTCCGAGTCGCGCCACCGGAGGTGCTGTTCAGGCGGGCGCGCGGGGAGGACGCCCTTCCCTACCCCATTATCGGCGGCATCCGTTTGCTGGAGGTTTATTGCATTCGATACGTAAGAACTTGGAGGATAATAGGCGGATGCAAAAGTTCATCCGAAGGCCGGCGATTCCCGCCGGCGCGATCGCGATCCTCTTCCTGGCAGCCGTTCGGGTTTCCGCCCAGCCGGCTCCGCAGCCGCGCCGTATGCCCGACGGAAAACCCGATCTGAACGGGATCTGGCAAGCGCTGAATACAGCCAACTGGGAACTGGAAGAGCATGCCTCACGGACCGGATTAGTCGTCGCCATGGGCTCCATAGGCGCAGAGCCCGGCGGCCCGGGAGTGGTGGAGGGCGGCGAAATCCCGTACCTGCCCGCGGCTCTAAAGAAGAAAAAGGCCAATTTCGAGAACCGTCTGACGGCCGACCCCGAGGTCCGCTGTTACTTACCGGGGATACCGCGGGCCGCCTACATGCCTTATCCCTTTCAGATTTTCCACAGCACCAAGGCGATCTTCTTCGCCTACCAGTATGCCGGCGCCGTGCGGAATATCTTCCTGGAAAATCCCGGGCCCGCGCCCATCGATTCCTGGATGGGCCAGTCGGTGGGTCACTGGGAAGGGGACACGCTGGTGATCGACGTGACCGGTCTGGATGACCGGACGTGGCTCGACAGGGCCGGGGATTTCCATAGCGATGCGCTGCACGTGGTGGAGCGCTACACCCCGATGGGCCCCGACATCCTTTCGTACGAGGCGACCATCGAGGATCCGAAAGTTTTCTCGCGGCCCTGGAAGATCAGTATGCCGCTATATCGTCACGTCGAAAAGGATGCCCGGCTGATGGAATTCAAGTGCGTGGAGTTCGTCGAAGACCTCATGTATGGCCAGTTCACAAAGAAAGACGGAAAATGAAAAGGATCGCTAGGAGATCTTCAATGAAAACAAAATCTTTCCAGTTATTGGCCGGCGCCGCTTTGGTTCTTGCGGTTGCCGCGGCCACCCCGGCATGGGCGCATCATGCGTTTGCCGCGGAGTTCGATGCCAAGCGGCCGGTACACCTGGTAGGCGTCGTTTCGCAGGTGGAACTGATCAATCCGCATGCCTGGATTCATGTGGACGTAAAAGCTGCCGACGGTAAAGTGACAACCTGGATGATAGAAGCCGGCAGTCCGAACGTGCTCCTGCGGCGCGGCTTCACCAAAGCGACGGTGGCGCCCGGAACCCCCGTGGTAGTGGACGGTTACCAGTCCAAAGATGGGTCCCTGCGTGCAAACGGCAAAGATATCACGCTACCCGACGGCCGGAAACTGTTCCTCGGATCGTCGGGCACCGGCGCGCCGTACGACAAGAAATAAATCGAAGAGAGGAGAGCGAATCCAAATGTGCTATCGATTCCTCGTATCGCTGGGCGCTCTGTCCGTCCTGCTGGCGGCGTCCGTTTTGGCGCAGAGTTCAGGTGGAGTGCCGCGCGCTCCCGATGGCCATCCCGACCTGGAAGGGATCTGGACCAATGCGACGATCACACCGCTCGAGCGGCCCGGCGCGCTGGCCGGAAAAGCCACGCTGACCGACGCGGAAGCCAAGGTACTGGAAGCGAAAAGCGCCGACGAACTGGCCGAGGCCGACGGCAAATCCGAGGGGCCTTTACTGACCGCGACAGGTTCGGCGGGGACGGGCGGGTACAACGCGCTGTTCATCGACCGCGGTTCGGAATTCGCGCGCGTGGACGGCGTAAAGCGCACCTCGTTGATCGTCGATCCGCCGGATGGAAAGGTTCCCCGCATGTCGGCGGAAGCCGGCCGGAGACTCGCCGCATCCTATGTCGGCGGTGGCTTCGATAGCGTGAAAGAGCGGCCTCTTTCGGAACGCTGTCTGATCGGTTTCGGATCCACTTCGGGACCGCCCATGCTTCCGGTTCTCTACAACAACAACTACCAGATCGTGCAGACTCCCGATAACGTGCTGATCCTGGTGGAGATGGTGCACGATGCCCGCATCGTGCGGATGAATGCGAAGCATGCCTCGCCCAATGTGCGCTTGTGGCTGGGGGATTCGGTAGGCCACTGGGATGGCGATACGCTGGTGGCCGATACGACCAATTTCACGGATAAGACACGGTTCCGGGGATCAACTGAAAACCTGCACGTGGTGGAACGATTCACGCGCACCGATGCCGGAACGATTCTGTACCGGGCCACGATCGAAGATCCGGCGGCGTTTAGCAGGCCGTGGACCATCGAATATCCATTCCTGGCGACCAAGGGTCCGATATACGAATATGCTTGCCACGAAGGAAACTATTCGTTGACCGACATTTTAGGCGGAGCGCGCAAGAAGGAATCCGAGGCGGGGCGGTAACGCCCGATCGTGGCGCACGCTTTAGACGGTGGTGAAAAAGTAGGTCGGGGGGTGTCACTTTAAAACAATTTCGCGCGTCTATGTTTTATGCGCGGTGCCGACTACAACCAGAGTGCCATCTTTAGCTACGTGTCCCCCGAGGCGC
>JBEKIM010000534.1:0-4319 GCA_050011755.1 Bryobacteraceae bacterium | reverse complement strand
GTCCATGCCCACGCCCCGGCCCGAGACATCGGTAACCTGCGCCGCCGTGGAGAACCCCGGTTCGAATATCAGGTGAAAGACATCGCTCTCGGAAAGGTGCTCGGGATTGGCCACTAACCCTTTCTCAAGGGCTTTGGCCAGAATCCGCTCCGGGTCCAACCCGCGCCCGTCATCGGAAATCTCGATCACGATGTGGCCCGCCTGGTGGCAGGCGCGCAGCCCGATCCGGGCGACTGGGTTTTTGCCGGCCGCCGTACGCGCAGCGGGACTCTCGATGCCATGGTCCAGCGAATTGCGCACCATGTGCATCAGCGGATCCGCCAACTCCTCTACGATCGTCCGATCGATTTCGGTTTCCTCACCGCTGATGTCCAGCTCCGCGGGTTTTCCCATCTTGCGGGCCAGATCGCGGACTTGCCGGGCCACGCGCTGGAACAACTGTCCAATCGGCACCAGCCGCATGGACATGGAAGTCTTCTGGAGTTCGGCGGTGATGCGCGCCAGTTGCGCCAGATTGCGCTGGAGACGAGGACTTTTCGTCGCCGCCAGGTCGGGGTCGTAGCGCACCATGGACTGTGCGATCACCAGCTCCCCGGCCATGTCGACCAGGTAATCAAGTTTGCCGGTGTCTACTTTTACGGCCTTGGCTTCTCCATGTAGGGCTTGGGGATGGGGGGCCTCCGGGTGCGCCGCGGGTCCCGGAGATTCCTCGCGCGCCGGGTTCGCCGCCCCACTCACCTGCGGGTCTGCGCCGGCGCCGGAGGTCATGAGCGCACGGATGCGATCGAGCAGGAGGCCGGCGTCCGGAGCGGGGGCCGGCGCTTCCCCATGCAGCTTCGATTCTATGCCGTTGACGCAGTTCTTCAGATAATCCGCGCTCTCCAGGACGACATCGATGACGTGCGAAGTGATATTCAACCTGGCGTTGCGCGCCAGGTCCAGGACGGTCTCCACATTATGGGAAACTTCCCGTACGGCGTCGAGTTCCAAGAAGCCGGCCAGCCCCTTAATCGTGTGGAAGGCACGAAAGATGGAATGGATGGCTTCGGAGTTGCCCGGGTCTTGTTCGAGCGCCAGCGACCGGCTCTCGATGGCCGCCAGATGTTCCCGTGCTTCCAGCACGAAATCCGAAAGCAACTCCGGATCCTGTGCCAGGGAATAGGCCGCGGATTCGGGCGGTGGCGGCGGAACCTGCTCCAACGCTTGCTGCATGGCCGCGACGCCGGCTTCGAGCGCGTTTGAAAGGACGTCGCGGGCGGAACTCTCCGGCCCCTCCAGCCTGTCGCATAGTTCCGATGCGATACGCGCCACTTGTGGACATCCGCCCGCCTCGGCGCGGTCGCGAACTCCGCGTACGGCTTCGGCCAGAGAGCGCACCGATTGTTCAAAGCCCTCCTCCGACGAGAGATCCTGTACCACGACTTTCGTGGCCAAGGCTTCGATGTCCTGGCGCAGTTCCATTTGCTCGGGCATAAGGACCCTTATCCACCTCTAGAATTCCTTGAAGTCCTCGTCGAGAGGCAGCACGGTGCGATCTACCCTGCCGGCGCTCACCGTGGCCGTCTGCGGCTGGTGGCCGGCCTGCTTACGGGATACCGCCGACTGCAGCGCCGTCAGATCGCGCCCGTTCCGGGCACCGGCCACAGACGGGCCAGCCGACGCCCCGACTTGCGGGCGGACGTCATGCTTGGCGGGAGCCGCACGGCCGGTGGCTTGCTCATCGCCTCCCACCAGCGCCTGCAATTGCAGCACGACGCCCTCCATGGTTTCGGCCTGTCCGGAAAGTTGCTGACTGGCCGAGGCGCTCTCTTCGGCGCTGGCAGCGGTCTTCTGGGTCACCTGCTCCATTTGGGAGATGGCCTTCGAAATCTGCTCGATGCCGCGCGCCTGTTCCTCGCTTCCCAGATGTACCTCATCCACCAAGGTCTTGACCTTAGCCGCGCTTTCGGTGATGGAGCGAATGGCCGTCGCGACCTGATCCAGTTTAGTCATGCCATCCTTGGACTTGGCCATGGATTCTTCGATCAGCGCCGCCGTGTCCTTGGCAGCCTGCGCGCAACGCTGTGCCAGATTTCGCACCTCATCGGCCACTACCGCGAAGCCCATGCCTGCCTCTCCCGCGCGGGCCGCTTCGACCGCCGCATTCAGGGCCAGGATGTTCGTCTGGAAAGCGATCTCGTCGATGACTTTGATGATTTTGGAGACTTTGTCGCTGGATGTGTTGATTTCAGTCATGGAAGCTACCATTTGGCCGAGGGTCTGGTTCGCGGCTGTTACACGTTGATCGACTTGGCCAGTGAATTCCGCGGCCACTTTTGCATTTTCGGCATTCTTGCGACTCATGGAGTTAATCTCCTCGCTCGAAGAGGAGGTTTCTTCGAGGGAGGCCGCCTGTTCCGAAGACCCCTGCGCCAGCGATTGGCTAGCCGACGATACTTGGGTCGCCGCACTGGCAACCTGTGCGGCGCCATCGGCCATCTCGACGGCAACGTGGCGCAGAACCTGGCTGGTGCGGCTTACCACGAATAGAACGACGGCACCCACCGCCAGGCAGATCGCGAGAATCGCGAACAAGGCCCAACGGGCGCCCGACGTGCTGTCCGCGGCTTCGCTGCTCAAGGTCCGATTTAACTCCTTCTGCAGTTGCTGCAACTTATCCACCTCCTGTTGGGCCGCCATCTGCAGGGGAAGAATCTTATTGGTGAATAAAGCGTCGATGGCTTTCATGTCCTTGCTGCCGCGCTTTACTCCAATCAGTTCCTGATGCGCGCCCTGCCAGGCCGCCAGGCTCGCCAGAACGGAATCCACGGCCTGGCGTCCCGTTTCGGTGACGATCAGGGGACGAAACTCCTTCAGATCGCGATCGGCGTCCGCCGCCTCCCTGGCGAATCCCTGCTTATACTGATCGAGGAGGTGCAGGTCGTTCATGGCCACGGAGAGGGCTGCACCTCTTTCGAGGGATCCCATCTCCGCTACGGCCTTTCCGAGATTGCCGCAAAGATCCATCTTGACGGCTGTTTTGTTGATGGCCGAATCCAGCAGACCGCCCAGCTTTCCGGTCGCCCACCACGACGAGTAGGCCAGTCCGAGCACCGCCAACAGCATCGCAGCCAAACAGAGAATCAGCTTCTTTCCTATAGTCATTTGCGAACGCATCGTATGCACCTCACTTTCCTGAAACTACTGCAGTATGGACTTCAGCCCATCGAGCTCCTGAGCCTGCAACACTTTGTCGATATCCAACAGGATCTTTACCTTTCCCTTGCTTTTCGCCATGCCCAGGATATAGGGTGTAGCGATGCCGTCTCCAAAATCGGGGGTGTCCTCGATTTCGCCGGCGGCGATATTCAAGGCTTCCGAGACCTCGTCCACCACCACGCCCGTCAATGACACGCCGCCATCCTGCCCGTGTATCTGCACCACAATGATGCACGTGCGTTGGGTGTATTCGACTTCCGGCAGACCGAACTTCAGCCGCAGATCCACCACGGGAATCACCTTACCGCGCAGGTTGATTACCCCTTTGATGAACACCGGCGTTTGGGGAACTGCGGTAATGTCCTGAATGCCCATGATTTCGCGTACCTTCAACACTTGAATCGCAAACTCCTCACGGCCCAGGTGGAAGGCCAGGTACTTTCCGATCCGGCTCTCGGTCTTGGCGGCGGGGCCACTCTCCGCGATGGCACTTACTTGCATGTAGTCTCCTTGTCGGCTTCTATGGGACCGCGCTCCCTCCCGGGGGCGGGTAAACGCCGAGCGATCCTAAAGTGTTCATCGGTCGCACAGGGGCGAAGGTTTATAGACGGCGAGGACGTAAGTCCGAAAGACAGCAGAAATTTCACTTCCGCATTTGGGTTCCGGTTAGAATGGCAGGAGCCCATGAGCTTCGACGTAGCCGTAATCGGCGCTGGTGTCTTCGGCGCATGGACCGCCTATCATCTCCGTGTGGCCGGCCAGCGCGTGGCGCTGCTGGATGCCGGCGGCGCGGGCAACTCGCGGGCCAGCTCCGGCGGCGAATCGCGAATCATCCGTATGGGCTACGGAGCAGACGAGATCTACACCCGTTCCGCCATGCGATCGCTGGTGCTGTGGAACGAATTCTGCAGCGAGACCCACCCGGCGCTGTTCCACCAGACCGGCGTGCTCTGGACCGCGGCCGACGGCGACCCTTATACGCAACTCACGCGACAGACGTTGGCCCGCTGCGGGGTGCCTTTCGAAGTGCTTAGCCCAGCCGAACTCCGGTCGCGCTATCGGCAGATGCACTTCGAACCGGGCGCCTGGGGTATTTTCGAGCCGCAAAGCGGCGCCTTGAT
>JBEKIM010000533.1:0-4329 GCA_050011755.1 Bryobacteraceae bacterium | reverse complement strand
AATCGCCGCCGAAGATCTCTCTCGCGGCAAAGAAATCGATTCGAGACATTCGCTCAGGGGAGCCTTCCCGGCCCTAGCAAACATCTGGTGGTTCACCGGCCAGTATCAATTCAGGCCGCAGAACAAAAACTGCACCGACCGTAACTTCGCTCCGCTCCGGGGCGAACTGTGATGCAGGCACCATTAGATATTTCCAGTACTCTCGAAATAAAAACGACACGAGAGGACGACCAACGCGGTGAGGATACAATGCTGATCAGAAATACCCCCGAAATTCCTTATTCCGAGGTGACGCCGCAAGCGCTCTATCTCACCCGCCGCAGCCTGCTGCTCGGTTTCCCGTTGGCCTTTCTCGCGGGCCGCGCACGGGCTGCGGGGCTCGGCAATCTCGTGAAAAGCCCGCTCAGCACCACCGAGAAGGTAAATTCCTTTAAGGATGTAACCACTTACAACAACTTCTACGAGTTCGGAACTGCCAAGGAGCAGCCCGCCGAGCTCGCGAAAAACTTCAAGACCAGTCCCTGGGTAGTTTCGGTGGAGGGCGAAGTGGCAAAGCCACGCAAGTTCAGTATCGAAGAGATTCTGAAACTGGCACCGCTCGAGGAACGAATCTACCGGCACCGATGCGTAGAGGGATGGTCGATTGTGGTGCCATGGGCCGGCTACTCACTGAGCGCTCTGCTCAAGGAAGTGGAACCCACCTCGAAGGCGAAGTTCGTCGCTTTCGAGAGCTATTGCGATCTCAAACAAATTGTAACGGGTCGAACTTTTCCCCCTCGTAGCGAGCGGTTTTTCTCAGATTAGTTTCCTCAGTGCCGGAGCCGAGCGAGAAGCGCCGCCGGAACCGAGCGCGCCAGACCCGCCGGGATCGCTCCGCCCGTTGCCGCTATCCCTTCCCTGCCAGCGAGCTTTTCTTGTGTAGGATGTCGAAGTGAGCGGGAGGGCTCCCAAGGTCTACACCAGTCCAAAAGAGCCATCCCGCCGCAGAACGAACCTTGAGAGTGACAGCTCTCAGAGGCAGATCCTTATGCAAATCCTACACCCATTCGCCGGTTCGGTGCAGCAATATACCGCGCAACTGGCTGACCCCGATTCTTACCGCCCCGGCCACTGTCCGCAATGCCTGGCCAAACATCCGCTTACCGCGCATGGCTTCTACACGCGCACACTCATTGACACTGCTTTCGACGGCGTCATCCGCGTGCGCCGCTACTTATGCCAGACCTGCCAGCGGACTGTCTCCCTGCTTCCCGAATTCGTCTTGCCTTACGTGCGCAGCAGTCTGGCAGTGATCGCGCTGTTTCTCATCACGCGTCTGTTTCTGATGGGAACGCTCAACGCCGCCGTCCAGGCCGCGCCGCCTCCGATGCCCTACCAGCGCGGCCAGTTCTGGATTCGCCGCTTCCGCGCGCAAGCCGAAACGCTGTGCGCCGCGCTGGCTGCGTTGACCAAACCCACTGCCGCGCCCGACTTCGTTCATCGCGCCTTGACCATGCTCGAATCCGCCGGCTGGGTCGCCGCCCACCGCTTCCTGTTCGCCGGCGTGCGCTGCCACCTGCTGGGCTGGCCGCGCGGTCTGGCTCCCGACGGCCGCCGCGCCGCATTCTCCACCGCCGTCGCGCCCGCCTGAGCTTCCCCACACACCATTTGCATGGAACCGCGAAGCCTTTCTCCTTACGCTCTGAGACAGGAGAAAACTCCATGGACGACAAAGCCGAAAAAATCGCGCTGTTTCGTTACGGGCTCATCGCCCCCCTGGTTTTGGAGACGCTGCCCCGCGGTGAACTCACGCGCCGCGCGCAGGAACTCGCCGGCCGCCTCTATGACATTCCTCATTCCACCCGGCGGCAAGTCTCGGTGGACACGCTGCTGGATTGGACGCTGCGCTATCGCCGCAACGGACTGGCCGCGCTGTCTCCCAAACCGCGTCAGGACCGCGGACAGGCCCGCGCCGTGGCGCCGGACACCGCCGCTCTCATTGAACGGCTCAAGCGCGAGAACCCGCATCGTACCGGCGCCGCTCTGCTGCGCGAGTTGGCCGTGGCCAACGAGCCCAACCAGACGGGCCTGTCGGCTTCCACGCTCTATCGTTTCCTGCGCGCCCGCGGGCTTACCGAGCGCCAACTGCTGCTCGACAAAGCCACCGCGCACAAGAAGTACGAAGCGCAGTTCGCCAACCAGATCTGGCAATCCGACATGCTCTTCGGCCCTTGGGTCGAGCGCCCCGGCGGAGGCAAGATGCAGGTCTTTCTCCAGGCAGCGCTCGACGACGCCAGCCGCCTCGTCCCGCACGCCCAGTTCTATCCCAACCAGGGGCTGGATGCCTTTCTGGACTGCCTGCGCCAGGCCATCGCGGCCCGCGGCATCCCCACCCGCCTCTACATGGACAACGCCAAAATCTACCGCTCGCCGCAGTTGGCCCGCATCGCCGCCTCCATCGGCATTCTCATCGTGCACACGCCTCCGTATCAGCCTGAGGGCCGCGGCAAGATCGAACGCTTCTTCCGTTCCGTGCGCGAACAGTTTCTGGCCTCGCTCGATCCAAAGGTTCTGCTCTCCATCGAGCAACTCAACGAGCGCTTGTGGCACTGGCTCGACGCCGTCTATCACCGCCATGAGCACAGCTCTCTGCAAACCACGCCGCTGCTGCGTTGGCAGCGCGATATCGAACAGGTCCGCCAGCTTCCGCCAGCCACCGATCTGCGGCGTCTCTTCTTTCATCGCGTGGACCGGCTGGTGCGCCGCGATTCCACCTTCCTGTTGAAGAATCGTTTCTTTGAAGCGCCCTCGCATCTGGCCGGCAAACGCATCGAAGTGCGCTTCGATCCGCTCGAACTCACGCAACTGGAGATTTACTCGGAAGGCAAGCCGGAAGGTGTGGCAAGGCTGGTGGATGCGGTCGTCAATGGGCTGCTGCCGCCCTGGGAAACGGAGGAAAAGTAACCATGTGGGAATCCTTTTTCGGTTTCAGGAAGACGCCGTTTTCCGACAGCCCCGATGCCAAACAACTCTTCGCTTCCCAGACCTGGAATCAGGTCAAGACGCGGTTGGAGTTTCTGGCCCAGCATCACGGCGTGGGGCTGGTCACCGGCGAAGTGGGCGCGGGCAAGTCCACTGCCGCGCGCGTGTTCACCGCCACGCTCAATAGCAGCCTGTACAAGATCCTCTACGTACACTTCTCCTCGGGTTCGGCGTTGGACCTGCTGCGTCAGATCGCCTTGGAACTGGACCTGGAGCCGGCGCACTTTCGCGGCGACCTGGTTCGTCAGATCGCCGGCGCCGTGGTGCGCCTGAACCAGAGCAAAAAGCAGCATCCCATTCTGATCTGCGATGAAGCCCACCTACTGCCGCATCCGGCCCTGGAACAACTTCCGCTGCTGTTGAACTTCGACATGGATTCCTCGCGCTATCTCACCTTGTTGTTAGTCGGCCAACCGTTGCTGCGGCGTACGCTCTCGCTGCAGATGCATGAGGCCTTGCGGCAGCGCATCGGCGTGCAGTATCACCTGGAAGGACTCACGCGCGAGGAACTCGACGCCTATCTGGCGCAGCAACTCAAAGCCGCCGGAGTGTCTCAGCCGCTGTTTGACGAGACTGCCCGGCAGGGGATGTATCAGGCCACCAAGGGCATTCCGCGCAAAGTCAACAAGCTGGCTATGACTGCGTTGCGGCTGGCGGCGGCGAGTAAGTCGCAGACTGTCAGCGAGGCCATCTTACTCGATGCCGCGGCGGAGGCCATGTTATGAAGGAGTCCGCACCCAGGACTCCCCCGAAGCCGGCCGTGTTATCGCTGGCGCAGCTACTCACCGAGCAACCGGCCGCACCGCCGCCCGGCTGGATCGAGCCGGGACTGTTGCCGTCGCAAGGCATCCTGTTTGTGGGCGGCGAGCCCAAGGTGGGCAAGAGTCTGCTGGTGGCCAATCTGGCGTTGGCGCTGGCCGCCGGCAAAGACCGCGCCGGTTTCCGCATACCCACGGCGCGCCGTGTGCTGGTCTGTCAGTTCGAGTTGCCTACGCCGCAGTTCGTTGCGCGTCTGGCGTCGATGCGCCGATCCGTGGGAACCGCCGCCGACCAGAACCTGCTGGTGGACACGCGCGCCATCGGCCATCTGCTCAGCGCGCCGCAGGGGCTGAGTCACTTCCTCAACGCCGCGCGTCAAGCCGCCGCCGAGGTGATCGTGCTCGACCCCTTGTACTCCACCCACGATCAGGATGAGAACGATACGCGCTCGATGGCGGCGCTGTGTCAGAGCCTGTTGCGGCTGCGCGATGCGTCCAAGGCGGCGCTGATCGTCGTGCATCACGTCCGCAAATCGATCGGCCGCGATGA
>JBEKIM010000532.1:0-4342 GCA_050011755.1 Bryobacteraceae bacterium | reverse complement strand
GCCTCGACGAACTAGAAAAGGTCGTCAAGGAACTGGAGGCCGGAGATCTTCCGCTGGAGCGCTCCATCGAGCTCTTCGAAAAAGGCATGCGCCTGAGCGACACCTGCCGCAAGCAATTGGAAGAAGCTGAAACGCGCGTCGAAATGCTCATCCGTAAGGAGGGCAAAATCCAGGCTGAGCCCTTCCGCACCGAGAAAGCATGAACCTCCGCGACTACCTTGCCCAACAGCAGGAACGGATCGACGCCCATCTCGATCGCCTGGTGCCGCCGGAAACGCAGGCTCCTGCAACCATTCATCGCGCCATGCGCTACAGCCTTTTTGCGGGCGGCAAGCGCATCCGGCCGATACTCTGCCTGGAAGCCGCGCGCGCCGCCGGCGCCGATCCGGGCGCCGCGCACTTCACGGCCGCCTGCTCGCTCGAATTGATCCACACGTACTCGCTCATTCACGACGATCTTCCAGCGCTCGATAACGACGACTATCGCCGGGGCAAGCTCACCTCGCACAAGGTCTTCGGTGAAGCCATGGCGATTCTAGCAGGCGATTCCCTGCTCACGCTGGCCTTCGACGTGCTCGCCGCCATCGAAACGAGCGCCGGCGTCCCCGCGGATCGCAAGGTCCGCATGATCGCGGAGCTGGCCACTGCCGCCGGCACCGTGGGCGGCATGATCGCGGGCCAGGTGGCGGACCTCGAAGGCGAGGGACAACCGCCTACCGCGCCGCTGCTTGAATCCATCCATCGCGCCAAGACTGGCGCCTTGCTGCGTGCCAGCCTGCGTTTGGGCGCCATCTGCGCGGGCGCGGAGGAGACGCAATACCGCGCGCTCTCCGGCTACGGTGAACACATCGGCCTGGCCTTTCAAATCGTGGACGACATTCTGGACGTGGAAGAATCCTCCGAAGCGCTGGGCAAGACCGCCGGCAAAGACGCCCAGCAGCACAAGATCACTTTCCCGGCCGTCTACGGCGTGGAGGAATCCCGCCGCATGGCGGCCGTCGAGTGCCGGTACGCCCATGAGACGCTGGCCCCCTTTGGCGCGCGCGCCGAACACCTGCATGCGCTGGCCGACCTGATCGTCCATCGCAAGTCATGAAAGCGCGTCTCGACCGGCTGCTGGTGGAACGCGGCCTGGCCCCCACGCGCGAGAAAGCGCAGGCGCTGATCATGGCTGGAGCGGTATTCGTGGATGGCCACAAGGCCGCCAAATCCGGCCAGCCGGTGGACGCCGAGGCATCCATCGAAGTCAAGGCGCAGGCCCAATTCGTCGGCCGCGGCGGCCTGAAGCTGGATGCGGCTATAGCCCGTTTCGGCATCGCGCCGGCCGGCCGTATCTGCCTCGACGTCGGCGCTTCCACGGGCGGCTTCACCGATTGCCTGCTGCAACGCGGCGCGGCGCGCGTGCATGCGGTCGACGTCGGCAGCGGCCAGCTCGATTGGAGAATTCGCAGCGATCCGCGCGTAGTGGTGCACGAAAAACTCAACGCCCGCTACCTGCGCCCCGAAGACCTGGGCGAGCGCATCGATCTGGCGGTCTGCGACGTCAGCTTCATTTCCGTCACCCTGATCCTGCCTGCGATTTCAGAGGTGTTACAACCGGGCGCGCAACTGGTTATACTTGTCAAGCCCCAGTTCGAGGCAGGCAAGGGACAAGTGGGCAAAGGGGGAATCGTGCGCGAACCGGAATTGCACCAGGCTGCGTGCCGCCGTGTGGACGACGCCGCGCGGCAGTTAGGATTTGAAACGGCTCTCATGGAAAGCCCCATTCTGGGCGCGGAAGGTAACCGGGAGTTCCTGCTGCATGCGCATCGCTAGCCGGCCGGCCGTGGCGCGCGCGCTTCATCTGGAGGTTTGCCCACTTGGCTGCCATTAACACCGTGGGCCTCATCTCGAAGCCTGCCGTCCCTGCCGCGGCCGAAGTCGTACCCAAGCTGCTAGCCTGGCTCGAATCGCGCGGAATCCATGTGCGCTACGACGAGCACGCCGCCTTCTACGCCGCGCGCACGGGCGGTTTGATGCGCCAGGAAGTGCCCGAGGGCTGCGACCTGGTGATCGTCCTCGGCGGCGACGGCACGCTGCTCTCCGCCGCGCGGGCCATCGGTAACCGCCAGATCCCGTTGTTCGCCGTCAACCTGGGCAGCCTCGGATTCCTGACCGCGATCACCATCGACGACCTCTATCCCGAACTGGAGCGCGCGCTGCGCGGCGAGCACCGCATCGGCCGCCGCAAATTGCTGCACGCCGAAGTACACCGGGGCGGCGCCGTGGTCTCGCATTATGAGGCGCTCAACGACGTGGTCCTCACCAAGGCGGCCATCGCGCGCATCATCGATCTGGATACCTATGTAGATCGCCAGTTCGTGTGCGCCTACAAAGCCGATGGACTGATCGTCTCCACGCCCACCGGCTCCACGGCTTATTCGCTTTCGGCGGGCGGACCGATCATCTTTCCGTCGGTGCCCGCCATCTGCCTGACGCCTATCTGCCCGCACATGCTGACGTACCGCCCGGTGCTGGTCTCGGAATCGAGCGAAGTGGAAGTGCGCTGCCGCGGCGACGCTTCCGTCTACCTGACCATCGACGGTCAGATCGGCGAGCCGCTCGAACGCGAGGATTCCGTGGTCTGCCGCAGCTCGCAATACGCGCTGCACCTGATCCGTCCGCCGCGTATGATGTTCTTCGACGTGCTGCGCCAGAAGCTGAAGTGGGGCGAGCGTTGAAGCGTCTGTCGCTGACCGCCTGGATCTTCATCGGCATGGCTGCCGGCGTGGCCCTGGGCGCGTTCGCACCGGGCGTGGCGCGCCAACTTGGACCCGTCAGCGCGATCTTTCTGCGCCTCATCCGCTCCATCGTCGCGCCGCTGATTTTCGGCACGCTGGTCTTCGGCATCGCCGGCGGCGGCGACCTGAAACGCATGGGCCGCATCGGCCTGAAGGCCATCGTGTACTTCGAGATCGTCACTACGTTCGCGCTGTTTCTGGGACTCGCCGCCGTCAACCTGGTGCGCCCAGGCGCGGGCATGAAACTGGCCCAGACGTCCGCCGAAGCGGCTCTGCCCGCGGAGCATCCCACGCCCGGCGCCATCGTCGAGCACGTGTTTCCTGCCAGTATCATCGATGCCATGGCGCGCGGCGACGTGCTTGAAATCGTGGTCTTCGCATTTCTTTTCGGGGCGGCCTGCGCGGCCGTGGGAGCCAAAGCGCTGCCGGTGGTGGCCTTCTGCGAATCGCTCGCCGAAGTCATGTTCCGTTACACGCGCTACGTCATGTATCTGGCTCCGCTGGGCGTCGGCGCGGCTCTCGCGGTCACTGTTGGCAATAAAGGCTTCGGTGTTTTGTTCGGATTGGGCAAATTGATCCTCACCATGTACGTGGCGCAGGTCCTGTTCGTCGTGCTGGTATTCGGCGCGGTCGTGGCGCTGGTGCGCATCCCGCTGGGTGCGTTCTATCGCGCGGTGCGCGAACCGTTTTTGATCGCATTCTCCACCGCATCGAGCGAGGCCGCGCTGCCGCTGGCGCTCGAGAATATGGAGCGCTTTGGCGTTCCCAAACATATTGTGGCGTTCGTGATTCCGACCGGCTACAGCTTCAACCTGGATGGCAGCACGCTGTATCTCTCGCTGGCGTCCGTGTTTGTGGCGCAGGCCGCCGGTGTGAACCTGTCGTTCGGCCAGCAGCTTCTCATGATGCTGACGCTGATGCTGACCAGCAAAGGGGTGGCCGGAGTTCCGCGCGCCGCGCTGGTGATTCTGGCTGGAACGCTCTCGACTTTCCGGCTGCCGATGGAGGGCGTGGCGGTGCTCCTGGGTATCGACGCGCTGATGGATATGGCGCGCACCTCGGTAAACGTAGTCGGCAACTGTCTGGCCAGCGCGGTGGTCGCGCGCTGGGAGGAGTAAGCCTGTGGCGCACTGTTGAAAACCCAATTGGGGGGCGGCAATCATGCCCGCCCCACTACTCTTGGTTTTCATCATCTTTGCGGCTCCGAAAAACAGCCGCTAACTTATTGAGGGGCAACGGGGTCTCAGATGAGTGTCCGATGGGCCTGCGGCCCACCAAAGGTGATGAAAACCCGCCCTTATGTATTTTCAATAACTTCGGGCATGTTTTCAACGGAGCGGGACCTAAAAGTCCCGCCGGCACGCTACTAAAGCGTGCGCCACGGGCAAGCGGCCAGTCATCGCGAGAAATGTCCCAACTCCAGAGCGGGACTTAAAAGTTCCGCCGGCACGCTAACCCGACTTTCGCACTCCAGAGCCATTTTGCCGGGTGAGTAGGGCATAACCCGAGCGCCTGCAACACGTTCTTCCGGAAAAACGCAGAGTGAAGACCTACCCCCTTCC
>JBEKIM010000531.1:0-4363 GCA_050011755.1 Bryobacteraceae bacterium | reverse complement strand
GATCGACCCTTTCTGCACCACGCTGGGCTGCGCCGGGGACTTTCCCTTGGGCTCCAGATAGGTCAGGTTCTTGATGCGATCCAGCACTTCGTCGTTCAAGCCCTTAGAGACGGTGGTCTCGGTATCGCCATCATCGGAGTGCTGCCGGCCCTTCGCTAGAATGGGTACGCCACTCACGCTGATGACATAGTCGCCGGCCAAGCCCTCCACCAGGGGCGTTTTCAAGGCCTCCTGGACAGGCTTGGCGCTTTCCCAACGCACCGTGGCCGTATACGACAGGGGCATATCGCTATCGTTGCCGCTGTTCCGGCCGCCGCCGCCCATGCGGCCGCCCGGGTAACTACCGCCGCCGCCAGGATAGCCGCCGCCAGGGCCTCCGCCAGCGCCGGGATAACCGCCGCCCGCGCCTCCCCCAGGATCGCCGCCGCTATTTCCCGCGTAGGGGCGACTGAGCGCGGACGAGGCGGCATTGACCTGCCTGGCCCAAGGCGATTTGGTCACCAGCCGGTCGATTTCGTCCGCCGACCATTCCGCAGGCGCTTTCTTGTTCCAGAAATCCGAACCGGAGGCATACAGCCGGAAACGGGACTGTGCGCCGGCGCCGGCGGCGAGCAACAGGAGCGCACGACGGCTAAGTCGATGATTTTGAGACATGCTGTTTCCTAATAAGCTTCAGACGTTGGCAACGGCGCCGCAGGTTGCACTAGAAATCCGCCTGAATTCGGGCGAGAATGAAACCATGCGGCAGATTGCGATCCTGGCGGCGATATTAGGTCTATTGCTGCCGGGCGGGTTGACGGCACAGTATTCCCGCCGGCGGTTGCCCTCCTCGGCGACCGCAACCTCGGGGCCCTATAACGGTCCGGCGGTGACTTTTAACGGCACGTTGAAGACGCTCACCAAAAAGGAACTGGTAGTGGACCTGGATCCGGGCGACGCGGACGCAGAACGTCAGAGCCTCACCTTCCGCTTCTCCAAGAAGACCAAGTTCATGAAGGGCGATCAAGCCATCAAGCCGTCCGATCTCGCCGTGGGCACGCATATCTCGCTCGATGCCACCCGGGACGGGGACCTGAAGCTTTCGGCGGTGAATGTGTTCGTCGCGCCGCCGGGCGAGTCCGCGGGGAAGCCCGCCGACAAACCTGTAGCGAAGTGAATAAAAGCGGGACTTAAGAGTCCCGCCTGCACGCTGAGGCGCGCGCCACGGCATTTACTTCAGTTTTTCGAGTTCGGCGTAGACCTCGCGCTTGGATAAGCCGCGGCGATGAGCCACAGCCTTGATGGCCTGCATGCGGCTCATGCCCTCCGCGACGCACGCGTCAACGGCCTCGTCCAGGGGAGTTTCATCCCGGGGTGCGGCGGTCGGTTTGCCGACCAGCAGCGTGATCTCGCCTTTGACGGCTTCGCGGGCCGCTAATACGGCGCGGACTTCGGACGCCGTGCCGCGCAGGAACTCTTCGTGGATCTTGGTGAGCTCGCGCGCCACGACCACCGGCCGGTCTCCCAGCGCCTCCTCGACCGCCGCCAAAGCCTCCACAATGCGGTGCGGGGCCTCGTAGAAGATCAACGTAGCGGTCTCATCCTTGAGGGCTTCCAAGGCACGCAGCCGTTGGCCGGATTTGGCCGGCAGGAATCCACCGAAGTGGAAACCGTCGGTGGGCAGGCCGGATGCCGCCAACGCGGTGGAGAGTGCGGAGGCGCCGGGTATGGCCTCCACGCGGATGCCGTTGTCGATGGCCGCGCGGACCAGCCGGTAGCCGGGGTCGGAGATGAGGGGCATGCCTGCGTCGGACACCAGCGCCACGCTGTCGCCGGCGATCAGCCTGGCTGCCAGCTCCTGGCTGCGCTGCGCTTCGTTGTGTTCGTGATAGCTGACGGCAGGCTTAGAGATTCCGTAATGATCCAGCAGCTTGCGCGTCTGGCGGGTGTCCTCGCAGGCGATCAGATCGGCTTCTTTCAGGACGCGCACGGCGCGAAAGGTGATGTCTTCCAGGTTGCCGATGGGCGTGGCCACAAGGTAGAGCGTGCCACTTGCCAAATCATGCATATAGCGGCTACCTCCGTGGCGCACGCTTCAGCGTGCAGCGGCGAACTTCAGTTCGCCGTGAGCGGGACTTAAAAGTCCCGCCGGCACGCTAAAGCGTGCGCCACGCCTATCCGATAGTATGGCGCAAAATGCGCGGCCTATTTGCCCGCCATTTTTTTCTGTACCAGGCGCGCCTGCGCATTCAGGTTATTCAACTGCCGCAGATCCTCCTCCGCCATGGCGATGGAGTCCTGGATGCGCGCCAGGTCTCCGCTGCCCGCCGCCGGCCCGTCGGTGCGCTGCGCCTGTAATACGCCCGCCATCGAGCGATATTGCTCCGTGATCTGTTTATAGCGCCTCAAAATGCTGTTGAGGTAGACTTCGCGCCGCTGGTGGATATCCTGCAACTCGGCGGCGAGTTGCTGGAGTTGCGCCATCTTCTGCGCGTCGCCGCCGGACTGGTCGCGCAGCTTTTGATAGGCGATCTCCACCTGGGTCACGTGGTCGCGGTCGCTTTTCAGTTCCTTCTGCAGCGTGTCCACCAACTGGTTCGCGGACGCCAGGCTTTCTTTCAAATCGGCTTCGGACCCCGACAGCCGTTTGTTTTCCAGGCTGAGATTGTGGACCTGGGCTTCGGCCTCATCCGCGCGAGATTCCAGCCGCGCGATCGAGGCGTTGGCGTCCGCCAGATTGAGCTTTAAGCGCTGCAAAGCGATAGCATCTTCCGGATTGACCGGCTGCCTGGAAGCGCGCGGCGAGTTGGGACCCTCCGCGGCGGGCTGAGCCGGCGCGACGGCGGGGGCCGCGGCGGCGCGCGTCAGTTCGGCCGCGGTTTTCCGTGCCTGCGCGACTTCGGCGGACAATTTTGCCAGACGCACGGCTTGTTCCCGGTTCGCACGGGCCTCCCAAAGGGCCGCCGCGGCAGCTCCGGCCGCCAGCACCGCGATTAGAATAATCCAGCGTTTCACTGCCACCGTATTACCTCTCTTTCAGCACGAAGCGCGAGCGGTATGTCAGGCTGCACTTGCCGCCCGCGTCCAGGCGCACTTCGAAGCTCTTGGAACGGAGTTGCGGCACAGCCAATGCCACGCTATAAGACGACGTAATCAGGCCCAGCGCGCGCTCGATGGCATCCGGGATTTCCTCGCTGGAGCGGCAAAAGATCGCGCTGCCTCCGGTGACTTCCGCAAGCTGCTTCAATCCGTTTTGATACGCCTCGCCCAAGCGGTCGCTGCGATAGCGAAGATGCACTACGAACAGCGGCGCCTGGCGCTCGGCCAGCACAGCGGCCACCTTTGAAATCTTATCCTGCACCAAAGCCTCGGGAAACTTACGGCTCAGATCGTGCGTATCGCTCGAATTGATCACCGGATTGGTAAAATCCTCGCGATAGTTCTCCGGATCGCTGTCGGTTACGTACAGCACGGCGACGCGCACGCCGGACTTGGCGAGAATGGCGTCCGCCAACCGGGTAACCGTCTCCACCGTATCGAGCAAGCCCGCCTTGCCGCTCACCGGCAGATCGCGCACGGCGGATGCGGCGGCGTCGCGGTCCGCGCCGGGATCCGCGAGCACCTTGGCGCCATCCTGCGCGCGCATGACGGCCACGGTAGCCCGCGAAGGCAACTTCGCGATATCGGTGGCCAGAGCGTCCTTAGCGGGCTCCGCCAGGGAAAGATCGCCCGCCAGATCCAGCACCGCGATCAGGATCAGGTCGTCGGCGGGTCCTTTCACGCCGGCCACACGCGATTCCGAGCCTGCCAGCGTGGCGGTCAAATCTTTGGCCGCGAAGGGCGCGTCCGCCCAGACGGCGACTTTCAGGACGCGGTCGCCGACCTTGGGCGGCGGCGCCGCGATCAGGGCCCACGCCAGCGACAGCAGGACCGCGGCGCGCCTCAAAAGCTCAGCCTCAAACCCAATTGGATCACACGTCCGCCGCGCGAACCGGTGATCTTTCCGGCGTCCAGGTTGGGCGTCGAAACGGATCCGATCACATTATCGGGATCGTTCCAATTGGCATGGTTCATGAAATCGAAGGCGGTGGCGTTGAACTCCAGCGTGCGCTCCGCGGCCAGCGCGAAGCGCTTGTTCAGCGACATATCGAAATTCTGCCAGCCCGGGTTAAGCAGGGTCGAAATGGTGCGGGATACATCGCCAATCGTGAAATCCGGGGGCTGCACAAACGCGGCAGGATTGAACCAGAGCTCCGGCCCCTGGTTGGACACATGCTGGTCGACACCCGGCACGACATCCACATGCAGCGCCTGCACGACACCGCCGGTATTGTTGAAGAGCGGCGTCAAATACATCGGATCGCCGCTGGCCACGGTGCCGGTG
>JBEKIM010000530.1:0-4376 GCA_050011755.1 Bryobacteraceae bacterium | reverse complement strand
GAGGGCCTGGCGCATGGTGAGTTGCGGGACTGCGGCAGCGGCCATACGAGTATTGTAGTTACACGTAATTCGTAAGTCAAGGATTCATTTCTGAGAACCTGCGCTACACTCGGATTAATTCGGAGGCAATCTTGAAGCTGCCCGCCCTGGCATTTGCTGTCCTATGCTCGGCTGCATCCCCCTTGTTTTGCGGCGAAGTCACTTATGCCGATGCGGCGCCGATTCTGTACAAGCATTGTGCGAGCTGCCACCATGCCGACGATATCGCCCCGATGCCGCTCCTCAACTACCGGCAGACGCGGCCATGGGCTGCCGCCATTCGTGAAGCGGTCTTAACGCGGCAGATGCCGCCCTGGAAGGCAGACCCGCATTATGGCAAGTGGTCGAACGACGTGAGCCTTACCGACGAAGAAATTGCCATAGTCAAGGCTTGGGTGGATCAAGGATCGAAGGAGGGCGACCCGAGCCGGATCCCGCCGCCGCCGGTGTTCTCGGCAGACTGGCGAATCGGCAAGCCGGACGCGATCATTGCTATTCCCCCGCACTCGCTGACGGCTGATGGGCCGGATGAATACGAGTATTTCACCGTGCCTACCGGCTTTACGGAGGACCGGTGGATCGTGGCGGCCGAACTGCGTCCCACCAATCGCAGGATCGTGCATCACGCGCATGTTTTTGTCAACGCGCCGGAGCAGGCGAAGCCCGCCGGTTCCAAGAGCGACGCGCCAGCCGATCCGCAGGCAGCGTACCGGGAGTGGCTTAAGGTACACGAAGGGAAGTTGTCGTGGATGCGCTCCGAAGCTCCGGTGATCGACGATGGCTGCGTGGTCGACGACAATTCGTACTGGCCAGGCGACAAGCCGCGCGACGAGAACTTCGGGAGTTGGGGATTGATCAGCTCGTATCTCCCCGGCAGAGGGCCGGACGTGTACCCTGCTGGGACGGCGCGCAAGATTCCGGCCGGCGCCACGCTCAGTTTCCAGATCCACTACTCGAAGGCCACCAAGAAGCCGGAGATCGACGCCACGGCCGTAGGCCTGATCTTTGCCAAGGAGCCACCGAGGCAGGTGGCCAAGCGGGTGGACTTATCGAACTATTTCTTCCGCATCCCGGCCGGCGATCCGAACGTGGAAGTCTCCGAATGTCACACGTTTAAACAAGACATGTACCTGACCAGCCTGACGCCCCACATGCATCTCCGAGGGAAGGACGCACGATTCGAAGCGACCTACCCGGATGGCCGGAAGGAGACGCTGCTGCTGGTGCCGCACTACAATTTCAACTGGCAGATCACCTATCGCATGGCGGAGCCCAAGTTCATCCCAAAAGGTACGCGGCTGGCCATCGTCTCACACTTCGACAACTCGCCAAACAATCCGCTGAACCCCGATCCGGGGAAGGTAGTGCGTTGGGGTGAGGCCAGCGAAATGGAAATGATGGATGGGTGGATCGAGTACGTAGACACCAGAAAATGAGTCCAGGGCGGTTCCGTATCTACTTTGCGAATCATTTTGCGAATCGGCGGACGCTGAAGGAAATCGGCAGGCCGACTATGACCATGTGCACCAGCAGCCCCAGAGTCAGGTCATGCAGTGTGTAAGGGCCGCGTGCGTGCAGCGCGGAGAGCGGCAAAACGATCAGCCGCATGAACAGTTCGACCGCGGCGCCAAAAGACAGACCGCAAACCAATGGGTGCTCCCGCAGGAAAACCAGCCGGCGGCTTGCCACGTAGTATGTAGCGGCGGCCGAGAAAGCGATCAGGAAATGCAGGAAGACGCCCAGAATGTAGATGCCGGCGCCTCCCTGGAAGGCCCGCGGCCCGATCAATCCGGCGGCAATCGCCAGCGGGATGTCCGCCCCAAAGAGTATGCAGGCTTGTGCCAGGTCTAAAGCCCCGGCGACGAGGCCGCCGGCGGCGATCGCCAATAGAGCATTTCTTTTTCCCATCTCTTTTCACCTCTTGCAGGAACAAACTCAGCCTTACGATACCTGGGCGAGGCGCGGGAAGTCCTGAGGCGCGTCTGAAACAGTCTGAATACTTCTGAAATGGCCGGGCCGGCGTCCCGCCGTGGTCCTGGTACAATCGGCGAGAGCCGCTTCGCCATGCAAGATATGGAACGCCCAACCGCGGCAATGCTCCGGGTCGGCGCCTGGTGCGTCAATCCGGCGGCCGGCCAGATTTCACGAGATGGAGAGACAGCCCGGGTTGAAGCGCGGGCGATGCGGCTGCTGCTGTGTCTGGCCGGGCATGCCGGCGAAGTCGTCAGCATCGACGACTTGCTCAACCAGGTCTGGCCCGGGATCAGCGTCAGTCCGGATTCCGTCTACCAGGCTGTCGCATCGCTACGCCGTTTGCTAGGAGACGACCCCAGGCAGCCTGTTTATATCTCGACCGTGCCCAGGCTGGGGTACAGGATGGTGGCGGCGGTTGGTCCGTGGGCGGAACCCGCGCCGGACCGCGAACATCCGGCCGGCTTCGCAAGAGCTGCCGGAGCTGGGCTCGGTCTTGCCCTGGCCGCGGCCTTGCTATTCAACGGAAAGGTGGCGAGCGACAATCGCCCGGCTCCGCCCGCGTTGGCTGCGCAGCCCCAGAGATCCATCGCCGTGCTGCCGTTTCTCGACCTGACCGAAGGGATGAAGAACGAGGTCTTCGCGGACGGCATGACCGAAGAACTGATCGATAAACTCAGCAAGATCCCGGGCCTCCGGGTGCCGGCGCCCACCTCTTCGTTCTATTTCAAGGGCAAACAGATCACTATCGGCGAGGTGGCCAAGGCGCTGGGTGTCGCATACGTACTGGATGGAAGCGTGCGCAAGTCGGGCGCCCGGCTGCGGGTCGCCGCACGGTTGATTCGTGCGGAGCAGGGCTACGTGATTTGGTCCGAAACCTACGACCGGACGCTCGACGACATCTTAATGGTCCAGGACGACATTGCGGGGGAAGTCACGAAGGCGCTGAGGGCATCCATCGAGGCCAGACCGGGTCAATGAAGACCGGGACCTACGGCGAGGCGGCCTGGCGCATCGACTGGGGCTTATCCGCATACTGAGCGGGAAGTTGGCGGGAGTCGCGGAGGTTTTCCCAAAGAACGGCCGCCTGGCGGTAATCGACCTTGGCCCGCTCTTTGTTGGTCAGCGCGATCGCGTCGCCGGCCAGACCGCAATCGAGCGCCAGCATGATTCTCTCGACTACTCCCTTGGATTCGGAGAGCATGGCGATATTGGCGCGATAGAGAGCCAGGGCAGCTTCCCGATCGCCGGCAGATATGCGGTAAGCCGCCAACCGGTCGCGGGCTTCCGCGACAACCTGGAGCGGGTGATCGGCCGGGTTGCGCTCGTGTATCCAGGCATACATGGAGAGAACCTTTTCAAACTCGGTAGCCGCTTCCGGGAAGCGGTGCTGCGCGTCGAGCGCCCTGCCCAACAGCCAATGACCCACAAAGACGTCGCGCGCCGCCTCCACATTCGAAGGATCGGGGGCGGCGATTTCCATAAAGCCGCGCAAACTCTCGCGGGCGGCCTCTTCGGATTGTCGGGCATCCCCGTTTTCCAGCCAGGCGCGGCTCAAATCGGCTAACGCGTCGGCCAGGCGGCGCCGGTTGCGATCCGGATTGCGCCGATAGAGTTCTCTCACAACCGCGAGTTGCTCCTGGAGGTGGCGCAGGGAGCGGCCGTAATAGGCTCGATCGCCAGTTCTCTTGGCGAGGTCCGATTCGGCATACGCCAGATATTCGCATGCCTTTCCGAGCAGACCTGGCCAGCGCTCGTCCGCGGGCGCTTCCGTTCCGATTTTCCGGACGGCAGCCAGCACTCGATCGTCTAACGACGCAGCGGTTTCGAGGTGCGTGACGTCATTCAGCGCGTTGCCCAACTCCTGATGGGCCATCGCCAGCGAGAGGCGGCCATTCAGCAGGGCGTACTGCGCGTCCGGGGATGCGGGCTGTAGGGCGGCCGCGCGCTCGAACAGGGCGACCGACTTTTCCCCGACGCTCACCGCCTCCGCCGGCCGGTCGTGCCGGATGGCGATAAAGGCTTCGAGAGAGCAGATTTTCCCCCACTCGCTGAGGAGGGCCGCGTCCGCATGTCCCGCGGCATCCATGCTCTGGAGCACCGCCGCGGCTTTCCGGTAGTTGTCGAGCGCGCCTTCGGTGTCGCCGAGGTTCGGCGCAAACGGCTTGCCGAGGATATCGCCCAGTTTGCGGTATGAGGCCGCCAGTTCTCTGCGCAAGGATAGTTCCGAGGAATGCTCTCGGGAAAGGACATCCAGGTACTGCTGTGCGCGGCGCGCCACGATCATGCGCGCCCTGGTGGTTCCGGGCAAATCCGCGATCGCGTCGTAGACTTCAAACAGAAAGGAATTGGCGATACCGCGCACT
>JBEKIM010000529.1:0-4388 GCA_050011755.1 Bryobacteraceae bacterium | reverse complement strand
AGGACTTCTCGCCGGGAAACTCCGCGAGGGCGGCCTTCGCGGCGGCATTGGCGCGCTGCCAGTCCTGGGCGGCGACGGCCTTTTGAATGCCTTCGGTGTGGGCCTCGATTTTGCGCCGCTCTTCTTCTTTTCGCAGCCCATCGCGCAGGGTCTCGGCGGCTTGGGTCAGCTCCGAACTCCAGGAATACCGGCGCAGGGCATCCTCGACCTTCTGTAGCGCGGCCCGATGTTCGCGGCGCTCGGCGAGATCGTGGGCTTCGGCAAGAATCCGCTGGACGAACCTTTGCTCCTCCTGCTCGGCCCGCACCTGCCGCGCGGAAGCCAACAGGATGGCCAGTTCGGACTCTCTGGGATAGCTGGCGACCTTACCCTCGAGCAGCGTCACGGCCGCATCGGCCTGGCCCTCAGCCAGCAAGCGCTTTCCCTCTTCCAGCGTTTGGCGCAGTCCGGCCTGGTAGGCCTGCTGTTCCCGCTCGAATTCCAACTGGCGGTTGAACTCCAGGAGTTTGGCCTCGGGGCCACACCGGGTCAAGGCAGCCGCGATCGCCTGCGAGGCCTTGTCGAGGTCGCCGGACTGGCTGAAACCCCTCGCCTCCGCCAACGCCTTGGCAATGGCTTGGTCCCGCTCGTGGGCAAGCTGGAGCGCAGTCGATATATCCAGCAGGTGCTGGAGCCCGGCATCGCCAGGAAAGTCTTCCAGGCCGGATTTGAGGGCCTTCAGCGCTTCCTCGAATTTCTTGCTCTTGACCAGCGACTGGGCCCGCTGGCTCAAGCCGGCGATGGCTTCGGCCCGCCGCCGCGCCGCCAATTGGCCCTGGCGTACCACGTCCGCCAGGGGCTCCAGCGCCCTCTCCCGGGGAAACTCTTCCAGGGCTACTTTCACCGCGGCGGCGGCATGCGCCCAATCCCGGGCGGCGATACCTTTTTGGATCGACTCCGCGTGCCGCTCGATTTTCTGGCGGCGCTCTTCCTGCCGCAGAGTGTCACGGAGTCTGGCGGCCGCTTGAGCCAGATCGCTATTCTGGGGATAACGGCCTAGAGCGCGCTCGATCTGGCGCTGGGCTTCCAGCCACTGTTTACGCTGTTCAAGATCCGCTGCATCCGCCAGGGCCTGAGCGACGAACCGCCGCTCTTGCAGGTCGGCCTGCGCCTGGCGGGCATTGGCCAGTAATAACGCCAGCTCGGATTCACCCGGATACGCCGCAACGGTCTGTTCCAACGAGGAGACCGCCTCCTCGGCGTGGCCCTCCGCGAGCAGGCGCCGGCCCTCTTCGAGCGCCTGCCGAAGTCCGGCGGCATAGCGCTGCTGATCGCGGTCAAATTCCAGTTGCCGGTTGAGCTCGACCAGGCTGGTTTCATCCCCGTAGCGGGCGATGGCGCCGTGCACCACCTGCAAAGCCTCATCCAGGTTGCCGGAAGTACTCAGCGCCTGGGCCTGCTGCAACAGTTTGGCGATGGCTTCGGCACGCTCCTGCGCGGATTGGAGCGCAATGGCCGCGTCCAGGAGCCGCTGCAGCCCCGTGTCGCTGGAGAACTCGCGCAGGCCCTCCTCGATGGCCTGCCGGGCCTCCTGAAAATTCTTGTCCTTGATGAGGGTGCGCGCCTTCTGGCTGAGCTGGCTGATGGCTTGGGCCCGCCGCTGCGCCTCAAGCAGCGCATGGACCTCTTTGAGCAAGTCCGCCGCGGCCTGTTCCTCGGGAAACTGCGTGCACAAGAATTCCAGCCGCTGTTTCGCATCGGCGAGGCGTTGGTCCCTCACGGCGAACCGGGCCTGCACCATTCCGGCTTGAAATTGCTGGGCCCGCAGGCGCCGGGCGGCTTCGGCCCGCTCGGTTTCGACTTGGGTCCGCAGATTCAAGACCAACTGCGAACTGGGCTGTTCGCGCTCGATGGCGTCCAAGGTGGCCAGGGCGCCCGCGTAGTCCCCTTTGGCGCGCTTCTCGTCCGCCATCAGGAGGCCGCTCTTAAGCCGGGCTTCGCGCTCCTGGCGATCGATCTGCTCGCGCAGGTCTTCCCGCAGTTTCGCGGCTTCCGTGTTCTGGGGATCCGCATCTACCGCCGAAGAAATCGTCTCATAAGCCGCGCTCAGGTTGTTGGCCTGCAACTCCCGGCGTGCTTGCGAAACCAGGCGGCGCGCCTGGCGGACGGCCTCCTGACGGGCCCGCGCCGATTCCAGCCGGGACCGCAGGAGCGGGTTCGTCTTATCCAGCGTTAAGGCCGACTCGAGCGCCCGGATGGCCTCCTGGAAAGCCCCCTGCGCCAGTTGCGCCTCCGCTTCCTGTACCAACGCGTCGACCCGTACGCGAACCACCTTGTGCTGCAGGCGCTGCCGCACGATCTCCCGCCAGAGCCGGCCATCGGCATTGCCGGGGTCCAATTCCAGCACTTGTTTGATTTTGCCCTGGGCCGTCTCCAGTTGATCCGTATTCACTAGCGATTCCAGCTCGGTGGCGATCCGGCTGGCTTCCGCCTGCCGCAGGTCCAGCAGAATGGGCGCGGTATCGAATAACAGGTCCTCCAGATTCTGATACCGGAACTCCCGGTCTCTGGCCATGGCCTTGAGTACTACCGCTTCAAGCGCCTCCGGAAAGTCCGGGATTACGGTCGTCAGGGGTTCGGGGTCGCTATTCGTGATGGCGTACATCACGGAGCCGGCATCTTTGCCAGGGAAGGGATGTCCCCCGGTCAGTAGCTCGTAATAGACGATGCCGTAGGCAAATATGTCAGTCAGTTCGTCGGCATCGTGGCCGCGAAATTGCTCGGGCGACATGTAAAGAATGGTGCCCAACAGATCGCCCTTGCGCGTGCGCCGGGTCGTATCCTGAGCCGTCACCCGCGCGATGCCGAAATCCATGATCTTGACGGTTCCATTCGGCAAGAGCATGATATTGCTGGGTTTGATGTCACGATGAACCACACCGTGCTGATGCGCCAGGTTCAAGCCTTCGGCCGCCTGGGCCATCATTCCGACCTTCTCCAGCAGGGAAAACGGGCGATGTTTATAGATGATCTGGTGGAAGTTTTCGCCCTCCAGCAACTCCATGACGAGGTAGGGCACGCCCTCGTGCTCGCCATAGTCGTATAGGGTGACGATGTTCTTGTGAATCAGATTGCCGGTGGTGGCGGCTTCGGCACGGAAGCGGCCGAGGACGTCGGCGTCCCCTTCGTAGGTGAGAACTTTGATGGCGACAAGGCGTCCGACACTTGGATCGTAAGCCCGGTAGACACGGCCGAATCCGCCGAAACCCAGTTCCGCTTGGATCTGGTATTTTCCGATCCGATCACTCATTTCTTACAATTCAAACCTGTTGAACATTATGCCAGTCTGTTGAAATCCATGGCAACACCTGTATTTTGAATGGCTTATCTGGAGTTTCGGCCCTGCTGGGCGGCGCGCCTATCGCTCACTCGTCCCTTAAGAGATAAGTATCCAACAAATTCTCTTTACATACCAACACGGAGTGCTGTATATTACCAAAGTCGCCCAATCGGGAACAACTAATGCGACTTCAGCTCTTTGGCCCTATTGTCTTCCTCTCGACTTTATCCGTGGTGTGCTGCCCGGTCTGGTGTCAGTCCTCGGGTAGTCTTACAGGCAATGTAGTAGACCCACAAAACAAAGCCATCCCTAATGCCTCTGTGTCCCTGATGCGAGTGGACAGCGACGATGCTATCTATCACGGTACGACCGGTAAAGACGGCGAGTTTACGATCCCTTCCATCAACCCGCAAACGTACAAAATGCGGATTACTTGCCAGGGATTTCAAACCAGTGAGATCGCCACGATAAAGATCTCGCCCAGCGTGCCCACCCCTGTGAACCGGATTGTGTTGGAAGTCGCGCCGGTCACCGGTCCCCCGTTGGTCACCAAGCACGAGGAACTGCCCGAAAGCGTGCAAAAGAGCGACGATCAAATCGATACGACTCTGACCAACGATCAGTTGCGATGGCTGCCCCAGCTCCTGCGGGATCCGCTGCAGTTGATCGACACCCAGGCCGGAGTTTCAGCCAACGGCAGCACCTTTACCACGATTGACGGGTTGCGTCCCAGCTACAATAATGTCACTTTGGATGGCGTCAACATCCAGGACAATTATTACCGGTTGAAGTCCCTGGATTACCTGCCCAATCGGCTATTTCTGGATCAGGTTTCCGAGTTCACGCTAGTCACCTCCAACAGCAGTTCCCTATATGGCAACGGCGCGGCGCAGGTGGCATTCGTCACTCCCACAGGGCAGAATCGCTATCACGGCGACGCTTTTTTGATGACCAGCCCGAACGCGCTCAACGCTAACGAGTGGTTCAACAATGCTTACGATCTGACTGCCAGCTACGAGCGCAATCAGGGAGGCGCCAAACTCGCCGGTCCGATTCTTAAGGACAAGTT
>JBEKIM010000528.1:0-4425 GCA_050011755.1 Bryobacteraceae bacterium | reverse complement strand
ACTTGAAATGGTACACGAAGATCAGCTCCGAAAGAAACGTCTCGCCACGCTGTCCGTTGGCGTCGGTGCATCGCTGTCCACGCTATTACCAGAGCATCGCGCTCTTGGGTTTCGTCGGTGTGACAACGTCAATGGAGCCGGAGGAGGACCACCGTGTACTCGAAAACTGGAGGCGCTCTGATCTGTGGCCGGCGAGCAATGAGCGAGCAGCGCAGGTCATCGGACCGGAGGGCAAGCCCTTACACTTTCTCAATTTCTGTCCGGAGGTTTCGTTCGACGATTTTGGATGGTTTGCGTCCAACCGTTCCTACCACGCGGGCGAGATTGATGCTGATGTCGCCCATCTGGACCTCGCCGCCGAAGGGGCCACGGCGCACGAGTGGCGGTGGATTTGGGTTTAGCATCGCCCATGCACTATGCAGATTGTCCGCTCTATTCGCCGCTGCTGCTGGGCGCCGCCGATACCAAGACCAAGGGACCTGTAGGCTTTATTTTTTGACGCCGCCGTTAGACCGCACCGCCAGGCCGATCACCAGATCCGCAAACATTCTCGGGGCGCCTAGAGACCGCAGACCTCCCGGGTGAGTACCCCCTCGTGTAAAAAGGTGGTAGCCAATGTGCCGCCAGCAGCAGCCGCCCTTTTCAACGCGCTCCCGCACGGCAGCGAAACCGCGCCACACCCAACCCGTCGATTCCAGCCGTCTACGCTATAATTAAGCCATGCTGACGCCCACCCAACGAATCTGGCACAACGGACGTTTCATACCCTGGGAACAGGCCACCATCCATGTACTGTCCCACGTGGTCAGTTACGGAACCAGCGTCTTCGAAGGCATACGATGTTATGCCACGCCCGCCGGTCCCGCTATTTTCCGCCTGAGCGATCACGTGCGGCGCCTCATGGACTCCGCGAAAATCTACCGCATGGATCTCGGTTACACGCGTGAAGAGCTCGCCGAGGCGATGCAGGAACTGGTGCGAGTGAATGACATGGAATCCTGCTACATCCGCCCCATCGCCATCCGCGCATATGGCGACGTCGGCGTGAACCCGCTGAACAACCCTGTGGACGTCTACCTGGCCTGCTGGGTGTGGGGCAAGTATCTGGGCGAGGAAGCGCTCGCTTCGGGCGTGGACGTGTGCGTCTCGAGCTGGAAGCGGATCGCCCCCAATACCCTGCCCGCGCTGGCCAAGGCCGGCGCCAATTACATGAATTCGCAGCTCATCAAAATGGAAGCCATCACCAATGGCTACGCGGAGGGCATCGCGCTGGACGAAGCCGGTTATGTCAGCGAAGGATCCGGCGAGAATATTTTCCTGGTGCGCGACGGCCGGCTGCACACGCCGCCGCTGGGCGCTTCGGTGCTGCCCGGCGTCACCCGCGACAGCGTGATCCGCCTGGCACAGGACCTGGAGATCCCGCTGGTGGAAACCATCGTTCCGCGCGAAATGCTCTATATCGCCGATGAAGTGTTCTTTACCGGCACCGCCGCCGAAATTACACCCATTCGCTCTGTCGACCGCATCACGGTTGGCAAGGGCCATCGCGGCCCCATCACGGAGAAGTTGCAGAAAGAATTCTTTGCCCGGATCGGCGGAGTGGTACCCGACCGTTATGGATGGCTGTCTCCGGTACACGCACGACAGCCGGTGGGTGTGGATAAATAGGTAGCTGCGCGCACACCCCGGAAAGCCACCTCCCCCGAGATTTGCTTTCCAGGATGCGCCGCAGCCGATGGACTATTTCTTTGTAGCGTATGCATGCAGGCGATGGCCAGAACGAATTCCAGTTTCGAAGCGCTTTTCAACAACTTTATGGGGTTGCAAAATCTTGCGCTTGCCAGCTTCGGACTGTGGCTATCCTGTGTATAAAGCAGAGCCCGCATGAATTGTATTGGAATTGAAACTCTCGGCGGAACAGCCGTCCGGGTCGCCTTCGATGAAGAGATCCGCGCCGTCGAGCCGGCCGGCGATGGCGGGGGACTTTATCTCAGCCCCGGGTTCATCGATTTGCAGGTGAACGGGTTCCTGGGCGTGGACTTCAACGATCCCAAGTGTACGCTGCCGCAGATTGCAGGTTCCATTCGGGGCCTCTTTGCCACCGGAGTGACGCGATTTTATCCCACCGTGATCACCGGCTCACCGGCCGATATGCTGGGCGCATTACGCAACCTGAAGTGCGCCAAAGAGACTTTGCGCGAAGGCGCAGCCATCGACGGGTTCCATGTGGAAGGTCCGCACATATCTCCGGATGACGGTCCGCGGGGGGCGCATCCGTTGCGCTGGGTGCGGCCGCCGGATCTCGACGAATTCCATCGCTGGCAGGAAGCCACGGGCAACCAGGTTCGGATCGTCACTCTGGCGCCCGACTGGCCGCAGGCTTGCCGGTACATCGAAGCCATCACCGCCGAAGGGGTGGTGGCCAGTATCGGCCATACCAGCGCCACCGCGCAACAAATTGCGGACGCCGTGGGCGCGGGCGCATCGCTCTCCACGCACCTGGGCAACGGCGCACACGCGGTGATGCGCCGCCATCCGAATTACATCTGGGAGCAACTGGCCGAAGATCGGCTGATGGCCGATTTCATCGTCGATGGCATCCACCTGCCGCCCTCTTTTCTCAAAGTAGCCTTGCGCGCCAAGACCGTGGCCCGTTCCGTCCTGGTGACCGACGCCGCCGCCCCCGCCGGATGCCCGCCCGGCCGTTATTTCCTGGGTGAACAGCCGGTCGAACTGACCGCGGACAATCGCGTGATGCTGGTGGGCAAGGAACGCCTGGCCGGTTCGGCGTTGCGTATGGATCGCGGCGTCGAGAATCTCATGCGTATCGCCGGACTGACCCTGGCGGACGCTTTCAGTATGGCCACCACTAATGCCGCCCGCGCGGGACGCGTTCCCGGGCGCGTTGCCGGCCTGGTGCCGGGCGACCGTGCCGATCTCATTCAGTTTTCCTTTAACCCATCGGATCTAAGTATCAAAATCCAGGCCACCTACTTATCCGGCGACAAGGTATACGATGGACCGGGAGTGCCCGTCTGAAGCCGCCGGAATCGAACCTCTCCACGCTCCTTTTCAAGCACCAAGCGGACTGGGAATCGTGGCTGGCGGCCCACGGCACATCTTCCGGCGGCGTGTGGCTGCGGCTGGCGAAGAAAGGCTCCGCGCTGCGCTCGGTGTCCTATGCCGAAGCGCTCGAATCCGCACTCTGCTACGGCTGGATCGATGGTCAAAAGAAGCCGGAAAGCGAAGAAGCCTGGCTGCAGCGCTTCACTCCCCGCCGCCCGAAAAGCATCTGGTCGAAGATCAATCGGGAAAAGGCCGCCGCGCTGATGACGACAGGCCGTATGCAGCCCGCCGGGCTGGAGCAGGTGGAACGCGCCCGGAGCGACGGCCGGTGGGAAGCCGCCTACGATTCGCCCAGCAAGGCCGCGATGCCGGACGATTTTGCGGCCGCCCTGGAACAGAATGGCCGCGCCAAGGCTTTCTTCGCCACGCTGGATCGCACGAATCGCTACGCGGTGCTTTGGCGGATTCAGACCGCGAAAACGGGCAAGACGCGCGCGCGGCGCATCGGGCAGTTCGTAGAAATGTTAGCGAAGCACGAGAAACTGCACCCTTGAAACCGGCCGCGATGGATCACCACATCAACAGCAAACCCAACGATCTGGACGCCACGTAGGCCAGCACGATGGCTTCCGCCCAGCGCATGTGCCGGGCGTAGAATCCCACGCGAATCGCCACCGCGCAAAACACGCCCGCCGCTACCCAGTAGGGATTCAGCCCGCCGGAAAAGACGATCGTGTAGCAGACCACGGCCGCATAAACCGCCAGGGGCCAATTGGCCGCCAGCGAACCGCGGAATCGCCGCCAAACCAGGACAATCGTGAACACCAGCACTAAAACGGTGACGCCATTGAACAGGGTGAACGGATAATGCCCCATCCGCACAGCGTAGCGCGCCGGCGGCGGGTTACAACATAAGTATGCCCCCAAGTATCTCCCCGGAATCGGTCCGGGAAGCCCGCCTGCGACAGGACCATAGCGAGGAACTGGCCGAGAAAGGCTGGTATCACAGCTTTGAGTTGCCAGACGGCACGTTGATCGAGGGCGTGAACCCCCTGCCGCGGCTGCGCGAACGCTTCGCGCATTTTCCGATCCCGGGTGGGCTTTCCGGCAAGCGCTTGCTGGACATCGGCGCGTGGGACGGCTGGTTCAGCTTCGAAGCCGAGCGCCACGGCGCGCAGGTAACGGCTGTCGACTGCTGGGAGGCGCCGCATTTTGTGGAGTTGCACCGTAAGTTCTCCTCCAAAGTCGATTACCGCATCCTTGATATCTACGAACTGCCATTCGCCGGCCTGGGGCAATTCGATGTGGTTTTCTTCCTCGGCGTTCTGTATCACCTGCGGCATCCGCTGCTGGCGCTGG
>JBEKIM010000527.1:0-4433 GCA_050011755.1 Bryobacteraceae bacterium | reverse complement strand
CTTGAAAATAAGGCGGCATCTCATTTGGTCAGGATATTGCTCTATCAGGCCGGAACTCATGGCCGACAACATACAGGTGGACGAAGAGCAGGAATCCAGTAGTCCTGCTTTCTCCCGCCTCTCCATCTTAAGAACGCTCTGGAAACGAAAAATCCGTATATCCTTGGCGTGGATCCTATTCACTATCGCAGGCGTAGCCGTGGTGCGCCTGTTTCCGGCAGTCTACCTGGCGGAAACTGTGGTGGTCGTCGATTCACAACAGATCCCCGAGAAATTCGTTTCGCCAACGGTAGCCACCGATCTGGAGGATCGCATTGCCACCATTCGGCAAATGCTTCTCAGCAGCGGCGAGTTGAAGACGATCATCGACGATTTCGGGCTGTATAAGGAAGCGCGAAAAACGCACTTCGAGGAAGAGATTCTGGAGATGATGCGGAAGGACATCAGCATCACGCTGGAGCCCGTTGGCAGCGGCAACAACAACAAGCGCACCGTGGCGTTCCGGATTGGCTTTCAAGGGTCCGACCCGATGTTGGTGATGCGGGTGGCGAACCGTTTAACCGACGTCTACGTAGATGAGAACATGAAGACGCGCGAGGCGCAAGCGGCGGGCACTTCCGATTTCCTGCAGACCCAGCTCCGCGAGTCGAAGAAGCGGCTCGACGAACTGGAGGCCGCAGTCAGCGCCTATAAGGTCCAACACAACGGTGAACTGCCCCAGCAGGAGCCGACTCTCGCGAACACTCTTTCCAGGCTGCAGACCGAACTGGAAGTCAATCGCGACGCCATCAACCGCGTGCAGCAGACCCGGGTCATCCTGGAAGGCAATCTGAATGCCATGGAGGTCACCTTAGGAGCCCAAGTCCATAGCTGGGAGCAGGCGCAACATGCCACGGGTGCGAATGTGACTTTCTCTCCGACGGGCCAGCCGGTTACCCAGAAGAAGGAATCCGAGGTTCTGCAGGAGCAACTTGACATGCTCCGCGTGCGCTACAACGACAGCCATCCGGATGTAGTCCGGCTGCGCGCGGACATCGAGAGGGTCAAACAGATCGAGAAGCAGCGCGAGGCGGCCAAATCCAGCGACACGCCAAAAGAGGCACAAGCGAAACCTGGAGTGGCGGCGGATCCACCGGCACGCGAGCCGTTGGAATTCGCGCACACGCGCGAACAGGTTGCCGGGCTGAAGGCGCAGATCAAAGCCTCGGACAAGGAGTTGGAAGACCGCAAAGCCGAGCAGCAGCGCATTCTCCACGATCTCGCCATGTATCAGCAGCGCTTGGAGCAGTTGCCGGTGCGCGAGCAGGACATGGCACGCCTGATGCGCGACTACGAGATGTCCAAAGAGAATTACAAATCCCTTTTGGATAAGAAGATGGCCGCCGATATGTCGTTGGACATGGAGACCCGCCAGCAATCCGAGCGGTTCACGGTTTTGGATCGCGCTCAAGTACCGGAAAAGCCGATTAAGCCGAAGCGGCCGCTCCTGTACGCGGGTGCGGTGGTGCTGGGTCTGGCACTTGCCCTGGTGTTGGGATTCAGCGCCGAGATGCGGCGGAACGTGGTCCTCGGCGAGTGGGAGCTGCCGCCGGGCACGCCGGTTCTGGCGCGGCTGCCTTACATCGCAGTGCAGGCCGCTTCCGGTAAAACCAAATCGCCCGAACGAAGCCGATGGTTCAGCCGCAGGAAAGGGCTCGCCAATGGCGTCACCGCGCTGTTCCTGGCGGCCGGAGCCGGCCATTGCCTCCATACTCTTCTCCATCGGCTCTAACCATGTACAACGAATTCTTCGGACTGCAAAAAGACCCGTTCAACCTGACGCCCGATCCGGAGTTCCTGTACATGACCGCGCAACACCGGGAGGCGCTGGCCGGGCTGACCTATGCCATCCTGGCGCGCAAGGGCTTCGTCGTGTTAACCGGAAATGCGGGCACCGGCAAGACCACGCTGCTGACGCGCATACTGGAGCACTTACCGGCCAACCGTATTCAGTTCAGCGTGATCGTGAACCCGAGCCTGACGCCGGCGGAGTTCCTGGAGGCCACCCTAATGGACTTCGGGTTCGCGGACATTCCCCAAAGCAAGGCGCAGCGCATTGCCCTACTGCAAGGTTTTCTATGGAAGGGGAACCGGGAAGGCAAAATCACGGCAATGATTGTGGACGAGGCCCACAAGCTGAGCTTGGAAGTACTCGAAGAGATCCGCCTGCTGGGGAATTTCGAATCCGCCAACGAGAAACTCCTGCAGATCGTCCTGGTAGGGCAGAGCGAGCTCGACGGCCTGCTGAACAGCGAGAGCCTACGCCAATTCAAACAGCGAATTTCGCTGCGGCTGGCCATCGCGCCGCTCACGCGAGAGGAAGTCGAACGTTTTATCCAGTTTCGGTGGATGAAGGCGGGCGGGAGCGAGCCCCCCTTTTCAGCGGAAGCGATCGCCGGCATCGGCCAGGTATCGGAAGGGGTCCCGCGCGTGATCAACGTCTTCTGCGACAACACGCTGATGCGAGCTTTCGGGGAAGGGTCGGCGAGGGTGGAGTTGCGCCACGTATTGGCCGTCTGCCGGGAACTGCAGTTTGCCGAGCCCACTGCAGAGACCGTGGCGGTGAAGGCGATGAGAGCCATGGAGCCGATGGCTCCTGCGCCGGCCGTGGAAGTTTTTCAGATGAAGACCCTGGAGCGCTATGCGGCCAGAGCGGGCAAGCCTTCCCTGCTGGCAAGGCTGGCAGGCAAGATGGGATTCAGGGAAAGGATCGAAACGGCGTGAGCAACATAGTAGACATGCTGAAGCGGGGCAACGGAGAGGTTGCCGAAGTGATCCGATCGATGGTCGGGGCGCACACGGAGCCCACTCCGCCGCGGCCGGCCCAGGCGCAAGCCACTGTTGAGGCGACTCCAGACAAGGCCGCACCTCTTGCGGGAGTCCGCACGCTGGGCCTGCGTCTTCCGGCGCCCTCTCCGCTATTGCCCTTCGAGAAGGGCCAGCAGCGGCCTAGCGAGCAATACCGCATATTGCGGACCAAGATTAGCCAAAACCCGAGGCAGCCGCATCTGATCGTGATTTCAAGTCCGGCCCCCGGCGACGGGAAGAGTGTCAGCGCCATCAACGTCGCGGGGGCGCTGTCGATGAAGAGCGAGGGGCAGGTCCTGCTTCTGGACGCGGATCTTCGCAAGTCGGCGATCCACGTTCAGTTGGGGCTTCCGCAATCGCCGGGGTTGACCGATGTGCTGATGGGAACGAGCACCCTGGAAGAGGCCATCGTGCGAATTGCGGAGTTCCCGAATCTCTTCGTGATGCCGGCCGGCACGCTTGCAAGCAACCCGGTGGAACTGCTGGACAGCGCGCAGTGGCCGAGCTTGTGCACCCGGCTTCGCGGTCTGTTCCGTTACGTGGTGCTGGATTCGCCGCCGGCCGGAGCCGTTGCCGACTACGATTTGATACAAGCGGTTTGCGATGGCGTGGTCCTGGTGGTGCGGCCCGATCACACTAACCGCATCTTGTGCCAGAAGTCACTGGAGGCCGTACCGAAGGCCAAGTTTCTGGGAGTGCTGTTGAATTGCGTTCCCGACTGGTCGCCGGCGAGAAGCACAGGCGCCGATTATTACTACTATTCCGGCGCGAAGGTTTACCCGGATCAGGACCGAAGCGATGCCGGTTAGTTGATTGCGCCTGCCTCGTCACTGCTCGCCCAGAACTGCCGCGTTGAATGCCCTTGGGTTGTCGGCGCTGATCGCATCTTTCGTCTCAGCCTTTCGAGCCAGTTTGACTTCGCCACTAGACGCGTTACGCGCCGAGTGAAGCGTAGTTGTGGATGACGCCTAGGACCTGCGGAGGCGAAGCCCTTCAAGAGGTTCGGCCCCCCACCCGGCGTATCCGTCCTTCATCTGGAATGGTAGATGGCTGCCGACCGTTCGGGTGGGATTGGCTATTCTTTCTTTGCCCAGCGGGCTGCGGCAGCTTTGCGGGCGATCTCCTGACGTTGTTCCTTGGTAAGGGCGCGGGCGCGAGCCTTGCCGCCCTTCTTGCCCGGGGCTGCAAGTTCTTCCGCTGAAGCATCGGTCACGCGGGCTAATCCACCTTGGCGTGCAATCTCAATCCGCTTCTCCTTGGATAAAATCTGGGCGCGACGGTTCCCGCCTTTGCGCCCAAGTGCCACCGCATGCGGATCCTTCGCCATTCCAATTAACAGCTTACCGCCAAGCCCAATGCAGGTACATCGGCGCAATTTTATGCTTGACAACTTACCGATAAGTTGACAAGATAGGGATTGTTGGTGCCACCTAAATCTTGGAGAAAGGAAAAACGATGTGGTCAATGTGGAACGCTCCCTCCGATCTGGACTACTACAGCCAGTCCGGATTCAGCGGAGATGAGCCCGATGAGGAACAAGACGCAGAACTGGAACCGCCAGACGAGGACTTTGAAGCCCACGAGCC
>JBEKIM010000526.1:0-4449 GCA_050011755.1 Bryobacteraceae bacterium | reverse complement strand
ATCGGCGCGAAGCTGCAGTTTCAGACGTTCGCGAATCGATATATTCTTGATCACCGACAAATCCACGTCGGCGAAGGCGGGACCCGTAAACAAATTCCGGGAGAGATCGCCGTCCGGATTGGTGGTTCCCGGGCAGCCCGCGGATCCCGGCACGCAAAACGCCGCGGGATTCACCCATTGTTCTCCCACTCCCGCGATGAAGGTTTGCGAAACGCCCGTGAACGGATTACCGATGATGTTCAACCCCGGACGCTGCGTTCCGGCGTCGAAGTTGAATGGCTGTCCGCTATGGAACGAGAACAGGCTGCTCAATTGCCAGCCGTGCGATAGCCACTTCGGTCCGTGCGAGGACCCCGGGATGTCGTAAGTCACGAAAGTTGTGAAGTTCAGGCGCGTGTCGAAATCGCTGCTTCCATATTCCTGCGCCAGGTTGTAGCTATCCAATGGGATCACGCCGCGGTACTCGGTGACGTCGTCCAGCGCGTGCGACCAGGTAAAGCCCAGTTGCGCGGTCACTCCATGCCATGATCTGACCTTGAGCGTGCTCTGCAGCGCGTTGTAGTTCGAGTCGCCGATGCTGTTCAGTTGGTAGACCGAGCCGATGTTCGGATATTGCGCGTTAAACTCGCCGTCCTGGTTCAAATTCAGCATCACCGAAGATTTCCGGCCCAGGCTGCCCACATAGCCCACTTGCCACACCAGCGCGTTGCCCAAGGCTTTCTCCACATTCAAGCTGTAATTGAAGTAGTAGGGCGTCCGGAAATTCTGATTCACCGAGTAGACGTTGTAAGTGTTCGTGCCGCAGCCGCTGAGCGTCGGGCAACTGGTGACACCGGGGAAGACGTACTGCCCTGCCTGCCATGTGTAATTCGACAGGCTGTAATTATCCACCGGTTTCGGCCCGATCGGATTGTCCTGTAAGCCGTCGGCTCCGTTACCGCGGTAATCCAGGAAAGGATTCATGTTGATCTGGTCGTAGAAAACCCCGATCCCGCCGCGTACCACGAAGTCGTTCTTCGAGCCCGGCTGGTAGGCAAAGCCGAGACGCGGCCCGAAGTTATTGTGGTCCGGCGGAAAGATGTTGTTGATCCCGTTGCCCTGGATCTTCAGGCCCTCCCCCGGGATGAAGACCGCAAGGTCCTGGTTCTCGCTATGCAGCGGCCCCATATAGTCGTAACGCAGCCCTAGATTCACATTGAAGTTACGGGTCACCTGCCAGTTGTCCTGGGCGAAGAAATCGAAGCCGTTCACGCGTACGAACCGTTCCGGATCGCCCACCGCGATATCGGAAGTGGAAACGTAACCGGCCAGATAATCGGCCAGGGCCAACACGTTCGAGCCCACCGATGTATCACCCGACCATGGCCCCTGTGTGCCGTCGAAGGTGAAGCTACCGAGCGAGCGCCGGTGATAGAATTCATCCACGCGGCCTTGCCGCACTTCGGCGCCGAAACGGAACTGATGCTTCCCCGAAACGTACGAAAGAATGTCCGTCAGATGTCCGGTCGGATCGCTGCGGCCCTCGGGAGGGGTGATGCCGACCTGGTCGAAACCGGCGATCTCGATGTTCGGCGCGCCCATGATGGGGTTGCCGTTGATCGTGGCCCCGGGGCTCAAATACAAGCCCAGCGCCTGGGTGTTGAAGCTGTTATTGGCATCGTGAAATACCTGGTTGAAATAACTGATGCCGAACAACAGTTGGTTTTCCATCTTCTCGGTGAAGACCGTATTCAAAACCGCTGAATAGTTCTGTACGTGGAGGGGTGCGACCTCGAAATAATATCCCAGGTTGGAACTTGCCGTGGCCAGCGCCAGGCTCGCGCCTGGAGGCTGCGTCTGGCTGCCTTCTCCCGCGAACCAGTGTACCGAGAAATGATTCTTGGCGTTGAAGTTGTAGTCGACCTTCACCACTCCGTTCAGGCTGTAGCCGGTTCCCGGAACGGTGGCGAAGTAGTTATTGGCGATCGCGGGGAGATTCAGAATCGAACTCGGCCAGAGCGTCGAAAGCAGCGTCTGCGATAGTGGATTTACAGGCACGCCGTATTGCTTTAAGACGCTCTGCGCCTGGTTCACCCACGCCGTGGACGGTTCCGTGGACAATCCCGTCAAGCCGAAAATATAATCCTGTTTCTCGAATGCCCCGAAAAAGAACAGTTTGTCTTTTAGAATGGGAAATCCCAAACTCGTCCCGTAATTCTCGTTGCGCAGCGGCGGCGCCTTCGGAAAATCCGCCGTGGGCACGAAGAACGGCGAGTGCGCGGCGTAGAATTCATTGCGGTTGTAGTAGTAAATGGTCCCATGTACTTCGTTGGTGCCGCTCTTGATGGTCAGGTTGACCGTGCCACCCGCGTTGCGCCCGCCTTCCGCGTTCGACTGCGTCTGCGCGGAGAACTCGTCGATGGCGTCGAGCGGCATGACCACCCCCGCGATGCCGGATACGCCACCTTGATTGACCGCCGGAATATTGTGCCAGAAGTCGTTGTTGTCCGTACCGTCGATCTGCCAGTTCATTTGATTCGCGCGCGTTCCGTTCAGCGATCCGTATCCGCCGACCGAGTAACCCGCATAGCCCGGCGAGATCGCGATCAACTGCGAAAAGTCGCGTCCGTTCATCGGGATGTTCTGCACCGCTTCGTCGGGTATGGTGTCGCTCTGCGTAGCCGTGCTGGTGTCGATCGTGATCGCCGCCGCCGAAACTTCCACGGCGGTAGCCTGCGTTCCGACTTTGAGAGTCACAGGTAAGGTGTAGATTGCTCCCGCCGTTACGGGAACCTTATCCACGGTGGTAGGCGTAAAGCCGTTGGCCGCGACCGCAACCTGATAGGTGCCGGCGGGAAGATCCTGAAACGAGAATTGCCCTTCGGCTGTTGTTATGGTGGACAGCACCACGCCCGTCCCGGTATCTGTCGCCTTTACCACGGCGCCTCCCAGGGCCGCCCCCGTTTGGTCCGTCACGGTTCCGTTGATCGAACCCCGGAATGTCTGTGAGTGACCGGAAATCGCTGTTAGAAGAGACAACACACAACAAGTGACTAGGTGTTTCATCTGTTCCCCTTTTACGATGGTGTCTTGCAAAGCCTGGAAATGATGGGCGGCCTGCTAGCAGGTTGAGGCCCAAAGTTTCAAGTCTCAGTCTTGTCGCGGAAATACAATGATTTGCGTCTGACGTTGACGCTCATTCGATACGCCCGATGGAAGGCGCGCACGCTTGAAATATGAGTATTTGTATCGCTGCTATTGACGGAGACTGCCGCCTGCCAATAGCTTCTCCAACGCGGAGATATCGTGATTGAGGACTCTGTCCCCATCGAGCGGAGCCGAAACTTCCCGGATACGTGCCCGCACCCGTTCGATCCGGGAACTGCTCTTCAAGGGACTCAGCAAATCGAGCGCGCGCGAAGCGGACAAAGCTTCAATCGCCAGAACAGCGCGTGTATTGCGCACGATGTTTTTGTATTTTAGCGCAGAAGTCATTCCCATGCTAACAAAATCTTCTTTATTGCCACTGGTGGTGATCGAACCCGCGGAAGCCGGATGTGACAGCACCCGGTTCTCCGCCACCAGAGCGGCTGCCGTAACCTGTGCCATCATCAGACCTGACTCTAAGCCGGGATGACCGGCCAGAAATGGCGGCAGTTCCTCGTTCAGTGCGGGGTTGACCAGCCGGTCGATGCGGCGCTCGGATATACCGGCCAGCGCCGTTAGCGCCACCGCCAGGTAGTCCAACTGAAGCGCCAGGGGCTCGCCGTGGAAATTGCCCCCCGAAACGATCTCCTCGTCGAGCACCAGCGGATTGTCGGTGGCTGCGTTCAGTTCGATGCCGAAGATCCGCCGCGCCTCCGCCAGCGAATCCCTGACTGCGCCGTGGACCTGTGGCGCGCAGCGCAGCGAGTAGGCGTCCTGCACGCGCCGGCAAGCGATGTGCGACTGCCGGATTTCGCTGCCTTCGAGCAGGTCCCGCAAGCGCTCCGCGCTCAGCACCTGGCCGGGGTGTGGCCGCACGGCGTGCAGGCGCGGATCGAAGGCCCGCGGCGTGCCGCGTAAGGCGTCCAGGGTCATGGCGCAAATCACATCGGCGGCGTCCGCCAGCACTTCGGCAGCCGCCAGTTCCAGGCATCCGATCGCCAGCATGGCTTGCGTGCCGTTGATCAGTGAGATGCCTTCCTTAGCGCGCAGGGTGAGAGGTTCCAACCCCGCGCGGCGCAAGGCTTCGCCCCCCGCGTAAAGCGCGTTGTCGTGCTCCGCCTCTCCCTCGCCCATCAGCACCAGCGCCATGTGGGCCAGCGGAGCCAAGTCGCCGCTCGCGCCCACGCTGCCTTGCGAGGGCACCCGCGGCGTGACCCCGCGATTCAGCAGATCGCAAAGCCGCTGCGCCACCACCGGCCGGATGCCCGAGTAGCCCTTTGCCAGCACGTTGGCCCGAATCAGCATCATGGCCCGGACTTCCTC
>JBEKIM010000525.1:0-4461 GCA_050011755.1 Bryobacteraceae bacterium | reverse complement strand
GCCGGCGCTTTCCGCGATGCTCCGCGCCAGATAGTTGACCACCTTGGCCTCGTTGCGCGCCACCTCGTAATAGGCGTTTTTGAGCAACTGATCCTTGCGGTTGAGCAGGGTCTCGCGAATGCTCTGCTGCACGCGCGGGTCGTTCAGCTCGCGCTGCCCGGCCCCTTCTTTGGAGATGATCTTGAAAATGCGGTAGCCTTCCTGCGTTTTGACGATCGGGCTGATGGCGCCGGGGGCCAGCGACATCACCATTTTCCGTAGCTCCACGTTGGCCTTCTCCAGAGCGGACTCCGGGATGAAACCCAGATCGCCGCCGTTGGGGGCCGAATTCGGATCTTCGGAATAGCTGTGCGCTACCAGGCCGAACTCTTCGCCGCGCTGCAGGCGCTCCTGGATCTCGCGGATCTTGCGGGAAGCTTCGCCATCGTTCTGTGCCTTGCTGTTCTTCAGATTGCCGGCGCCCGGCTCCGGATTGGGTGTCACCAGAATCTGGGCCATGTGCACGCGCGGTTCCGCCAGATTGAAGCCGGCCTTATTGGCGTTGTAGAAGGCGGTCACATCGGCGTCGGTAATCACGATGTGGGAGGTGATGTCTTTGTTGATGAGCTTCTGAATACTCAGGTCCCGGCGTATTTTGGACTTCAGATCGTCCAGCGACATCTTGTTATCGCGAAGCTGCTGCTCGAACTGTTCTTTGGTCCAGGGCGCTTTCAGCTCCGTCAGTTTGGCCTCGACGTCGGCGTCGCCCGCCAGCAGACCCTGCTTTTCGGCGCGCTGCAGCATGATCTCGCTATCGATCAGGCCGCGCAGCACTTCCAGCTTCTGCGCCATGGTTTGCTCCTCGGCTTGACCAGGCGTCGAAAGCTGCGACTGTTGATACGTCCTCTCCAGCTCCGTATAGGTGATGGCGCGATTGTTCACCGTGGCGGCCACGTTGTCAGGGGCCGATTTCTTACAGGCCGGGGAGCACAAGAGGACGAGGACCGCGGCCGCACAAGCCCATCGAACCGCGGGCGATGGCCGGCGGCACCACAAAGCATCAAACATGACGAAACCTCATTGTATATGGGTACAATGTCCAGCGGGAGAGATCGCACATGAGAGTCGGCATGATCGGAACGGGCGCCATCTCGCACAAGCACGCGGAAGCCTACCGGAATATCGGGTACGAATTGACGGTTTGTACGGACATCAACGCGGAGGCCGGGCGCCGATTTGCGAGCCAGTACGGCGCGGAATTTGTGGAATCGTACGAGACGGTTTGCCGGCACCCGCGGGTCGATTACGTGGATGTTTGCACGTTCCCGGATTTTCGCATGCAAGCCCTTGCGATCTGCGCGCAGGCGGGCAAGCACATCCAGGTACAGAAGCCGATTTCAACCGATCTGGAGACGGCGCGGAAGATGGTGGATACGGCACGCCGGGCGGGCATTCGATTGGGCGTGGTCAGCCAGCACCGCTTTGACGAATCCTGCCAGTTCCTGCGGCAGGCCATCTCAGCCGGACGTTTGGGCAAGCTGCTCGAATGCGATTGCTACGTGAAATGGTACCGGTCGCCCGAATACTATGCGCGGCCCATCAAGGGAAGTTGGCGGACCGAAGGCGGCGGCGCGCTCATCAACCAGGCGATTCATCAGGTCGATATCCTGCGGTGGCTGGCCGGTCCGGTGAGTGAGTTGTATGGCTTCTGGCAGCTTGGCGCGCTGCACAAGATCGAATCGGAGGACGTGGTGAACGCCGTGGTGCGTTATGCTTCGGGCGCGACCGGCGCGATCCAGGCGGCCACCGCCTTCTGGCCGGGATACACGGAGCGTACCGAATTCCATGGCACCAAGGGTACCGCCATCATTTCGGGCGACAAGCTGACGGCCTGGGACGTGCAGGACGACAGCGGCGATCCGCCGCCCCTGGCACAGGACGCCGCATCGGGATCTTCCGACCCGATGGCGATTTCGCTGGAGCCGTTCGAGCGGCAGTTTCTGGACTTCGGCGACGCTATCCGCACCGGGCGCGAACCGTTGGTTTCCGGCGAGGATGGATACCAGGCGCTGGAGATCGTGGACGCGATTTACCGGTCCTGCCGCGGCGGGGAGAAGATCCGTCTCACGCCGGGGAGCATGCTACTGTGAACTCGGAGGCATATGCTGCGCAGCCGTTGGGCATTGTGGGCCGGGATCCTGGTGTTTCCGCCGCTGGGGCTGGCGCTCTGGTGGATGCGGCCGGGTGTGCGTCCGGTGGCGCGCATCGCGGGCACGCTGGGGATTTGCGTGGTAGCGATTGTCGAGTTGTTTGCAGTTTATGGCATGCGCCTGGAATGGAACGGCGCATTGAAGGTGAACGGGATCTCCTTCGAGACCCGCGCGCAGCGCGACGCACGATTGGAGGCTAGCCGCGCCCGGCAGCGTGCCGAGTCCGCGGCGCCGGCCGCGGCGGTCCAACGGCGGACTGAAGTCCGCCGCAGCACCCTGAAGCGTGCGCCACGGGCTGCGGACAGTGATCACGAGAAAGTCCAAATCGAGCAGCTGCCGGTTGCTTATTGGACCGACTTCCGCGGCCCGAACCGCGCGGGCGCCTATGCCGAGACGGAAATCGATCCGGCATGGCCGGCATCCGGGCTGCCTTTGCTGTGGAAGCAGCCGATCGGCGGCGGCTATGCGTCGTTCACGGTGGCGGAAGGGCGCGCTTACACTATTGAACAGCGCCGCGACCATGAAGCCATCACGGCGTACGACGTGGAAACCGGGCGGGAATTGTGGGCGTTCACTTACCCGGCGCTATTCGACGAAATCATGGGAGGCGCGGGGCCGCGAGCGACGCCGGTATATCATGACGGGCTGCTTTATTCGCTAGGCGCGCAGGGCGATTTATATTGCCTTACCGCGAAGACAGGACAGCCAAGATGGTCGAAGAATATCCTGACGGATAATGGCGCGCGGAATCAGGAATGGGGGATGGCGGGGTCGCCCTTGATCGTGGATGGCATGGTGGTGGTGACGCCTGGCGGGTCGCCGGGGAAAAGCATCGTGGCTTATGACCGGCTGAGCGGCGCGCCGGTCTGGCACGCGCTGGACGACCGGGCCGGATACACTTCGCCGATCCTGACGACGTTGGCGGGACGCCGCCAGATCGTGTGGGAGAGCGCGCAACGCGCGGCCGGCTTGGCACCGGAGAACGGCAGTCTGCTCTGGGAGTACGCGTTCCCCGGTCAGATGGGCATGAACTGCTCGCAGCCTGTAGTGGTGGACGGGGCCAGCGTGCTGCTCTCATCCGCGCAGGGTCCGGGCGCCGCGCTGCTCGAAATCTCCAAGACGGGAGAGACGTATACGGCGCGCGCGGTATGGCAGAATAACCGCATGAAGAATAAGTTCAACTCGTCGGTTCTGTATCAGGGCTACATCTACGGCTTAGACGATACGATTTTGGCGTGCCTCGACGCGAAGACCGGCGAGTTGAAGTGGAAGGGCGGGCGCTATGGCTATGGGCAGTTGCTGTTGGCCGGTGGATACCTCGTAGTGGTGACCGAGCGGGGCGAATTGGCGCTGGTTCGCGCGACGCCGCAAGGGCACCAGGAACTGGCACGGTTTCCGGCAATCGAAGGGCGCACCTGGAACATTCCGGCCATCGACAATGGGCTGCTGCTGGTCCGCAATGCGAGCGAGATGGCCTGCTTCAGGTTGGGGCGGGGACTCGAGAAATGAAGGCGCGGTGGATCGGGGCTGTGTCCGCCGCGGGGTTGGCGCTGTCGATGGCATTCGCCCAAACCGCGGCGCGGCCGCGCATTCGCGACCTTAGGGAATCGGTCCGCGCGGGAGCTTTTCGAGCGTTGCAATCCTCTTCTTGATGAGATCCACGTTGGCCGGCTCAGAGCCCTTCATGCCGCGCTGCTTCACTAAGCGAGAGTATGAGTTTCCCGCTTCGTAGCTGACAAGAAATGCGAAACCGGACAATGGCTGCGCTCTTAGCTTTTGGTCAGCCTCAATCGACAATTGGTAAGCGGCGAAGTAGTAATGGATGGCATTCTCCCGCCAGTCCGCACGGTTCTGAGCAAGTTGCCCAACCTCATACACGCGTGCCAGCCCGAGTTGATAAAGACCGTTTTCGGGATCGAGTTCGGCCGCCTTTTTTGCCTGCCGAAGCGCTTCAGGCAGATGAACCGCTCTCTCCGCATCGGACATGACGCCTTTGAAGTTCGATGCCGCCGCGCCGTCCGCGCTGAAATCACCGACCGGCTCACTCAATTCTCCGATTTGGTAATAATTGAGCGTCTCGGTGTTGAGCGCGAAGGCCAGATAGTGAATTCGGGCCAGAATATAGTATCCGCGCGCATCCTGGTTGTGAGTCTTAATCGCGAATCAACATCAAGAGCGTCGCCACTTACGGACTCGGGCTTGCGCCGTTGATTGCCGGAGCCAGACTTAGTTAGTTTGTATTCGTGGTTCTGGTAGCGGACGTAACCGTGCC
>JBEKIM010000524.1:0-4489 GCA_050011755.1 Bryobacteraceae bacterium | reverse complement strand
CAGCGATTCGCCCAGCTCGCCGCGCAGTTGAGACGCTGCCTCGCCCAGCGCGTCCAGCACCTTTTCCTTCGACGCCGCCATCACCTGCTTCTGCGCCAGCATGTCTCCGCTCTGACAATTCACCGCCTTCAACTCCAGCACATATTCGTTGCCCAGACTGCCAATTGAGCCGGCTAGGTAGGCTTTGCTGCCCGCCCGCTGGCAAAGCTCGCGGGTCACCTCGGGCGTGAGTTTCGTGCTGGGCGGACGGGTCATCAGTCGCAAGGTCTTGGCGACTTCGCTGTCGGAGAGCACATTGAGGAAAGGCGATTGCCGCAGGGAAACGTTGAGCGCCGTCTTCAGCGTGTCGTCGAATACCGGATCGCCCGTGCTGTTGGCAAAATCGGCGAGAACAACCATGTCCTGATCGGTCAGGCGCTGGCGTTGATGCGAATGATAGTAAAGTCCGCCTGCTGCGAGCAAGGCCATCGCCAAGACAGGAACTGCAATCTTCCAGAGCTTCGCAGCCGGAACCGCACGAGCTTTGTCAACGGCCACCGCCGACTTGCCGGAGTCCGTGTCCCGTTTCAGCCGTTGCAATTCAGCTCTCATATCTGAGGCGTGCTGGTAGCGTAGATTTCGATCCTTCTCCAGTGCCCGGTTGATGATGTCCTCCAGCTTGGGGGACAGATCGGGATTGAGCCGCAGCGCTGGCGGTGGATTCGCATCCAGAATGGCTTTGAAAATCAATCCTGTGCTTTCACCACGGAACGGCAACGTGCCTGTCGCCATCTCATAAAGCACCGCTCCGAATGAGAACAAATCTGTTCGAGCGTCCAATTCCTTGGCGCGGACTTGCTCCGGCGACATGTAAGCTACGGTGCCAAGCGTAGAACCGGGGCTGGTGAGATGTTGTTCGTCGATCTTGTCTGTCATGCTGTTGGCTGCCCCAATTTTGCCTGGCGAACTGGTCGCGGGGGCGAGCTTCGCCAGCCCAAAGTCGAGAATCTTGGCGTGCCCGCGCTTGGTGACAAAAATGTTGGCGGGTTTGATGTCGCGGTGGACAATCCCTTCGGAATGTGCGGCATCGAGCGCGTCTGCGATCTCGATTCCCAGCGACAGCACGGTTTCGGTCTCCAGCGGTCTGCCAGCAATGCGGTGCTTCAGGGTCAGGCCATCCAAGAATTCCATCGCGATGAAGCGTTTGCCATCTTGCTCACCGATTTCGTAGATGGTGCAGATGTTTGGATGGTTCAGGGCAGATGCCGCACGCGCCTCGCGCCGGAAACGCTCCAGCGCCTGCGCGTCCTGGGCTACGTTTTCAGGAAGAAACTTGAGCGCGACAAATCGGCCGAGCGAGGTGTCCTCGGCCTTGTAGACGACCCCCATGCCTCCGCCGCCGAGCTTCTCGACAATGCGATAATGGGTAACTGTAGTGCCAATCAGTTTCGCTCCGCCCCCTGGGATCACAGGCTCGTTGGCAACCAGTTTGCCCATAACCTCCAGCGCGGGTGACTCGATGAAATGTTCGGCTGCTTTCTCGTGAGCCAGCAGCGACTCCACCTCGCGCCGAAGTGCTTCGTCGTCCCGGCATGAGTATTCGAGGAACTCGGAGCGGCGGCTCTCGTCCAGCTCCAAGGCACGGTGATACAAATCTTCGACTCGACGCCAGAGTTCAGGTTCCACGTTTAGTTCGCCTCGCTCAACTCCCGCAGGAGCCAAACCTTTGCCAGCCTCCAATCCCGCACCACGGTTTCGACCGAAACTCGCAATACTTCGGCGGTCTCTTCGATGCTCAATCCGCCGAAGAATCGCAGTTCTACAACCTTGCTCTTCCTCTCGTCTAGGGCGGCCAACGCCTTCAACGCATCGTCCAGGGCCACCAGGTTCGTATCGGGTTCGTTGCACACCGACGCCGCCTCGTCCAAGGACAAGTGAGGCGCACCGCCGCCTCTTTTCTGGTAACCCCGAGAACGAGCAAAATCGATCAGAATGCGCCGCATCAGCTGCGCGGACACGGCAAAAAAATGCGCCCGATCCTGCCAATTGATTTGTCCGCAGTCCACCAGTTGTAGATAGACTTCATTGACAAGAGCAGTCGTTTGCAGAGTGTGGCCGGATCGTTCACCCGCCATGCAGCGTTGCGCCACTCGGTGCAATTGTTCGTACACCAAAGGGGTGAGCTTTTCCAGAGCCTGTTCGTCTCCCGTGGTCCAGGCCTTGAGCAGCTGAGTGACCTCGTGGGTCGAAGGCTGAGCCATCTAACTATCCGTAATTCAATACCTTACACCTTGGACAAGCAAAAGCCTAGCCCCGGTGGCTGTTTTCCTGCGAGCGTGGCTCTTTTATTTTATTCAACTTTCTCTCCCCTTGGTTGCCATTTCGACCCTCCTTTCCCGCGTTACCAGGTAGGGGCTGAGTTTGGATCGTAAGGGACGCAAGGCAGCATAGTACGAGCGGGAGGGTGACGCACGGGAGCGGTTGCGCTGGGCACTCTAACAGTCTACACCCACGTAACTCGCGCCCTTCGTGCCGAAGCGTGTGCCTGCACAACTCAGTTTGCCGGAGGGTTCGATTATGAAGAACGCACTGCAACCTATGGGAACGATTTCGACGATGCGTCTGCCAGCGGCCGGCGCCGCGCTGGCGTTCGCGAACATGCTGCTGCCGGGGTTCATTTCGACCCGATCGGCCGAAGCGAAGACTTTCACCACACTGGCCAGCTTTGACAGGACGAACGGCGCCAACCCCGTGGCGCCGCTGGTGCAGGCCTTCAATGGGAACTTGTACGGGACAACCCTCAGTGGCGGAACCAGCCCATATTGCTCGGGAAACGGCTGTGGAACCATCTTCATGATCACCCCGGGCGGCACCCTGACCTCGCTCCACAGCTTTTGCCTGGAAGAAAAAATAGAGAATGTTTGCTCTGATGGCGATATGCTCCCAGCGGGGCTGGTGCAGGCCACGAATGGGAACCTTTACGGGACAACGGATTATGGCGGATCCCCTGGCGCTGGTTTCGTCGGCCTTGGCACGGTCTTCAAAATCACGCCAGGCGACTCGCTTAAACGCTTTACAGCTTCGGCCTGGAGGACGGGAGCGGCCGCTATCCCGCAGCGGCGCTGGTCCAGGCTACCAACGGGTACCTCCACGGGACAACCGCTGGTGGCGGCGTCAACGCGGGCTCGGTCTTCGCTTCGGCGGATTGTATACTCGCTGCAACCGGTTCTGAAACGGAAATCCTGGGCAGAGGAAAAAATGAACGCCCGGTCAACTTGGGAAGTTACGGAAATGACTCGCGACTCCCCCTGCGGGCGCAAGCCCCGGCACATCCCAAGCAGGTTCTTTACTTGCAAGGACATAGGCGCACTCACAAAAACTCTAGAAAAATTCATGCAAGCCTAAAGACCGCCAGCCTGTGCATGGGGCCACTATCCTAGAAACGAGCCTGAAGGAGGCGCCCCGTGATCTATTACGCCCGACACCCTCACAGTCTACACACTTCCGTGAGCGGGGTGCTATTGAAGAACACAGGGCGAATGCGCGTTTGCCCGCGGCAACGATGGCTGCGGGACGTTGTGGAAGTTGAGGTCGAGCACAGAAGTCGAGCACAGAAGAGGTAAATATGAGACACGATCATGTAGCGCGCACTCTTGCATTGCTGCTTTCTCCGGCTGTTGCGGGGATGGGCAGGGCGCAGACCGCCGACAGCCCCAGTAGTACTGAACCTTTCAGGCGGCTACCAGCCGTGTCGATGGGTGTGGCGATTTTCGACAACGCGCCAGCCGCCGATTTAGGGTTCCGGCACAACTGGCCCAAATGGAGCATCGCACGGCGCTCGCCTCTTAACTCAAGCGCGGCCGACTCCCGCAATCTCCTTGGGTTCGGCAGCCGCCCAAGGCTCGCAGCCCCCGCCCATAGCTGGCTGGTCGGCCAAGTTATGGGCGGACCGCACCTGGCAGCACTAAACGCCTTGCCTTTGAGTCTGGTGAACGTCTCCTGGGCCGGCGGCGGCGGCGACTGGGGCACGGCGACCAACTGGACGCCCAACGGAGTTCCCAACAACGGCGCCAATACCTATAACGTCACCATCAATTCGGGCGGCCAAGACAGTGTCTACCTTGACGTTAGTGCCGCGATCGCCTCCCTGGCCTTGGGAGGCGCCGCCGGAGGTTCGGCCTCACTCACCAGTTCCACCGGGCAGACTCTCACGATCACGGGCGGATTCACCATCAATACGAACGGCGAGCTCAGCCTGAGCAATGCGGGGAGCAACCTGACTACTGGCACGTTCAGCAGTAGCGGTGAAGTCAGCATCGGAAGCGGGACGACGCTGACCATGACCAACGAGCCCGACGGGATCACGGATGTGGTGGCAGGTTCCCATTTGAGCGTGGCGGGCGCCTTCAACGCCGGCGCCAACAACGGGTTGTACAAGCTCAACAGCGTGGAAGGCTTTTTGACCCTGGAAAACGGCGCGGCGACGAGCATCACGCCGGGCACGGGTACC
>JBEKIM010000523.1:0-4493 GCA_050011755.1 Bryobacteraceae bacterium | reverse complement strand
TCACCCCGGTCGCCGCGATCGCCGCGGCGGTCATCCCGCCGATCGCCGCGATCCGGACCGCGTCCGCCTTCGCCGGGCCCACGGCCGCCACCCTCGCGCGGCGGACGGTTTTCCCTTCTCTGCTCTTGTTCTGGCATGCTCTAAACCTCGGTCGTCAATCTGGCCCATTCCAGGGCTACCAATCCGGCGGGACGCAGTTTCACTTCAGCCGACTTGCGTCCCACGATTTCGTTCGTCAAATGCGTCCGCAGTTTCTGGAATTCGCGGTCCCGCGTGCCGCTCAGAATACGAGTCAGGCGGCGCTGAAAACGCCAGGTTCGTGTCGCGCTATCGCCCTCGGCGCCGTCTCCGTAGGCCTGCTTCTGGTAGAAGCTGCGCAACCCCATGAGGAGTTGACGCGACAGCCGGTAATCGCCGGCCAGTTTCACTACGGTGTCTTTCAAATCGGCGGCGTCGGACAATTGCTTCCATTCGAGCACACGGCCAAGCACGTAGATACAGTCTTTATCCGCGGCCTTGGCCAGGTCCAGGTTGCGCCCGGCATCCTCATACACGGCGGTGATGGGATAGTGCATCTCCGGCGCCAGCGCCACGGCCATGGAAATCGTCTTGCCTTCGGGGCCGGGGAAATCCTTCAGATTCTCTTCGGTGAAGCGATGGAAGAGGCGCTGGACTTCGCGCGCCAGCAGGAGCAAGGCGTCCCAGCTTCCATATACCGCGAAATCGTCGCCGCCGGAATAGAGGATGGTGACCTTGCGCCAGAATTCCGGCATGGAGCAAAGCACTTCCAGTTCGCCGGCGAAGAACTGCTTATAGAGTACGGAAAGCTGCACATGTTCTTCGATGGTGGTCAGCCGCCGCAAGCGCACGCCGAAGCTATCTACATCGCCGCGCAGCACGCCCCACAGCGAGCGGCCCTGCGCCCGCCGCGCGAGCGTGGCTACGGTAGCGGCCGAGCGGCCGTCCTCGCTCGGAGCGGCGTGGCGCGCCAGCGTGATGCCTTCGAGCGACAGATTGGTGGTCAGGCTCCAGGTATGTTTTCCGGCGCCGGGGTGCACCATGGCGGGCGTCTCCGGCGACCAGCCGATCGCAGCCGCCTCGCGCACGCTCAATCCGAGTTCCTTCGAGAAATAAGCGTCCACGTCGGCCGGCACGGCCATGGAGAAAGGCTGGAACGCGTTAGGGCCGGCGGCCGCGAGCGGCGTAGCCCGCTTATGCTGCAATTCTTCGTTCAGCCGTTTGCGCACTACGGTCCAATCGCCGAGGTTTTCGGTGACGCTCCAGAGCAATGAAAGATAACCGCCGCTCAGCTCTCCAAGCTGCCGCGCCGCGCCGGCCAGGAATTCCTCCGCCGCACCCCGCGATTCGCCGGGCAGGACCAGCAGGAACTGGCCGCCGCCGCTCGAACCAAGGAGGATACGCGCCAGTCCAAACTCGGCGAGCAGGGCCCGCGGCAGGACCTCACAGAGCAGCGTGATCCATTGAGAACGCCCGGCGAGGAGTTCCTCGCCGTTCGACCGTGGGGGCACCGCTCCGCCGGGCGGGGACAGAAGGAACTCTTCTATGCCCAGGATTTTCCCTTGCAGAAGGATCTGTTCGGACATCTAGAAGATAGGCCTTAAGAATTCCTCACTGTAGCACAGGGCGGGTAGAGAAAGCGGGCGGGGATGCAGTCACACGGGGGTGCGGCGGCGGGTCTTGCGCCGCGATATCATCTTGATGGTGCCACGTATGCACGTTCTCATAGCAGACAAATTCGAGCTGTCCGGTCAGGACGGCCTCAAGGCGGCTGGTTGCGAGGTCAGTTATCAGCCCGGCCTGAAAGATGACGCATTGGCGGAAGCCGTCGGACGGTTGCGTCCCGACGTCCTGGTGGTCCGGTCGACGAAAGTGACCGAGGCTATTCTCGCAGCGGGCCCTTTAAAACTGGTGGTGCGGGCCGGCGCGGGTTACAACACCATCGATGTGGCGGCCGCCTCGCGGCGCGGCATCTACGTTTCAAATTGTCCCGGAAAGAATTCCGTGGCGGTGGCGGAACTGGCGTTCGCGCTGATCCTGGCGCTGGACCGCCGGATCGCCGACAACGTAGCCGCATTGCGGCAGGGCCACTGGAATAAGGCGGAGTTTTCCAATGCGCGTGGATTGCTGGGCCGCACCCTGGGGCTGATCGGACTGGGCCGCATCGGACGCGAGATGATTCCGCGCGCCAAGGCTTTCGGCATGCCCGTGGCCGCCTGGAGCCGGAGCCTGACTCCGGAGCAAGCCGGGGAACTCGGCGTCCAGTACCAGGATTCGCCCATCGATGTGGCCAAGGCGGCGGATATCGTGAGCGTACACGTGGCGGCGAATCCTCAAACGCGCGGCCTGATCGACGCGACGTTCTTCGAAGCCATGCGTCCGGGCGCGTGCTTCATCAACACCTCGCGGGCGGAAGTGGTGGACCAGGTGGCGTTAAGCTGGGCCGTGCGCAGCAATGGCGTACGCGCGGGGCTGGATGTATTCGCCAACGAGCCATCCGGCGGCGCGGGCGAGTTCGGCGACGACATCGTGAAGCTGCCAGGGGTGATTGGCACGCATCACATCGGCGCATCCACGGACCAGGCGCAGGAGGCCATTGCCGCGGAAACCGTTCGCATCGTCAGGATCTTTCAGGAAACCGGAAAGGTGCCGAACGTCGTAAATATCGCCAAAGCCACGCCCGCCACGTGCGCGCTGGTGGTGCGGCACCTGGATCGCCCGGGCGTGCTGGCCAGCGTGCTGGACCTGATCAGCGCGGCTCGCATCAATGTCCAGGAGATGGAGAATATCGTCTTCGACGGCGCACAGGCGGCCGTCGCCCGCATCAACCTGGAGACACAGCCCGCGCCAGACCTGCTGGAGCGGATTCAGTCGGGCAATCCGAATGTGCTGGAACTCAGCCTCATCCGGCTGGGATAGAACCGCAGCGCTTACTGGGCAGCGGGCACATACACTCTCGATGGAGCCGTCAGCTTGATGTGCGGAAGTTCGGTAGTGACTTTGACATCCTGGAGTCCCGATTTGCTTTCGGGTTTGGCCAGAAAAGTCACCAGATACTGTCCGTTCAAGCGGCGGCTCAGATCGTCCAGATAGGGCGCCATCGACACGGGATTGATGGTGCCGAGCCAATAGAGTTCGCCGCCGGTGTCGTCGCTAAGCTGCGCGAGATAGTTCTGCCCCCAAAAGAGCTGCCGGTAGGCGTGCGCCGCGGCGCCCGCGCCTGAATAGTAGATCGAATATACCGGGATTTCGGAGCGTTGCGCGGCGTGAATGGCCTCCAGCAGGTAAGGATTTTCGGGGCCAACGCCGTAGTCGGGATCGATGCCGCTGGACACCATTAGCACTTCACGCGCCGCGGTGCCGGCCGGCCACTTGTGAATCAGTTCCACGAGCGACAGGTAGGGGCTGGACGAGACGCCCGGCATTCCGATGGGAAGCCTTATCGCTTTGGCGGCCAGTTGGTGGTCCGCCGTCATGGGCTGAGCTTTCAGCACCATACCGTTTCGCAGGTACCCGATGCCGATTTGCGTGGTGGCAGGCTGGGCGAGCACGAATTTCTTGAGGTCGCCCAATTGCGTTCCCAGGCTGGTGCTGGAGCCGTCGTCAATCAACAGCCAGAGCTGCAGGCCGTTTTGACTATGCAGCGGTTCCACGCTGGTAACTTGCATGCGCTGCCTGTTTTGAGACACCAGCACATCATCCACAGTCAGTTGCGGAGGGGCGGCGTCTTTCTGGCCTTGGGCAGTTACGATGACGCTGGCAGGCGTTCCGGGACTGGGGACGTCGCGCGCCACTAGAGATCCCGCGAGTAGAGAAGCGGCGATGAACGGGCCGATGCGGATCATGGAATTTATCCTTCCGCAGTGTTGGACGTATAGGAGCCCGGCGGGGATACACGGCGCCGCGTGGGGGCTTATTTGTTGATTCTTGGCGGTAATGAAACAGCGGGACTTAAGAGCCCCGCCGGCACGCTGAAGCGTGTCAGGATGGCCCTGCGGGCCATCAAATGTGATGAAAACTCAAATTGGAGGGCGGCCAATCCTGGCCGCAGCCGGCTTTCCAGCCGGCTTAGCCGCCCGAAAGGCGGCTGCGGGCATGATTGCCCGCCCCCCAATTGGGTTTTCAACGGTGCGCTACGGGTGGCCTGCCCCCACGAGGGTGCGGATATCGTGGAGCAACTTGGCCACGGCGGCATCGTCTTCCGACGTATTGTAGAAACCACGCACGCGGCGGTTGCGGTCGACCAGGACGAAGCGTGTGCTGTGCACCAGGCTGCCATCCACGTCTCCGAGCTTGAATCCGTTGCGGCAGAGCGTTTCGAGCGCCGGCTGATCGCCTGTAAGGAAGAACCAGCGGCCGGGCTCGGCATGGTAGCGGATGGCGTAGGCGGCCAGCGCGGCAGGCGAATCGTGCTTGGGGTCCACAGTGAAGGAAAGCAGTTTCACGCTGGGCATGGACTGAACGGCGCTTTGCAC
>JBEKIM010000522.1:0-4494 GCA_050011755.1 Bryobacteraceae bacterium | reverse complement strand
CACAACAACACCCGGTTGATGTCCAAGTACGCTCCCGATCTGGCCAAGCACCGCTTTTATGTCTGGCTGAACAACTATCATTGGCTGCCGAACGTGCTGCTGGCCGGATTGCTGTTCGCGGTCGGCGGCGTGTCGATGGTGATGTGGGGTATCTGCCTGCGCGTTGTGGTCGGCTTGCACGCCACCTGGCTGGTGAACTCGGCAACGCACATGTGGGGGTCGCGGCGGTTCGAGACGCGTGACGATTCCCGAAACTCCTGGTGGGTTGCGCTGATCACTTTCGGCGAGGGCTGGCACAATAATCACCACGCACATCCGACTTCGGCGCGCCACGGTCTGGCCTGGTACGAGTTCGATATGTCCTGGATCCAAATCCAGATTCTGCGCTTCTTGGGCATCGCTAAAGGCGTCAAGGTAGCGAAGGTAAACACGGAATTGGCGGAGCGGGACGCAGCCTAGACATCCGCCAGTCACAGATCCTCCGGCACGCGCCCGTATTCTATACTTGGGGCGTGCGGTACATCCCCTGCATTCTGATCTGCAGCGCGCTTTGCGCCGCGCCGCCCGTGCGTTTTGCGGAGCACACGGTCTCGACTGGCCTGACTGGCGGCTACCAGGTGGTCGCGGTCGACATGAACCACGACGGCAAACTGGATCTGGTCGCGCTGGCGAGCGGCATGACCGAGTTGGTCTGGTTTGAAAACCCCGGCTGGCAGCGTCACGTCATCGCCCGAAATCTCTCCGGTATGATCAACGTGGCCGCCTGGGACATGGATGACAGTGGCATCCCTACTCTCGTGCTGGCTTCCGGCTTTTCCATGAACGCGAAGAGCAGCGCCGGGATTGTGTCCGTGCTTCGCCACAATGGCGACCCGCGCGAGCCTTGGACGATCCGGGAGATCGACCGTCTGCCTGCTTCGCACCGCCTGCGATGGGCGGATATCGATGGCAGCGGCAGAAGAGTGGTCGTCAACCAACCGCTCACCGCGGCCAATGTTGAACGGCCCGAGGACCACGCGCATACCCCGCTGGTATTCTACCGGCCCGGCGAATGGAAACGCGAAACCATCTCGGAACAGGACGAGGGCGTGGTCCACGGCCTCTACATCGTGAAGTGGGATGGCGATCTGCGCGACAGTATCCTGACCGCCGGCTTCACCGGCATTCACCTTTATCGGATGGGAGATGGCGGACGTTGGAGCCGCACCGAAATCACCGCCGGCGATCCCGGCCCGTGGCCCAAATCCGGATCCAGCGACGTGGCCGTCGGCCGGTTGGGCGAGCGGCGGTTTCTGGCCGCTATCGAGCCTTGGCACGGGAACGAGGTCGCCATTTATCGGGAAATCGGCGGGGTGTGGCAACGGCAGGTAATCGACGATTCGCTGGCCGATGGCCACACGATTCTCACCGCCGATCTGGGCGGTGACGGCAGGGATGAAGTGGTCGCCGGTTATCGCGGCAAAGGCGTGAACGTGTACTACGCGCAGGACTCCCAAGGCGGCAAGTGGACCAGGGTCCCGCTCGACACGAGCATGCCGGCCGCGGCCTGCGCCATCGCGGACTTGAACGGCGACGGGCGCCCGGATATCGCCTGCATTGGCTCGTCAACCGCTAATCTGAAGTGGTACGAGAACCTGGGCCGCCCCTGATCGCAGGAGATGTGCCTGCTATAATCCTCAAATAAGTGCCTGAAATCCGCCATTCCGTCTGCGCTTTGGATTGCCCGGATACGTGCGCCGTACTGGTTACCATCGACGGCGGCAAAGCCACCCGGCTTCGCGGCGACCCGGCCCACCCCGTAACCCGCGGATTCCTCTGCGGCAAAGTCGCGCGCTACCTGGAGCGCGAATACCACCCCGAACGTTTGCTCTATCCCATGCGTCGCGTCGGCGTCAAGGGCGCAGGCCGCTTCGCGCGGGTCTCGTGGGATGAAGCCCTCGACGAAATCGCCGCGCGCCTGAAAGCCATCGCCGCCGAATTTGGCCCGGAGTCCATTTTGCCGTACAGCTATGCCGGCACGATGGGATTGCTGAATGGCTCGGGCATGGACCGGCGCTTTTTTCATCGCTTGGGCGCATCGCGGCTCGACCGCACCATCTGTTCGTCTGCGGGCGGGGCCGGCCTGATGGACGCTTTGGGCTTCCGCTACGGCACGGAGCCGGAGCAATTCCGGCACTCCAAGCTGATCGTTGCCTGGGGCGCAAATGTACTCGGCACCAACGTACATCTTTGGCCTTTCATCGTGGAGGCGCGCCGCAATGGCGCCCGCTTCTACACGATCGATCCCCGCCGCAATCGCACGGGAGCCGCGGCGGACAAGCATTTTTTCATCAATCCGGGCAGCGACACCGCGTTGGCGCTCGGCATGATGCACGTCATCATCGGCGAGAACTTGTATGACACGGAGTACATCGCACAGCACACCATCGGATTCGCCGAACTCGCGGCGCGTGCCGGAGAATTTCCGCCCGAACGCTCCGCCGCCCTCACCGGAATAGCCCAGGACGAGATCGTGGCCCTGGCGCGCGAGTACGCCACAACCCGACCAGCGGCCATTCGCCTGAATTATGGCGTGCAGCGCAGCGAGCGCGGCGCGATGGCCGTGCGCACGATCTCCCTGTTGCCCGCGCTGACCGGCTCGTGGAAAGAGATCGGCGGAGGCTTGCAGCTCTCCACGTCGCAAGCTTTTCATCTGAATAGAGCGGGCTTGGAGCGGCCCGATCTGCAGCAGCGTGCGTTGGGCCGCGAAGCACGCATCCTGAACATGTCGCTGCTGGGCCACGCTCTGAACGACGTCGCCGATCCGCCGGTGAAAGCCCTGGTAGTCTACAATTCCAACCCCGCCGCCATCGCGCCGGACCAGAACGCCGTACGCCGCGGGCTGGGGCGCGGCGACCTGTTCACCGTGGTGCTGGAACAGTTTCAGAACGATACGGCCGACTACGCCGACTTTCTGCTGCCCGCGACCACCTTTCTGGAGCACACCGACCTCTATCTCGCCTACGGCCACTACTACCTGCAATTGGCGCGGGCCGCCCTGCCGCCGCCGGGCGAGACCCGGTCCAACGTGGAAGTTTTCCGGGCGCTGGCCGGCCGTATGGGCTTCGACGATCCCTGTTTCCGGGATTCGGAAGACGACATGATCCGTACGCTGCTCGATTCCGAGCACCCCTTCGTGCGCGGCATCACTCTGGAGGAATTGGAGCGCCAGCGTTTCGTGCGGCTGCGGGTGGCGCCTGACAGCGGCGCATTTCAGCCCTTCGCCGGCGGCGGATTCGGTACGCATTCCGGCAAGTGCGAGTTTCGCGCGGAATCGATCGCGTATACTCCGCCGGTGGAATCCCGTTTTGGAGACGAAAGCCTCAGGGCGCGCTACCCGCTCGAAATGATCTCTCCTAAACACGACGACAGCATGAATTCGACGTTCGGCAACCGCCCGGAGAACGACGCTGCCACCGCTACGCTTTACATGGACTCGGGCGATGCGGCGGCGCGTGGAATCGCCACCGGCGATCAGGTTCGTGTGTACAATGAACGCGGTTCCTGCCTTCTGCGCGCCGAAGTGGATGGCGTGGTGCGCCAAGGCGTGGTCTCGGTACCCTCGGTGCGCTGGGCCAACATGTCGCCGGATGGCCACAGCGTGAATGCGCTGACCTCCGATCGCCTGACTGACAAAGGCGGCGGACCCACGTTTTATAGCTGCCTGGTACAAGTGGAGAAGAGCGGAGACTAATGACCCTTTCATTTTCGAGCCGGATTCGGCCCGCCCATCGAGTTTCGATCGGCGCCGCGATTCTGGTTTTAAGCCTGGCCCTGGTACCGGCAGGCTGCAAGCGGCATAAGCCGGTGACGGCCCGAACCGTCGAGGAGGCCCCTCCGTTAGCCAGCACGATCGCGACGGCGGATTCCCGTACTGCTGCCCAATTGGTGAGCGGATTCTACGGCATTGAACAGAATTCCTGGCGTTGGACCGCCGGCCGGTTCTCGGTCCTGTTGCACCCGCCGCAGAACGCCGGCACGAAAGGCGCCATGCTGCAACTGAAATTCGCGATCCCGGATGTCTCTCTGGCGAAGCTGAAAACCATAACGCTCACCGCGTATGTAAACGGCACGCCGCTGCCTCCGGAAACCTACACGCAAGCCGGCCAGTTCTTGTTCAGCCGCGAAGTCCCCGCGAACCTGCTGGTGGACGATACGGCGCGCATCGATTTTTCGGTGGACAAGACGATGCCGCCTACTCCGGCCGACCGGCGGGAATTGGGAGTGGTCGTCTCGATGGTGGGACTGCAGCCAAAATAAGAAACCGGCTGAAAGCCGGTTGCGGGCAGGATTGCCCGCCCCACAAAACTATGTTCCCCTATCTGCTGCTAGCCTTTCTATCCGCCGGCGCCGGCTTCCGGCCGGTTGAAGTGGATGCCGCGCGCGCCACCGGCCAGATTCGCTCGTTCCAGGGCGTGGTCAGCGGTCCCCTGGTCGTACCCGGCGGTCCTGATT
>JBEKIM010000521.1:0-4498 GCA_050011755.1 Bryobacteraceae bacterium | reverse complement strand
TCGTCATAAGCTCTCTTCAAACGCGCAAGCCGGTCCCGAAGCCCGGCACAGATCGCGTCGAATTTCAGCACGCGCAACTCCTCATCCGAAAGTTCCTCGAAATGCGCTCTCCACATTTCTTCCTCCTTCGGATTGTCGATCGCCATAGCCAGCGCGCTGGCGGCTTCCAGGTTACGCGCGCCCGGCACCATCACGCAGTAATAGTATTGCGGTTTCGGGTCATCCGGATCGAAGGTCTTAACAGAGATATGACACGGAATCCCGGCGGCAACCAACGCGTCGTGAGCGTCGCCGGCATCCGCGGCAGATCCTCCCGGTAACACTGCGTAGGAGCGGGCGCAAGTGGCGTCCTCGAGCCAATCGGGTTCGGGTCCGGCGTCGAAGTTAATTACAGCGGCGCCGTCCTCGTCCTCATCGGCACCCTCTGCCGCATCCACCGGCGCGGCCCTGCCATGCGGCTCGACTCGGGTTTCGGCATCCTCCGGGGTCAAGTGCCGCTTCGCAAGTTCCGAGTCGTAGAACCTCTGCGCAACTTCGGTAAGGTCCGCCCTGTCGAGCTCCAAAAGCTCCTCATCGGAGAGCGAGGCATAGTGAGCGGATAATTCCTGGCGATCGATTTGCATGGATCAACGCATTCTGGCCAACTCGCCAATTATCAAAGATTTCCATCATGGTCCCTTCGGCTGCACAAATTATAGCAATTCTTAAAGGCCATCCCTCGAAAGGGGTAGCCTCAAACGGACACGCCGCCCTGACGGTGTTGCCCGGGACGTCCCGCGTCCGGATGGCCGTGCTGCGCCGCCGCATTCTCGATCTCGGAATTCACTTCGCCGCCGATGAGAATGGCCGCGCCGGTGAAGTATAACCACAGGAGTAGGATGGCTAGAGCCCCCGCGGCGCCGTACACCTCGTCGTAATTGGATCCCTCGTATGCGATATAACCGCGGAAGAGCCCGCTCGCGCACAGCCACAGGATCATCGCGACGACCGCGCCCGGGGTGCCCCAACGCATTTCCCGATCGGAGACATTTGGACCGAATCGGTATAGCAGGGCGAAGGCGATGAGCAACATCGCGGCGAGAATGGGCCAGTGCACGATCTGCCAGAGGATGGGAACGCTGCCCGGTAAGCCGGCCCATTTCACGATCGCGGCCCCCACACTCCGGCTGTAAAAAAGAAGTATCAGGGAACTCAAGCCGAGCCCGGCAAGCGCGAGGGTCAAACCCGCGGCAGTGAGGGTGACCCGCCACACGCTTCGCCGTTCTTCCACCTCGTACGCGGCGTTGAGCCCCGACATTACCGCCCAGGTGCCATTGACGGCGGCCCACAACGATCCAAAGGTGGCGAACCATAAGCTGTGTCGTGCCACGCGGCCGCCGATCCCACCGAAAAAGCTGGTTACCATTTCCGAGACAGGGGGCGGCAGAACCGTCGCGAGCGAGGACTGCAACGTTTGCAGCATATTGGAACCCGCTCCCGAGAACCGGGCGAGGATCATGGCGGCCAGAAGCAGGGCGGGGAACAGCGCCAGGAAGTGGTAAAAGGCCAGGCGCGCGGCTTGGCCGAAGACCTCGTCTTCCCACGACTCCCGCGCCGTTCGCTTAATCAATTCCCGCCAGGAAAGACCGCCGCGCGTCCATAGATCCGCCATGACTTTAGTTTTGCAAACAAGCCTCCGGCCCAGCGTGCCCCAATGGGTTCTACGGTTAGCGGGCGGGCGGTACTCTGGAGTCCCGCTCCGCGGCGCGGTTCGGCACCACCACCCGGAGGGACTGCGAAACACTGCCGTCGTCAGCCCCGTAAACCTCCAGCCGGAACTGAATGTCATCGGTAGCCGGTGTGTAGAGGAAGCTGCCGTCCGCGAGTTGGGCTTTGTCCAGATCGATGATTTTCTGGACTCTGCCGTCACGGATGTTCAGGGTGGCGCGCCGCGCGGTGACGATTTCGGCGGAGTTCCGGTTCCAGGTGAGCAAGAGATCGGGAGCGTTGCGCTCGATCTGCAATCCGAGCATCGATGCAGTGCCCGCTGAGGCGGTGGTCTCTGTGCGCGGAGGCCGGGGCGCCCCCAGGTAGGTCACCACCGATATGACCAGCGCGGCGGCGGCGAGCACAATGGTGGCGGCCCTGAGGAGATGGGCCGGCCAGATCCGGGGCGTGCCGGAGGGTGGCGCGGGCGCAGCAGCCTCTGCCACGCGTGCGAGCGGCTGCACGGGAGGTTTCGGCGCGGATGCCGGGATCGCCGCGGGCTGCGCGGGGGATCTTGCAGGCTCGGGAGGAACAGCTTCCGGAGGCTCGGGCGAGGCGGCCTCGGCGAACAGTTGCGTGAGATCGCTTGGCAAGTCGTCAGCGAAGTCCAGGTTCGAGGGTTCGGCCAGGCCGGGCAGATCGCCGGTCCGGCCCAGAGCGACTTCCAGGGAACTGAATTCGGATTGGATGCGGCCATCTTCCCAGAAGAAGAAACCAGCGGTGCAGGCTTTGGTATTGGCCACCGCCTTGACGAGCAAAAACACGCTATCTGGGGCCTGGAAGTAGCTGTCGATCAGCAGCAGGTCTGCGGGCGATAGTGCGAGGCCCTCCCTGATGTGGCTGCGGTAATAACCCAGGACGGAGGGCCCGGCCGGCGATTCGCATTCCGCGAGGGCGGCCCGCAGCAGCGCGGCCTCCAGTTGGACGGTCTCCTCGCCGGACAGGTTGTATTGGGGACCGTCGCGGTGAGCGCTGGCGACCGCGACGAAATCGTCGATGAAGAGGCTGGTCTTGCCGCGGCCGCCTTCCACGCGGCCTAGCAGAATCCCGCCTGTTTCCTTGCCGTGGTCCGGGCCGGACGCCGCTCCGCGTGAGACTTCCGCTTGCATGCGGTCGACCATAGCGGCATGCATGTAGATCCGAATGCCCCTGCCGGTTTCCTCCCAATGATAGTATTCGGCGAGTGACCGGATCATGCGCTGAGTTTCCCAGTAATTACCGGCAAAAGCAAGGGAGTGCTACGCAGCGGGCCTGCGCGGCCCGCGCAGGCTGCGAGCCCGCCCCACACATGTGCGGGCGGCTCTCCGCGCGGCCGCGGTCACCTGTAGACCCCACCGCGCTACGACGCTCGACGGCCGCGCGTCGAAGAAGCGCCGCGTGACGTTCTCGCGCGCCTGATCGGCCCACTGCGTCTTGTAGGATTCGTCGCCGCGCAGGAAATCGAAAGTCGCATGCCCCGCGCCGATGGCGTGCCCGATGGCGTTGCCGATCAGGACCTGGCCGAGCCCGTAACGCACCCAGCCCGGATGCATCCCGCATTGATAGAACTGAAAGGTGCGTCCGACGGAGAAGCCGTAGAGAGCCGCCACGTTTTCGCCGCCGGCCTTCAGCAGGAATAGTCTGGCGAATCCCTGATGCGCCAGGATCCGCATCGCTTCGGCGTGAAACTCGGGTACATGCGGCGCCAGAAATGCGCTGTCCGCCGCGCGCTGTTCGAATCGCATGCGGTGCAGTGCGAGCAGGGAAGGAAAGTGCCGCTCCAGTTCGGCGGCGCTCGAAAATGCCAGGCACTCCGCCTGATGTTCGCGCTCAAGCTGGCGCCAGCGGCGGCGGTAATTGGCTCGTAAGCTGGTGCCCAGACCGGCCAGATATTTCTCGAATGTGGCTGGCAGCGGGATATAGCGGCAGATCCGGCGGGTGGTCTCGACGGCGCGCATGCCGCGGCTGGCCAACTCGGCCAGTAGGACGGCCATCCAAGGCGAATCCGCCGTGTCGCACAGCTCGATATAATCCCACAGACGGTGGCGTGCAAACAGCACCCGGGCGATCTCTCCCACGGCCACAGCTCCCCAGGAAGCATCGGCTAGAATATCCAGATAGTCCGATCCGACGCGCGCGTCCGCCAGGAAGCCGAGACGGCGCGCACCCAGGGCGACGGTTGAACGGGAAATATAGAACGGCGCGACCGCAACCAGCCGGCCCGCCGCATCGCGTACGGCAATCACCGCCAGTTGACCCTTGCCGAAGTGCTTCCACCACGTCGCCATCCAGCCGTGGCTCAGGAAAATGTTTTCCCTGTTCACACGCTGGAACAGGGCGTCCCATTCCGCGCCAAGCCGGGCGAGTTCCACCGGGGTCGAGATCCATGTACTGCTGAGGGTTCCGCGGACCTCGGATGGCGCTGCCACCGATTCCTCGCAAATGGACGGCGTAGTCATCTAGAGTCCCCGCCGGCGCAGCGCGCTCAGGATCCGGCCGGCTGGATGCCGGTCCACCACTTGCAGTAGCTCATCCAGCAGGGACCCGGGCTCCTCGGCGCCAGTTGCAGCGCTGTCATCCGAACGGTGGCCCGCGGCGAGGCATAACTCCATGGCGGCTTCCAAAAGGCCGGCCTGAAGGGGACGACTGGTTCGGCGGCACAGACCTCGCGCGATCAATTCGCGGACTTCCTTTGAGGCGTTTGCCGGCGCATACGCAATATCCGCGGCGCGCAGCATTTCCACGTCGGGTGCGGAGTCGCCGATGGCTGCCA
>JBEKIM010000520.1:0-4528 GCA_050011755.1 Bryobacteraceae bacterium | reverse complement strand
CCCCGTGATGTCCCGCGCAGATTTCAAGGCGTTCTCGAAGCGATGGGCCAAAATGTATGAGCGAAATCAGTTCGCTGGATACAGCTTGCAGCAGCCGCTACATATGGTTGATTTTGTCGGCACTGGCAAGCATGCAGGGTTGTATCCAGAGTTCAAGAGGCACCTATTCCTGGACGTTGCCAAGCTCATAAACGAGCATAAACTCTATAGCCTTTCTGTGGCCGTTTCGCAAACCGACTTCTATAACGAGCTCTCCGAAGATGTACGCAGAAATTTGATGGGCCCCTACGCCTTTGCGTTTTTTGCAATCACTATTACAATTCAAGGCGTATCCGAGAGGTTAAAGACGGGGCCTTTTAGGACTGCCTACTTGATTGATCGCGGCTTCGGCTATCAGGATCAGTTGAATCAGGCCCATGCAGTGATGGTGCGGTTCGAACAGGCCCGCGGCGGATTTAGGCACACGGGAGCCTTGGCGACGGACACAGATGACCACATACCCGCGCTTCAAGCCGCCGACGCAATCTCCTGGGCCTCCCGCCAAATGGAACTCCACGAAGCTTCCGGAAGGTTTCGAGCCGCTTTGCGAAATTCTCCGACCGGACATTAAGCCGCCGCACGCGACAATCCCTATTCCGAAGGGCGGCATTGCAATGCTCGCCGCCCCGGTCAACGCCTGGATTTCAAAGCACGGTGCGATGCCTAGACTGACAGACATCATGTCGCGCGATTTTCTAGGAGTTCCCGCAAAACTCGAACCGTAGACCTCCCCTTCAGGCCTGCCGCTACTTAATCGTACAGAGGGCTTGACGCCTGAATCAGGTATGTTCTTACCATAAAAAAGCGCCCCCGAGTGGGTCTAGAGGCGGCGTAATACTCGATCCGGCAAATACATTCAACCTACACGCTTGGCAACTCACCGAGGATAACGTCCGTTTGATCCCGCGCGATTCCCCGTTCCCGAACAAGCCGCCGATAATGGTGGTAGGAACCGCGCCCTGACGGTTGCGTCTCGGATGTTTCAGTTACCCAGCACGATTCGGTTGAGCATCATGGTCACGCGGCCATCCCCCGGATTGGCTACAACTAAGTCGGGCTTGCCGTCGCTGTTGAAGTCGGCCACCGCCAGCGCCGTGGCGAAGTAGTCGGCGCCCAGGTTAAGCGCCGGGCGAAACGTACCGTCTCCATTTCCGAGCAGCACCGAAATATCGTTGGTGGTGGTATTAGCCGTGATGAGATCCGGGTGGCCGTCACGGTTGAAATCCGCAACCACAAGCCCTGCGGGACCCAAGGCGACGTTCCACTGGACCCAGGGCCGGAACGTGCCATCCCCGTTACCTTGCGCGACCCACACGGCATTTGCCGCCGCCACAGCCAAATCCGGTTTGCCGTCCTCGTTGAAATCGGCAATCGCGATCGAAGACGGCGCGGAGTTTATCGCAATACTGCCCGCGTTCTGGAATGTACCATCGCCGTTACCGAGCAGGATCGATACGGTTTGCGACGTGAGGTTAGTCACCGCCAGGTCGAGCTTGCCATCGCCATTCAGATCGCCAACGGCAATGGCGTTTGGACCGTCGCCCACTCCCACGTTATACGAATTCCCGAATGTGCCATCCCCGCGTCCGAGCAGGATGGTCACGTCGCCGGAACCGGAGCCGGCCACCGCCACATCAGGCCGGCCATCGCGATTGAAGTCGGCTACGACGATAGCGACAGGCGCTGTCCCGGCGGCGGCGTGCATGGGCGCCTGGAATGCGCCGTTGCCGTCCCCAAGCATCACGGTTACATCGTTGCCCACGGTATTGGCCGTCACCAGATCCGGCTTGCCGTCCAGGTTGAAGTCGGCCACGGCCACAGCCGCCGGCCCCGCGCCAGCCGGGTACTGCCGGGCTGTTCCCAGGATCCCGCGGCCGTTACCCGGCAGGATCGCCACCTGGTTGGTCAGAGGGTTCACCGCGGCCACATCGATTGCGCCATCCCGGTCGAAGTCAGCGGCCGCAACCGACGCGCGAGGTGGGGGCAGATTCCTGCTTCCATAGGAGAATCTCGGCAGCGCTTCGTGGAAACCACCGCGCCCGTCACCCAGCAGTACGGATACACAACTACCCCCCAGGGCCAGGTCTGGATTGCCATCGCCGTTGAAGTCGCCGGTAACCATGAGTTTATTAGCGGCCAACGAGACGTAGGGACCGGCCTGGAAACTCCGTGCCTGGCCGAAGGTGCCATCTCCGTTGCCCAACAGAACGTACAGGGCGCAGCACTCGGACGAACCAAGTGTCTGTTGCCGGACGATCAGATCCGGATTTCCGTCCCGATTTACATCCACCAGCAAGGGGATGATCGCCTCGGATCCACTGGAGGGCCGATAAGTGACGGGGATGGGCGCGTGAAAAGTCCCGTCGCCGTTGCCAAGCAGAACCGAATAGTGCTGCGCGTTGTAATTCAAAACCAGATCCAGCTTTCCATCATGGTTCAGGTCTTCCGCTGCGAACGGAGCCCCAAATCCGGAGACCTGGACCGCAGGCCGGAACGTTCCATCGCCGTTTCCCAGCAGAATGGAGAATCTCGGCGCGTACAATTGCGCGGCCACCGCGAGATCCACTTTGCCGTCTCCATTGAAATCGCCCGTCACGAAATATGCGCCGTAGCTAAGCACGATGGGAGACAGGAAAGTTCCGCTCCCCGTGCCCGGCAGGATAAAGACTTGTCCAGTCCCTCCGTCGGAAACCAGCACGTCCAGATTGCCGTCCCCGTTCACGTCGAGGGATTCGAGGTAGCTGATGCTACCGTTGGATTGCAGAATGGAGACCGGTGGCTGAAAAGAGCCGTCTCCATTGCCGAGCAATATTACGAGATTAAAAATGTCGACGGCGGCCACCAGATCCAACTTGCCGTCGTGATTGAAGTCGCCGACTGTCACGGCACTGGGGAATGAGCCGGCGCGAGAAATTATGGGGCGTGCCGCGAAGGTGCCGTCGCCCGTACCGAGCAGCACGGACACCGAGCCGGGGATGTTGTCGCTAGTGCTGACGATATCTAGAATGCCGTCGCCGTTGAAGTCTCCGGTTGCAACGTTGACTGCGGAGCCCGCCGGGGTGTAATCTCTGCGATCCTTGGGGTTGGTGGCGGCGTGGCCGGCTAGGGCGCACGTCAGGGCGAGAGCCAGGATGTTTGGGGGTTTCATGGTGGGTTTAAGCCTACCCAAGTATACATGTGTGCCGTAAGCGCCGTGCGCTCGCAGAACAAGGGTCACCGCGGCTCGTTGGCGACGTGGAGCCGAAAGGGCGTCGCCATTGGCACATGGCACGACCGGCCACGCGCCGCATGACCCAATACGAGGCTCGCGCGTCTAATTAAATGTCCCAATGGGAACACTCGTCCATTTCCCCAAACTCGCGGAGCTGCGCGCGCGCACCGATCACGACCTGGCGCGCATTTTGCATGCGGATCTGGATCGCAGCCTGGCCCTGGCCAACGTGGCGGCCAGCCGGCGCTCCGTCTTTCGAGCTCAGGCCGAAAGCGTGTATCAACTCGCCAGGACGTTGCTGCCGAAGCTCTCCGGGGCCTCCGCGAACGAAATCGCCGAACTCGAAACCAAGCTGAAAGAACTGGGCATGGCGCTCGACCTGTGCGGCGGCGACTTCTGCGCGCCCTTCTCATATGACGTCGGCTTGATCTGCGTCGTCGTTAACTCCGGTTTACCTAATCACCGAGGTCGTCCCGTTGGCTCTCACCTTCAGAAACTGAATCTATCTCGTTGATATCGGCAGGAAGTGCATCTTCCGCGAGGCCGGTCTGGTCTTCAGTCTTAGCAACTGGCATTCCGACCTTGCAGAATCTCATTGAGAACCAAAAAAGGCAGTTGGAAAGCGGTACATCCACCGCCTCCTAAGCAGAGGGTCGCCGGTTCGAGTCCGGCCGCGCCTACCAGTCAATCCACGCTCGTCGCGTTATCGGAACGGCCCCTCCGGCTCCCCACCAATAAACAGATGCGCGAGTTGATTCCTCGCGCATCGGAGAACCCCGCCTCTACGAACCCGACACCGCGTAGTAGCCAAGTTCGGTTTGGACGTGCACGCCCTTACGTGCCACCGTAACCCGGAGCTTGTGGTACTTGCCGTCCCAATTGTTAGCCGGCGGCTGGTATTCGACGCTGTAATTGGTGTGCCCCTCAGCTTCGATCCGGCTGACTGCGGCCGCTAACGCCACCGATGAAAATGCATGGCCGCCGGTCGCGCCGGTCAGAATATCGAGAGCGTCCCGATTGAGAGTTCCTCGTTCGAGATTGAGGCCCGGGTCGGCCGTATAGACCGTGACGTCCGACCGCACGAATTGCGCTCCCAACTTCCGCAGGAAAGGCACGCCGTCGAACCAGGTGCGATCCACAAGGTGAATCGTGCTGGGAATGCCGTAAGTGACCCACAGCAGTTCCTTAGGGCCCGGCGCTGCCGCCATCAGCAAGCGGAGATGGTCGAGCGCATGGTAAGTCGTGTTGAAGCGCGCTTGCAGGTTGATCGGGGATGCG
>JBEKIM010000519.1:0-4528 GCA_050011755.1 Bryobacteraceae bacterium | reverse complement strand
CTGGACGTCAGCTACTTTTCCGTCCTTGAACGTAATCTTCATATCCTTGTAGATATAGATTTTCTTAGCGCCCAGGTTGACGGTCTTCACGGGAGCTCCCATAGCGGCTGTGACTTCATCTATGGTTTGCCCCACTTCAATGGCAGGCGGAGGGCCGGCTGTGTCGCCCGCGTTGGGTCCGGGGCCGGAAGCGGCGGAGTCGGCCGTGGCTTCCTTCTCGGCTTTATCCGCTTCCGTCGATTGCTGATTGATCTCGGCCTTGACCTCGCTTTCCGGCGGGGGTGGCGGCGCGATGGCGGCCATGGGGCTCTCTACCGCGTCAGCCTTGGCTGCGGCCGGCGCTGCCGGCAATCCACCCTGGCCGGCTTTCTTGTGCAGTTCAGCGAGGCCCTGGTCGATCGTCTCGCGCATATGGTTCTGCATTTCCTGCAGTTCGTCGAGCGGAACGGAAACCGTATCGCCCTTGACGCATTCCTTTCCGCCTTTGCTGGCCAACACGGCCAGGGTAGCGTTCGCCGCATCCGGAGCCGTCTGGCCGGTCAACTGCATCGCGTCGCCTTCGCTGAGCGCGCACTCGTTGCCTCCGGCGTCCACTACGTCGAGATCGTGGCCGGCCACGAAGACATGCGGTTTGCCGTCGCCGAGCAGTTGCGCAATGCTGCTGGTTTTGGCGTCCGGCTCACCATTCGGAGCCGCGGCCGCAGCGGACTCCTTATTCTCCAGCGCGACCTGTTCCTTCACTTCTTCCGCAATCAGGTCCTTTACTTCGGGCGTTAGCGGCGCGGGATTGCTCAGGGCCGCGGCTTGCGCGACATAAGCGGCCTGCAGCGAGTTCGCGATGATGTAGTCGGTCAGCCAAAGAGACGGGCTGGCATAAACCGGATATGGAGTAAAGAAAGCGCCATAGTAGCCGAACCACGGATTGCCGCCCCAGCCCCAGCCATACGGCACCGGCCTGGCCCACGGATAATAGGCCCACCCGTAGTAAGCCGGCCCCCAGTAAGCCGCCGGGTAGTAGGGGTTCACATAGTAGCCGTGATAATAGTAGCGGCCATAATAACCGTGGTAGTAACGCCCGTGGTAGTAGTAAGAGCGCCGGGCATATTCGTGCCCATGATACGAATAGGGCCTTTGCACGTAGCCGCGGCCGCCGCGCTCGGCAACGATGCGGGAATGATCGGAGCGCTCCACTACGACCCGGCGGTTCCCGCTGAGGTTGTGGTGAACGTCCATCCCGCGTTTGGTGTCGTGTATCGTCGAGACGTGGCCATCGGCCCGCTTGGTCACCGATCCATGGCTGGTAGCCACCGTTTTGCTGCCTTTCGGAGCGGGCGAGGCGGTTCTGCCGAAAGTCTTACCCGATGTGCTGCCGGTCCCGCCCTTTCCAGCGGTCGCAGCGCCGCCGGTTTTGCCGGTCGCCGCCCCTGTCGTATGGCCCGCGGTGGTGGTGGTATGACCGGCGGTGGTGGTGCCGTGCGATGCGGTCGTGGCACCGTGCGATGTAGTCGTCGTGGCGCCGTGGGACGTAGTCGTCGTGGCGCCGTGGGACGTCGTGGTTGCGCCGTGCGACGCGGTGGTCGCACCGCCGCCGGATGTGGTGGGTCCGTGTGAAGTGGTCGTGGTGGTGCCATGCGAGGCGCTGGCGCCGCTCGCGGGTTTAGCCGCGGAACCCGAACTCTTCGGGGCCGGCGCGGGTTTGGAAGGTGCACTCGTTTTAGAGGCTGCCGCTCCGAGCACCGCGAAAGCGAAAAACAAAACCAGGGACACGGACAGGTGTTTCCCGGATAGCGTGGTGCGAATTGCACGTGTGTTCATTCAAAATCTCCTTGTGCTGACACGAACAGGCGCCTACGAACGGCTACTGCACATCCTTCACTTTGCCGTTGACGAAGGTCACCTTCAGATCCTTGTAGTAGTAAATGCTCTTGGCGCCAATCTTGGCCGTATGCTGGGGCTGTCCCAAAGCCGCAACCACTTCGTCGATGGTTTGCCCTTCCTTGATTTCCGGCGGATCGGCGGGCGGGGGTGGCGGAGGTTCGATGGTCGCCGCGGCCGGTTCGGGGGCCGGTGCCGCGGGAGGCGGCGCGGCGGGCTGGGCCGGGGCCGGCGCGGCAGGCTGGCTCGCCGCGGCGTCCTGCTGGCCGCCTTCAGGCGCAGCCTGACCTTTATCCCCGCCCTTCTTGGCATCCTCCTCGGGAGGCACTACCGTGATGACTTCGGCGACCGCCTTGAGAGCTTGATCCGGCGTGGGAGTCACCGCTCCGAATGGAATGGTCAGGGCGCCCTTATAGCGAATGCCCTGGTCGCCCGACGGGGTGGCGTCCGTGAAAAAGTCCAGCACGATGCCGCTGGAACGTACGTCAACTTTCGTTAACCAGAATTTCTCTCCACTGACGAAGTTACGGGTGGCCGGAGCGCTGTCGGAGTGCGTCAGGGTCTTTAAAGGCCCTATCATATGTTTCCGGACATTCTCGCCCGCTCCGCAAACCTTGGTAGGACTGATTTTGCCGTCCTTGTAGGTATTCATGCAGGGATTCGCCGAACTGCTTGCGGCCACCATCAAAATCTTGTCCACATGGAGGAGCAGCACGGAACCGGCCGTGACGATATCGGACTTGTCATCCGTCGTCTTGGTTAGCTTGTATTCGGATTCCAGCTTTTTCTGGATGCCGGCCGTATCCTGCGCACATACGGCCCATGGCAGAGCCGCCAGTACTACCAGAACTCGATTGAATCTATTGATTGCTTTCATTTGAATACTACTCCCTTTGTCTGGCGCGACGGCACGCCCGGGCCGTCCGCCCCTGGGGAAAACTTGCACGATTATACACCGCGCCCCCTGCGGCACGCAATGCGGCGAATTCCGTTATTCAGGTTCGAATCATGGCAGCCCCAAATTAGTAGTGCTTCGAGGATAGAAAACGTGACATTCAAGGGGCACAATTCTAATGCGAAGAGGGTCGGTTCATCCCGCGCCACCCTAAACCCGCCCTGACATTTGACCGATAGAGAGTTTGTAAGGGATGCAGTGCCGCCCATGGTGACATGCAATCCTCTGTGCGGACAGGATGGCCGCAACCGGTGGTGGTGAGATTAGGTCTTACTTACGGACCCAAAGAAAAGGAACCGAGTCCGGAGGTGGAGAGTCCTCCGGCTCCAGCGGTCCACGATTATGCGCTCGACGAGGCCGTCCGGCAATTACAACTTGTAGAGCAGGAATTGGCCCAACCGACGGCTGCCCCCGCGGTGGCGGTGGTGCACGGCGTGGTGCCGGAAGATGTCGCCGGAGCGGTCATGTATTGGCTGAAACGCTACGGCGCGAACCCGGCCGAGGCCGCGCGAAATATCCGTGAACTGACCGCCAAGGCGCCGGAAAAGGTTGTGGACACGCTCCTGCCGCTGTTTGAGGCGGAGGGTTGGGGCGAGGCTACACCGTTTCTGGCAAAACTATTGGGAAACTACGATGCTTCGGCGGCCAAGGTATGCGATCCGGCCGCTCCTCTCGACAGTTCCGTGCGCGTGGCCAAGATGCTGATGCAGCACGAATCGCGTTTCGACGCGCGTCTGGCGAAAAGCCTGTTGAATTCCGGGCACGTGAGCGAAGCCGCGCGCCACCGCGGGTTGGTGGTCCTCGAAAAGCTAGGCAGCGGTGCACGGCTGATTCCGATCCTCATCCAGTTTCTGCGGGATCCGGACGGCCGCATCCGGTCGAAGGCGGCGCTGATGTTCGGGCAAACGATCGTTTCGCGGGGCATCATGGAGCGCCTGATGGGGGACACCAATGCCCGTGTGCGCGCCAATTTCGTGGAAGGCCTTTGGAACCATACGGCCAGCGATTGCCGTCCGTTATTCCGCCGGGCCCTGGCCGATCCGGACAATCGCGTAGCAGGAAATGCGCTGGTCGGTCTGCATCGTTTGGGGGAAGTCCACGACGTGATCCGGCATGTGGGTAAGATGGCGCTTCATCCGGAACCTCCGTTTCGCGCCGCGGCCGCATGGGTCATGGGCCAAACCGGGGAGCCGCGCTATACCACCGTGTTGCGCCACATGGTCCGCGACTCGGATCCGCTGGTCCGCCGCAACGCGCTCCGGTCCCTCCGGGCGATCAATATAGCAGGCACCGCGAAGTAAGTGATCGGGCTGATCGGCTATAGACAAAACCCGGCTCGCTCATTGGTGCGCCGCAATGCTAAAATACGATTACCGTTTGGGAGGTCGTCTAACGGTAAGACTGCAGACTCTGGATCTGCGTATCGGGGTTCGAATCCCTGCCTCCCAGCCAATTCGTTCTTCAGCACTAGCTGGACTTCCGGAAAATCCGAACAGAGGGCGTATTGCGCTGTGCCATCGGCGCGGACAACCTAACCCCACTACCACTACCCTGTTGTGGTATATTTATACATGGCGCTGAATAATTAACCAATGAGCCACGTGGCTGGAATCGCCGGATATCGCGGCTATAGCGGAGCCGAACTCGTTCGCATCCTGCAGCGCCACCCCCATGTCACGCCGGTCCTGCTCGAGCATC
>JBEKIM010000518.1:0-4532 GCA_050011755.1 Bryobacteraceae bacterium | reverse complement strand
CGGCCACAAAGGCGCCTTTACGACAGTCTCCGACAACGCTGTGAACGCCAATCCCGTCAGCGCTCTGCAAATCCTTTTAATGCAGGAGCGTTTCGGCGAGGTGCGCGTCAAGGCCGAAGCCTTGCTCCGCAGGGCCGATGCCAGCGACCTGGAAACGCAGCGGGGCGCCAACCTGGTGCTGGGTCTGGCATTGGCGCGTTCCGGCGCCGGGGCGCGCGGTTTGGAAGCGTGCCGCAGAGCCTTCGATCTGGCGCATTCCGCAGGCAAGCCCCCGGCGGAAGCCGACGCGTTGCTGGGCGAAGCGGAAGCCGCTCTGGCCGCCGGAGATCGCGCGGCCGCTGCCGGATACGCTGGCCGTGCGCAGGCATATTACGAATCGGCCGGGAAGCCGGAATCGCTCTGGCGCGCGTGCGTGCTGCGGCTGCGCGCCGGCGGGCCGGACCCCGCCGTTGCCGCCCGGGCCGCCGCCGCGCTCGCCGTATTGCAGAGTTCCTGGCCGGCGGAAGATTTTCGCTCGTACCTGGACCGCCCGGTCATCCGGCGCATGCATGCGGAACTGCTGCGCGCCTACCCCAGGACGCCCGATATACACTGACGGAAGGAATCGACCCACTCATGCTGCGACTCACATACGGAAGTCCACTCACGCTGGCCTTACTGCTGCTATGCGGCAACCCGGCGTCCATTGAGGCCCAATCCGGCGATACCAAGGTGACGGTCAAAGACGGCTCCATCGTGCTTCATGCCGATGGCCTCGATGCCGGTCAGACATGGAATCCCACTAAGTACGAACTGCGCCATCTCATCGGCGCGGGCGTGCTGGGTGCTGTGCAGATTACCGATGGAGGCGCCAGCCAATGTTCGGGCTCTTCGCTATGCGGCATCGACGCGACAAAGGCGTGGTCCATCAAGGTGACCTACAACGGCAGTAACCTGACCCTCTCTTCCATCTCCACCAATAAGGGCCTGCACCTCAAATTCTCCCATAAGATGTCCTGGGACAAGTGGCAGAAAACCGGAAACCCCGACGAACGCATATTCTCGCCCAACGACGGCAAGCACATCGGCCGCATCCTGGTTAATGGAGCCACCACAAGCCTGTGCAAGGGCCAGGGCGCCTGCCAGATCGACTTAGACTACAAGTACTAAGCGTGTGCGTGGCGCGCGCAACAGCGTGCCGGCGGGACTTTTAAGTCCCGCTCACGGCGGACTGAATAAGTCCGCCGCGGCACGCTAATCTGAGACCCCATTGCCGCTCAATAAGTTAGCCCCGCGCCGGACATAATGAAAAACACAATTGGAGGGCGGGCTATTCAGCCCGCAGCCGGCTCTCCAGCCGGCTTAGCCGCCTGAAAAGGCGGCTGCGGGCATGATTGCCCGCCCTCCAAGGCGAAGCGCTTTCGGCGGTGCCCCACGCGGGTCTCGCCGCTGTTTCACCCGCATCCGCGGGGGCGCCCGCTGAAGCGCGCCACGGGTACCCGAATCTCAGGCCTACTTGCCCGCGGCCGCCGCGCCGCCGCCTTCGGCGAAGAACGCGTCATTTTGAATCTTGAAATTCAGCGTCGCGGTCATGCCGTCCATCCACTTTTTGAATTTGGCCTCTTTCAGTTCGTTGACGATCGCTTCCTGCACCTGGGCCAGAGGCTGCGCGGTGACTTCTTCGGCGCGGAACAGGTAGAAGCCATTGGGCTGCTTGACGGGTTCGCTCACCTCTCCCCGTTTCAGCGCGAACACGGCCTTGCGGATGGGTTCCGGCAGATTGTCGGTGCTGTGCAGAGTACCAAAGTCCCCGTCCTTGGCCACGGATGTCTGGTCTTCGGAATTCTCTTTCACCAGTTTCACGAAGTCCGCCCCGGCCACAATGTCCGTCCGCAACCTGGCGATCTTGGCCTGCGCTTCGGCTTCGGTGAGGTGTTTCGGCCCTTTCGCGTCCGCGGAAAAGGGTATATAGATCGCCTTCACCTTGACTTCGGTAAAGCGCTCTTTGTTTTGATCGTAGAAGCTCTCCACCTCGGCGGTCGGCACACTGATACCGGTCAGCACTTCGTGCAACTGCGCGTTCATCAGCAGGTACATGCGGTTAAAGGCCAGCGCTTCGCGCGTGGGGCTCTGTTCGCCGAGCTTGGCCTTATCGGCCAGTTCCGACAGCCGCTGCATGAGGGCGAATTGCTGGGCGAAGGCCCGCCGGTCGCGGCGCGCCGCCTGTTGCATGTTCGGGGGCATGGCCGCAAGGAAGCTGGTCAGCTCGCCCGCGGTCAGTTTCCGGCCGTCCTCGAAAGTGGCCACCACAGTCTCCGGCGGAACCGCCACCATATGCCGGCCGGCGTCGAAATTCGCGGGAGGCGCGGCTGGCTGCGCCCACACCCCGGCTGTAAGAAGGAAAAAAATGAATGACTTCATGAGGTTGTTGGTTCTTTCAGTTTAACGCGAACCGGCGCTATTCTGCCCGCGCCAATAAAGACTGCACCCGCGCGATGAGATCCTCCACCGTGAACGGCTTCAGCAGCACGTGTCCGGGCGATTCACGGAGCAGACTTTCCATGGCGATCGATTCGCCGGCCGACGACATGTAAAGTATCTGAATCCCGGGCGCATCGCGGTTCAATTGCGCGGCCAGATCCAGACCGCTGAGCCCAGGCATCAGGAAGTCGACGATCACCAGCGTTAAGGCGCTGCCGGATCGTTTCCGGATGGCCAGGGCCTCGAGCCCATTGGCCGCTTCCAGGATCACGGCGCCATGCCGTTCCAGGATCTGCCGGACCAGGCTGCGGATCTGCGCCTGATCGTCGACCACCAGGATGGTCTGCCCGTTCAACACCGGCGCGCTGGGCTCCGCAGGCATGGCTCAGTCCATCATCGCAGATAATCCGGGTTTTGGATCGGGGAAATCCCCCCGTGCCGCACGGGAAAACCCGCCTGCTATAGTGGTAACCGCCGTGCCGAAGATCCGCGTCCAACTGATCGACGATCACTCGGTCGTCAGAGCCGGGGTTCGCATGCTGGTGGATTACCAGGCCGATATGGAAGTGGTCTCGGAGGCCGCCAGCGCCGTTGAGGCTGTCCGCCAGGCCCGCGAATTGCGGCCCGATGTGATGGTCCTGGATATCGGTCTTCCCGGTTGTTCCGGGCTTGACGCCATCGCCCCCTTACGGCAGGCCTCGCCCAAATCCCGCATCCTGATCCTCTCCACACACGACGATCAGGCCTATTTGCGGTCGGCCCTGGCGTCCGGCGCCGCCGGCTACGTGGCCAAGCAGGCCGATGCCGCCGAATTGACTCAGGCTATTCGCACCGTGGCCGGCGGCAGGTCGTACGTCAATGTAACCCTGGCGGGCGGTGAGTCGCTGAAGACGCTTCTGACCGCCAAAGAGCCGCCCGCGTCGCCCGTCGATGCTCTCAGTAAGCGTGAGAAACAGGTCCTGGCCATGATCGCCTCCGGCCACACCAACCAGGCGGCTGCCGACGAGCTCTCGCTCAGCGTCAAGACGGTGGAGACCTACCGCCGCCGGGTGATGGAGAAACTCGGCGTCTCCAGCCGCGCCGGCCTGGTGCGTATCGCTTTGGAGTGCGGCATCGTCGCCGGTGGCCGCACTGGCCGGGCCGCGCACGATGAGTGACTAATCTCCGCCCTCGTTTCCGCCGATCAGTCAGCAGGAAACGTTATGTCCCAACTTCTCGCCCGTCCACAGGCCCCCTGGGCCTTGCGCCTTCTGCCACCCTTCCCGGCCATCGCCCAGCGCGTGCTCGCGCTGGTGAGCCAGGAAGACATAGGCATCCGGGAAATCGGCGACCTGGTCAAGATGGACCCGTCCTTTTCCGCGGAATTGCTCCGCTTCGCGAATTCGGCCTTGTTCGGAGTCCGTCAAGGGGTGAAGAGCGTCTCACAGGCTATCGTTTTGCTGGGTCTCGATCGCGTCAAGACCGTGGCGACGCTGGTGTCGGTCAACCGCATGATTCGGTCCGCGCTCCGTGTCGACGCGCTGCGTAAGGTATGGATCCATAGCCTGGCCACCGCCCTGATCGCCGAAGAAGCCGCCCGGGTTAGCGGCATAGCCGCCGACACGGCTTACACTGCCGGCCTCCTACATAATCTGGGGACGCTCGGGTTGATGTCCGCTTATCCCGAGGAATACTCGCGCATGCTGGACGTCACCCGGGAGTTCGGATTCGATCTGCTGCGGACCGAGCGGGATCTCTTCGATATCGATCACTGCCTAGCCGGCTCCTACCTCGCCCAGGACTGGGACTTCCCAGACGAACTGGCCGCCGCAATCGCCGTTCACCACGAAGAACCCATCGCCGGCGAAGTCAGCCTCGATAATGTGGTCAAGGTAAGCTGGCGGCTCAGCGATACGCTAGGCTATGTCGCGTTCCCGCCCGATAAGGCCTGGTCCTATACGGAGTTGATCGCGTTCCTGCCCAATGCGTCGTCCTTTGGGCGCGGCAAGCCCGAAGAGTTCCAAGCCTCCATCGCCAAGCGCCTCTCCGCAGCTCCAATCTAGCCGCCCGCCCGTGGCGCACGCTTCAGCGTG
>JBEKIM010000517.1:0-4537 GCA_050011755.1 Bryobacteraceae bacterium | reverse complement strand
GGAAAGCGCAAAGGCTTCACCACGAAGCTATCGGTGGTGATAGCAAGCCGCGTGCCATTCATCTGCACGTAGGCGGCATCGCCCAAGGGTCCGGCAGACGGCTGGCCGAGCAAGGGCACGATCAGCCCTTCGACAAGCCTGCGGCTGGCCTTGCCGCCCGCGCCATGCGCCATCTCGATCTGCGCGTCGCGGAACCGGATCTTGGGAACTGCCTGCATGCCCATCCTGCTTTCAGAGCGCCAGGGCCGGCGTCGTCAAAGTGGTCAATGCGGCCTTGCGGTGCTCATAGTTGTAGTATGCGGCACAAGAACCTTCCGAGGAAACCATCAACGCTCCCACCGGATTTTCGGGCGTGCATTCCTTGGCGAAGAGTTTGCACTGGGCCGGTTTCAGCACTCCCTTCAGAACCTCGCCGCACTGCGCGGCTTTCGGGTCGGTCACGCGAATGCCCGGAATCCGGAAACGTTGTTCGGCGTCGAATTCCGCGAAGCTGTCGCGCAGGCGCAGCGCCGACTGCGAGATGAAACCCATGCCGCGCCACTCAAAGTACGGACGCAACTGAAAGACCTCGGCCATGGCCTTCAAGGCCGCACGATTGCCCTCCCACGGCACCACGCGCTTGTACTGGTTCTCCACTTCCGCCCGCCCGTCCTGCAACTGCCGCAGCAGCATCACGATGGATTCCAGCATGTCGAGCGGCTCGAAGCCCGAGACCACAATGGGCTTGCCTTCATGGCGCGCGATCCATTCGTACGGGCGGCAGCCGATCACCGTGGATACGTGCCCTGGCCCGATGAAGGCGTCCAGCCGCATGTCGGGCGAATCCAGGATGGCGCGGATCGCCGGAATAATCGTCACGTGATTGCAGAATACGGAAAAGTTCCGCACTCCTTGGGCGCGCGCGCGTAACAGCGTCAGCGCGGTCGAAGGCGCGGTGGTCTCGAAGCCGATGGCGAAGAACATCACGTGCCGGTCCGGATTCGTCTGCGCCAGCCTGAGTGCGTCCGCCGGCGAATACACAATGCGGACATCCGCGCCGCGCGCCTTATATTCGAGGGGACTGCCGTGCGTGCCCGGCACCCGCATCATGTCGCCGAATGCGGTGAAAATCACCTCCGGCTGTTCGGTCATCGAAAGGCCGTCGTCGATACGGCCCATGGGCAGCACGCAGACGGGGCAGCCCGGTCCATGAATCAGCTCGATGTTGGGCGGAAGCAGATCCTTCAGGCCGAAGCGATAGATCGCGTGGGTATGGCCGCCACACACTTCCATCAGCCGGTAATGGCGCTGCGGATCGGTCAGCCGGCGGATCTCCTGGGCTGTCTTGGTGATCAGTTCGGGCGCGCGGAATTCATCGACGAATCGCATGTTAGTCGTCCACGGCCGCCGCGGCGGGTGCTGGAGGACTCGTGCCGGCCTGCAACTCTGTGCCACCCAGGCCGTATCCTTCAATCTCCCGCATGGCGGCTTCGTCTTCTCCCAGCATCGCGAGCACCCGCATCTGGTCGGCGGCATCGCTTTCGCTGATCTTGCTCATGGCGAAGCCCACATGGATCAGCACCCAATCGCCGGGCTGCGCGGGATCGTCGTCCAGCAGCCCTACATCGATCTTACGCCGCACGCCGGATACTTCGACCAGCGCGAGATTCTCACGTTCCGGCAGGAGCTCGACGATCCTGCCGGGTATGGCTAGGCACATTCGGTTACCCCATCCTCTTGCGGGCCACGATATCGAAAGTAAATTTTAACTCGTCTTTTAGCTTGAGCGCTCCGCCGGCCACCGATGCCAACTGAATCCGGTAGTCGGTCTGCCGGATGGCGAAGTCGCCGAACGCCCGCAATACATCGCCTGTGACCGCCACCTGCGCGGAAAGCCGCTCGCCGCGGGTCACCCCATGCAGCGTCAGGTTGCCGTCGATTTCCAGACGGCCGCTGGAGTTTGCCGCAACGGCCGTACTCTCGAACAGAATCTCTGCGTATTTGTCCGTCTCGAGTACTTCCTCGTGCATCACCCGCTCCATCTCGCGGCGGTCTCTATCGCTGATATCGTTCTGTACGGCGAGCGATGCGGCGCGAATACGCAGATGCAGCGATGCCTGCTTGGGTTCGCCGGGATCCCAGTGCACCTCTCCCCCGAAGTCGGAGATGGCGACAACCGGGTTGTGACCCAGGCCGGACAACAATCCGCCCGCGAAACCGCGGACGGTAAACCGGCTCATGCCAGCCTCGATCGCATAATCGGCGACAGCGGATTCTGTGCTCATGCTCGCCATTTCGTCACATATTCCTCAGTCTCATATACTTCTCCAGGTCCGGGACGGCGGCTTGCAATAAGTTAAGCCCGCCCATTCCGGTCTGACTCATCAATCGCCGCACAATGGGATTGGACAAAATCAATCCCGCGCCGAAGATGACCAGCGCCACTCCGGAAAGCATCATCAATGTTTCCCTGGCTTCCGTCGCTTCTGTGTCCTGTGTATGTGCCATACGACATCTCCTTTATAGATGGAGGGCGGCCAATCTTGGCCGCAGCCGCCTTTTAGGCGGCCCGAGCCGGCTGAAAGCCGCCCCCAGATTGTTCAAGCCACCACACTCTCTTGTTGCGCTTCGTGCTCGCGGCCGATTCTTGCGATCAGCGATTCCACGATGCCGACCGCGCCGCCGGCCGCCGCTTCCACCGTCGCGCTCAATCCCATCGCTCCCTGAAACTCGTCGCCCAGCGTCTCCGGCTCGCAGCCGACCAACAGCACGCGTCCGGGCCTTCCTCCCATGGCTCGTACCATGTTCAGCACCACCATCGGATTCATGCTGTGCGCGTCCATCGCCAGAGCCTGCGGGCCATCCGTTTCATCGCCGTCGAGTTCCGGCTCCATCACGTAAAGAGTACCTGGCGCCTCGCCTCGCCCGGCCGCGTCTACCAGGATGGCCGCGTCATAATTGTCCATCAGCGCGTACGCCAGGTCCAGCCCGCGGATCCCGTAATCCACCACCCGTACGGATTCCGGCAACACCCGCCGCGACAACCGCCGCACCACCTCCACGCCGAATGCGTCGTCGCCCAGGAAGATATTCCCGATGCCGGCCACCAGAATGCGCGGCTCGCTCATTCCGCCGGCTCCACTTCCTGCGGGTCGAAAAAAAACCGGTGCCCCGGCTGCCGCAGCATGCCCATGTCTCTCCCCGGATCTTCCTCCAACACCACCGCAAAATGGATCTTGCCTTCGTAGTCCTGCTCGATGCACTCGATGGTGGCAGTCTTGCCTTCGAGCGCCAGATCGAATACGTCGCCCCCCTTCCGCGGGCGCAACCGCACCCGGGAGCCTGCCCGCATTTCGACACCGCCCACCGGCAGGCATTCGAGCGAGTTCCTGTCTTCAAGCAGTTGCCATTCCCACTCGTTCACTTGGATTCCTCCACGGGACGCAATCCACGTAGCGCCCCGTGCAACTTCATGAAGTGCTCCGGCGGCAGCATTTCGGTTCGTTCCAGTATGCGCCGCGCGCGCTCGTCGCCGTTGCGCACCTCCAGCTTTTCCTCTTCCGTGAGCGTCATGATGCGCAGCGTCAGGATCTCGTCGATTTCGGTTCCGTCGAACAAGTCGCCGGGACTCTCAGGCGCGAGTTGGGGGTAGTCGTAAAGGATGATCGGCGACGAAAGCAGAAATCCACGCTCGCCGGGTTCGCCCGCCAGCACGGGCCATGTTCCGGTATTTTGACATCCCGCCGCCGCTTCGCGCAGTCCGTCCGGCGGATCCAGCAGCGAGACGAATTCGCCGCCTCGCGTCGCGAGAATGGTGTGCGCCGCCGCCAGCGCATGCGGCAATACATCGTCCCGATCGATTTGTTCCGGACACGCGAACGGTGTGCGGTTGACCACGTGTACCGCAACCTGGAACACCCCGCCCCCCAGCGGCCGCGCCGTCACCGTGACCGCGCCTTCCACGGACGCGTCCGATGGGTCGCCGCACGGAAAGGCGAATGGCTCCCGCCGCGCGCGCGCCGCCAGGTCGCCCAGCATGCATTCGCGCACACATACCTCTCGTTCCATGGCGTTCTGCCAGGATTCCGGTACTCCCGGCAGCACTTGCAGAAACCGCAGCGTCACATCCACTTCGGTCTGCGGGCCTCCGCGGATCAGGCATTCCGTACGCATGGTGCAAGACTCGGTGCCGGACTGCTGGGCGCAATACGCAGGCGGGAACAGCACGCCAAAATTGAAGCGCCGGCGGTTCTTCACCGACGAAGGCCGGTACGGATAAAGGATGTATCCCTCGTAGAGGACCGCATTCGCAATGCGCTCGACCAGTTCCAGGCTCATGTGGCAACCCCTTCTTCGACGCCCTCCAGCAGCCCCTCCAGCATGTCTTCCCACGCCGGCGTTCCGGTCCGGACTTTGTGCTGGTACAGCCGCTCGAATACGTCGCGCCGCAGGCAAAGCCAGGCGCTATTGGGGTAATAAAGCTCCATCATTTCTTTCCAGGTCTTCACCGGCAGCCGGAACTTCGCCTCCTTGTCCCATGAAATCGGCGCCACCTGCA
>JBEKIM010000516.1:0-4539 GCA_050011755.1 Bryobacteraceae bacterium | reverse complement strand
GTACCGATACATGGGCGCAATGGTTCTCCGACAGTTCCGTCGAGATCGGCCTCAACACGGTCGGGCTGGGGATCGCGGCGGTCGGTGCGGGCGTTATTAGCGCTCCGTTGAGCCTGCCCGTCGCGACGGCGGTGGGGACCGTGGCGGGCGTGAAGCTGGCGACGAAACTCTTGGGCGACGGGTGGTCGGCTTTCTGGACAAATCGCTCCACGTCGCGCATCAACTCGCTCGGCGGCCTCGGCCCCACCAAGACGGACGCCGGCGGCTTCCAGGAGATCAACGAAGACTTCGGCGAAAAAGCCTTGAGCGACATCGCCGTCCTACTCAAGCGCGGCGGCCTGGAGGAGATTTATGCGGCCTTCACCAACCTCAATCACGACTATGAAATGCTCAAGAACGCGTGGTTTGACATCGACTCATCGCGGCAAACGCCGCGCTTCAGCCTGCCCGCCACCAAGATCAGGAATTGCGATGACGCGGTGAAGCTCTGGGAAGCCCTGTCGCGAGTCCGTATGCGTTTTGAAGAAGTCGGGAAGGCCGGCGAAGATCTCGAGAATTTCGTCACCTACGTCACGCTCGCGGTCAGCCGGTACACGGCTAATTCCTATCCGCAGATGCGTGGGCTGTGGAACACGATCATCACGGGCGAACTGGCGACAAGTCGCAAAACCGGCATGCGGAAGGGTGCGGCGGCGCGCCTGCTCGACCATCTCGGCAAGGTGGCCAGTTCCAAGAACATCCAGAACACCTGGCTCGGCATGATGGGCCGCGGCGACCAGGGCCTCTGGGCTTTCGACCAGTTGAGCTATTTCAAAAAGGAATACGGCTCGCCCATGAAGAAAAGCTTCTGGACCGAGCTGACCATCGAAGCCAATCGCCGCCGCAATCCGGCGGCGTTCGAGAAACTGGCGCGCGCGGCCCACGGCATCCTCCAAAATGAGGCGGAAGCCGGCGTCCTCGACATGGGCAGCGAATGGGTCAAAGGTCCCTTCAATATTAACGACGCCGGGTTCTACGTCGGCGTGGTCGTCAATCTGGGCGAAGGTTATCTGAGCGACGAAGGAATCGGGTCGGGTGTGCTCTGGAAACAGGTGGAACAGTTCCACACGCTGTTCAACTCCAGTTGGGAAACCTGGATCAGCTTCGACCTGGAGAATTGGACCGAAGGCGTTCCGGCCATGGGAGAATTAGCCCTCGGCGCGTTGGTCAAGGGCGTCGTAAAGAGCCGGGCCGGCGGCCGGGCCAGCGACGAGAGCCTCTCTGCCGCCGAAAGGGTGATGGCCCTGAAGACGCTCAATGAACACGACGTCGACGATTACGTGGGGCTGATTGAAGAGTGGAAGACCGCTTACGAGCTAGTGCAGAACGCCGGCGGAGATCCCGTCCGCGCCGCGGAGGCGCTGCTCCGCTTCGCCAAGGTGGAACAGGCCTACTACGGCAGCAAGACCGGCCGGATTCTGGAGATCGTCGGCACAGCTATTGCCGACTTCCGCAGGCAGATGGTGGCGTTCGATCGCCTCGCGCGCAATCGTACCAACCACTACCTGAGCCACCATCCCGTCCGGCCGTGCAGCGATACGACTTGCTGCTACGGGTCGGTCTTAACTGCCCTCCAGCACATGGGGAGGTACTCTGACCAAAACGTCGCCCAGAAATTCCCCGTGCCGACACAAAAAGGATGGGCCAAGACGCCCTGCCAACCGCTCGACCAACCTAGCGCCCTCGACGCGGCTATAGCGGAGGCGCGCCGCCAGCGCTTTATGCGCTGACACTCCACTGAAGGAGCGGAACGCGAATCCGGCGCTGGTCGTTCCGCGCCACTGTAGACGCAATTTCGAACTTTCCTCGCCACTGAGCTTGCTAACGGCGGCAGCTTCGAACCCGACGTCTGTGCAAGGCGACCCAGGGCCGGTACGCCATCCCACGGGCCGCGTCAGCAACTCCGCGATGTCACACTCCAGGCTGTCGTTGGCTGGGATACGGATAGCGTAATTCACACCCCGTTCCTCCAGCGCGTCGTAGACATCCGGCTTGGCGAAGGCGTCGGCGCGAAAGACCACTTCTTTGCCGAGCTTCTGTTGCCGCTCGATCTCCGGCAGCAGCAGTTCTTCCCAGTCGTCGGCACTGTGGACGTTGCCGGGCCGCAGTTTCGCCGCCAGGCAGTCGCCTTCCCGATTGAACAGCAGCAGCGGGTGATAGCAGGTGGACTCGAAGTGCCCGTTGTAGGCGCTCTGCTCCTGCTGGCCGTACACCGGAATCTCGGTCGAGTCCATGTCCGGCACGACGCGCTGTGACGAACTGACAGCTTCCACCTTGCTGATGAGTTCGCGGTTGATGTGGGCCAAGCTACGGAAGTTCTCCCCCTCGGCCAGCATCTCGGTCTCAAAAGTCTGCAAGCGGGAAGTAAAGTCTTCTCCGAACCGATTCCATTCGCTTGCTTCTCAACTACGATTAAAGCATTCGTTCTGAATCCCCTAGTGGTCAATATCGAAGACATGAAGACCTTACCTCGGGTCGCGAGGACAGCAAGCAATAGGCTGTCTGAGACTCGCAGGCGTAAACCGGGTTCGGTAACTCTCTGACTTTGATCCACAGAGCGTTAACCAACGGAAGAATTGCGTACTAGCGCGCGTTGCCAGGAGAATGTACTCATGGTCGCAACCAGCAGGTCATTTATTACGAATCTGTTTATTGCTTTGGTGATTCTTGGAGGGAGTCAACTCGCTTTGGCACAGACCACGGGTGACATCACCACCTTCGCGGGCGGCAGTTTGGGATTTGCCGGCGATGGCGGCCCGGCTATTCAAGCCAAGTTCTCTGGTCCAGGCGGGCTGGCAATGGACCACGCGGGGAACGTCTACATTGCTGATGTGGGTAACCAGCGGGTCCGCAAGGTCGATACCTCCGGCAATATCAACACGGTCGCCGGGACGGGAGATGCCGGGTTCACCGGCGATGGCGGCCCAGCGATCAACGCCAGCTTCTCCTGGCCGTTTAACGGGCATGTGGGAATCGCCGTAGACGGCAAGGGCAATCTGTACATCCCGGATTACAATAACCAGCGCATTCGCATGGTGGATACCTCGGGAAACATCAACACTGTGGCCGGCAACGGGAACCGGGATAATACCGGTGACGGCGGTCCGGCGCTCAACGCCGGGCTGGTGGACCCGATCTCGGTGGCCGTCGATGGGGCCGGCAACCTGTATATCGCCGAGTTTTCCGGAAACCGCGTGCGCAAGGTGGACACCTCAGGCACAATTACGACGTTTGCCGGCGGCCACTTGTTCTTGAACGGGAACGGCGACGGCGGGCAGGCCAGCTTGGCCGAGTTGAATGCGCCCGAAGCGCTGGCCTTGGACAGCGCCGGAAACGTCTATATCGGTGATGTAACCGCAAGGCGCGTGCGGAAGGTAGACACTTCCGGCATTATCACGACCCTGGCTGGCGATGGCTCAGCCAATTCCTCCGGGGATGGCGGCCCGGCCACCATGGCGGGCATGTACCCTGTCGGCTTGGCCGCCGATAGCGCCGGTAGTGTCTTTATTGCGGACGCCTATAACAATCGCGTTCGTGAAGTGAAATCCGGCATCATCAGCACGGTCGCAGGCACGGGCCAGGGCGGTTCGTCGGGTGATCGCGGTCCGGCTACTAGCGCCACCCTCAATGACGCTGAGGATGTGGCCGTAGACAGCGCGGGTAATCTCTACATCGCGGAGTTTATGGGTATGCGCGTCCGCGAGGTCTTCGGCATCGCCGCGTCCCCCAAGCCCGCCGTGTCGCCAGGCGGTGTGGTGAGCGCCAGCGCTTTCGGAGAATTCACTTCCGTCTCGCCGGGCTCTTGGATCGAGATCTACGGATCGAACCTCGCGGTTGGCACGCAATCCTGGGCGGCCTCCGATTTCAACGGCGTCAATGCTCCCACCTCGCTCAACGGCACTTCCGTAACTATCGGCGGGCAGGCCGCCTTCATCGACTTCATCAGCCCGGGTCAAGTGAACGCGCTGGTGCCGTCTAACATTGCAACGGGCATGCTGTCGATGACGGTTACGGTCGGGAGCCTGACAAGCGCGGCGTACAACATCAACGTCAATCCGGTTCAACCAGGGTTTGACGCGCCGCCATCGTTCAACATCGGCGGCATCCAATACGTCGTAGCGCTGTTCGCCGATGGCACGTACGTCCTCCCCGTGGGCGCGATTGCGGGCCTCCCATCGCGACCCGCTCAGCCGGGCGACGAGATCGTTCTATATGGCATAGGTTTTGGGCCGGTCACACCAAACATACCGGCTGGCCAGCTTGTTCAGGAGGCGAACCAGATGGAGTCGGCCTTTAGCATGTCCATAGGCGGGGCACCCGTCACTAACCTGCCCTACTCGGGGTTAGCGCCAAGCTATACGGGCCTGTATCAGTTCAATATGGTGGTGCCGGCCAATCCCGGCAGCGGGGCGGTGCCCTTGACGTTCACGGTCGGCGGGGTGGCCGGAACGCAGACCTTGTATCTTGCCATGAGCAACTAGACTGATACACTCGGTGTTC
>JBEKIM010000515.1:0-4551 GCA_050011755.1 Bryobacteraceae bacterium | reverse complement strand
CAATCCTAACAACGGTGTCGACACGATCCTCTTCAAATCGGAAAATGGAGTCGGCGTGGATGATTGGAGCGATCCCGCCTATGTTCATCCGCCCTACGTCAAGCGCGAGGACAGAAAACGCTGACCTGGCCCACCACCAAGCCCAGCGTGGCAAACCCACAGGGGACCTTGTAGACTCAGACGATGGAAGACATTCAATTCAAAGACGCGCTGACGCGCCGCGCGGCTCTGCTCCTGGCGGTCGCCGCGCCACAGTTACTCGGTCAAAAGGGAGAGAAACCCATGGGCCGGCCGGTTGTCCATTTTGAGATCGGATGCCGCGACCGCGCCAAGAGCGGCGATTTTTACGCAAAGTTGTTCGGCTGGGAAATCACGCAGGCCGGACCCGCGTCGAATATTCAGACCGGGAGCCCACAGGGGATCCAAGGTCACATGACCTCGCTGGGCCACGAGCCCGAGCATTACACGATGTTCTACGTGGACGTCGAGGACGTGCATGCGGCCCTCGACAAGGCCATCGAGTTGGGAGGCAAGCGCCTGGTCGGGCCGGTCGCCATTCCGGCCGGTACGTTTGCCTGGTTCGCGGACCCGGACGGGAACACCATCGGGCTCTTGAAGCCGGCCAGGTCCTAGCCGGCTTGCGCCCGGTTTCGGGGCAGGCACGCGGACCACGGGTCCTAAACGGCCCCTCCCGCATAAAGTTGCTAAGCTGTTGGCTGCATGGCCGAATGGTCGCCGACATCCTGGAGAAGCAAGCCCGCCGGGCAGCAACCGCGGTATCCGCATGAAGAGGAAGCCGCGCGGGTAGTCGATGAAATATCCAAGCTGCCGCCGCTGGTCACCTCCTGGGAGATTCACGCGCTACGCACGCACCTGGCGGAGGCCGCGCGCGGCGAACGGTTCCTGCTGCAGGGCGGCGACTGCGCCGAGCGCTACGATCATTGCGACTCGGGCACCATTGCCAACAAGCTGAAAATCCTGCTGCAGATGAGCCTGGTGCTGGCCCTGGGCGGGCAGCGCCGCGTGATCCGGGTGGGCCGCTTTGCCGGCCAATACGCCAAGCCGCGCTCCGACGAATTCGAAACGCGCAATGGGATCACTCTGCCGAGCTATCGCGGCGACCTGATCAACGGCCCCGCGTTCACGGAGGCGGCCCGCACGCCGGATCCGCAACTGATGTTGCGCGGCTATGAGCGCGCGGCGCTGACCCTCAACTTCATCCGGGCGCTGGTCAGCCGCGGCTTCGTGGATCCCGCGCGCCTGGACTACTGGAATCTCGACTGGGTGAAGGACTCGCCCATGGCCGAAGAGTACCGGCGCGTCGCGCGGCAGATCGGGGAATCCATCAAGTTCATGGAAAGCCTGATGGGCGTGCATCCGGGAGAACTGCAATGGATCGACTTCTTCACCAGCCACGAAGGATTGCATCTGCTGTACGAGCAGGCGCAGACGCGCCGGGTGCCCCGGCAGGAAGGCTGGTACGATCTTTCCACCCACTTTCCCTGGATTGGGATGCGCACGGCGGACCCCCGCGGCGCGCACATGGAATTCTTCCGCGGCGTCCGCAATCCGGTGGCCGTCAAGATCGGGCCGGGGATTCAGCCGGAAACGCTGCGCGAGATCGTCGAAATTCTGAATCCGGATGACGAGCCAGGACGGCTCACGCTGATTCATCGCTTCGGCGCGGACTCCATCGGCCGGTTTCTGCCGCCGTTGATTGCAGCCGCGCGGGCCACCGGCCGGACCGTGTTGTGGTGCTGCGATCCCATGCATGGCAATACGCGCACCACGGCGGACGGCATCAAGACCCGCAATTTCGAGGAGATCCTGGACGAGATCGACCAGGCTTTCGATATCCACGCGTCGTGCCAAAACCGGCTGGGCGGCATTCACATCGAAGTGACCGGCGAAGATGTCACCGAATGCATCGGCGGCGCGCGCGGGCTGCGCGAGGCGGACCTGAAGCTGGCGTATAAATCGGGCCTGGATCCACGGCTCAATTACGAGCAGGCTCTCGAAATGGCGCTCTTCATTTCGCGCAAGATGAGCAATACCGAAGGCCGCGGTCAGGCCACCAGATGAATGCGGTTGCGCCCTTCGCCTTTGGCGCAGTACAGCGCTTTGTCCGCCGTGTGCAGCAGGGACTTGGCGGACCTTTCGCCGCTGTGCTGCACGACTCCAAAACTGGCGGTCACAGAGAATGCGCAACCGCCCGCGTCATACTCCAGCCGTTCCCAGCGCTGCCGCAGGCGCTCCATGAGCGGGCCCGCGTTTTCGGCGTCGGTGTTTGGAAGGACGATGCAGAATTCGTCCCCGCCCAAGCGTCCGGCCAAATCTCCCTTGCGAATGCCTTCGCGCACCAGTTTACCGAACGCGGCGAGGATTTCGTCGCCGGTGGAGTGCCCGTGGGTGTCGTTGATGGATTTGAAGCGGTCGATGTCGCAGATGCACACCGACAGCGGCTGGCCGCTTCGTACCGCGTGGCCAATGGCGAAATCCAGTTGGACCATCAGGCTATGACGGCTGGACAGTCCGGTCAGCGCGTCATGTGCCACGCGATAGTTGGCCTTGCGGAAGGCGGCTTCCACCGCCGACAGATCCTGTAAGACCACCACCAGCGATACCGCCAGCAGAAACAGCGCGGCGCCGCAGCTCAGCAGCACCATCCATTGCAATCGGCGGCTGCTGCTTTCCTGCTGCGCAAAACGGGACGCCAGGACTTCCTGCTCGTCGTGTTCCATGTCCTGGATCCCCTGGCGGATTTCGTCCATGTACTGCGGACCCTGGTCGAAAGTCAGGATCCGGCGGGCGGCCTCGAAGCCTTGATCGTGGCCGATTTTCAGCAGCGCATCCAGCAGGTCGAGGCGGTGCAGGATCAAAGGCTCCAGTTTGTCGATGCGCGCTTGCTGCGCGGGGTTATCGGCGGCGAGTTTGCGGACCGCCTCCAGCCGGTGGCGGGTTTCGGCCAGGCCGGCCGAATACGGCACCAGGTAGGATTCCTGGTCGGTTACCAGGAATCCGCGCAGCTCCGTTTCGGCTTGCGTCACGCCCGCGGACGTGGCTTCGAGTTGCGCCAGCACGCTGTGGGTGTGCGACACCCAGCGCGCGTTCTCCACCAGCTTCATGGAGGACTGATAGACCGCCGAGCTAATGCCGATCAGGCAAATAGCCAGTCCGGCGGCAGCGGCTTTGATTTCGTAGCTTGCGAGCAACAGTTAAGGGTGACACTTTGCGCGTAGAAGGTTCTAGTTTCTTTTAGTTAACCATTGGCGGCCCGGCTAAGGCATTTCCGCAATGGATCTCCGCGGCCAGCGCCGCAATGTCGTCTTCCATGGGGCGATCGCGTTCGAGGAATGCCGAAACATGCCGCACCGCGTCGTAGATACGCCGGCTGCCCGGCCCCAGTTTCGCGGGACCGCCGCGCAGGTCCACCGCCTGGGCCGCGGCCAACATCACCATCGCGGTGGCGTTGCGCAGGCACTCGATGGCATCTCCGGCGGTCACGGCGGAGTGCATGCCGAGGCTCACCACATCCTGGTTGTACTGCTCGGTGGGCAGGGAATGGATAGAACTCGGGCCGGCCATCTGGCGAATCGCGCAGGTCAGGCTGGTGATGCTCAACTGCATGCCCTTGAATCCAGAATTCATGCCCGGATCGGGGACCAGGTTGGCGGGTAGGCCGCCGTTGAATTTGTCGTCCACCAGGAGGGCGAACAGGGCATTGGCCCAATTCGCTTCGATCGCGAAATCCAGTTTGAAGGTGTCCAGCAGCCGCGAAATGTGGCCGCCGTAGAAGTTCCCCGCCCGATATATATCGCCCGTTTCCGGATCGATCAACGGGTTGTCGTTGGCGGAATTGATTTCGCGCTCGATCACCGCGCGCGCCGCATCCAGGGCCTCCCATGCCGGGCCGAGTCCCTGCGGCACGCAGCGCAGAGAATAGCAGCGCTGAATATAGGATTCGGTGACATATCCGCTGCCGCCGATCAGATCGAGGACGTGCGCGGCCACGGCGATCTGGCCCGGATGCCCCTTGCTCTCGTGGACCCAGGGCCGATACGGCTCGGAAGGCGCCTCGAGCGCCTCCATGGCCAATGCCACCGCGCCGAGCAGAGCACGCAGCACGCGCCCCGCATCCACCCAGAGGAGCGCGGCGACGGCGGTCATGCCGGTGGTGCCGTTGATCAGCGCCAAACCTTCCTTCGGGGCGAAACGCAGGGTCGCCAGGCCGGCGGCGCGCAAGGCTTCTTCGGCCGGCATGCGGCGTCCCTGGTAGTCCACCTGGCCCATGCCCAACAGGGCGCGCGCGATGTAAGCGGAAGGCATCAGGTCGCCCGAGGCGCCCACCGATCCGTAGCGCGGCACCACCGGCACGATGCCGCGATTCAGCAACTGCTCCAGGGCCGAGACGAGCTCCCAGCGCACGCCGGAGGTGCCGCGCGAAAACGTGGCCAGCCGCAGCAGCATGGCCGCGCGCACGATGTCCTGCGGCAAGGGTGCGCCGGTGCCGCAGGAAAGGTGATTCATCAGGTTGTGCTGGAAGCGTTCGGT
>JBEKIM010000514.1:0-4589 GCA_050011755.1 Bryobacteraceae bacterium | reverse complement strand
AGGTTCCCGGCACTGAGATTGTGAAGGAACGCAGGGGATTTATCGCCCTGGGCAAGCTTCATGACTATGCCGAGCAGGTGGTCTTCCGCCACGAGCAGACACTTTCCAAGCCCAAGAGCGACCGGCTTAACCTGCTGAAGGCTACGCACGCGCATTTCGGGCAGATTTTCATGCTGTACTCTGACCCGGCGGGCAGCGTGGAAAAGATTCTCTTCGATGGCAGCGGACCCGCGGAAGCTGAAGTTACCGACGAATACGGCGTGCTGCACCGCTTGTGGCGCATCAGCGATCCGGCGACCATTCGCCTGCTGACCACCGCGATGGACGACAAGAAGCTGATCATCGCCGACGGGCATCATCGCTATGAGACCGCGCTGAATTATTCGAAAGAAAAGGCCCCCGCCGGGCCGCCGCAGCCTGAATACACCACCAACCAGTTGACCCGCCCGCCCTATCCGGAAGCCGCCGTGATGATGACATTCGTCAACATGGATTCCGACGGGCTGGTGATTCTGCCCACGCATCGCGTTGTGCACAGCCTGCAGGGAGCGAGTGACGGGAAGTTTGACCCAGCCGCCTTTGCGTTTGCCGCCATGGAGTTTTTCGCAGTGGAGGCGCTGGCCGAGGCAGACGCCGGCAGCTATATGGAGTTGCTGGGACGCCAGGAGGGCACGGCCTTTATTGCAGTGACCGCGACAGGGCCGCTGCTGCTGCGCTCCAAACCGGAGGCAGTGGCCGCCGCGCTGGCCAACCTGCCCGAGCGGCAGCGCCAACTCGACCTGAGCCATCTGCACAGCATCATCCTGGACCGTTTGCTGGGACTGGACGCGGAAAAGGTACGCGAGCAGACGAACATCCGCTACCTGCGCGACGCGGCGGAAGCCGTGGACCAGGTGCGCCGCGGCGACGCCGACCTGGCCTTTCTGACCAATCCCGTTTCGATGGAGCAACTGCGGGAAGTGGCCTTCGCGGGGGATGTAATGCCGCAGAAATCGACGGACTTTTTTCCCAAGCTGCTGAGCGGCTTGGCAATTTATGCACTGGATTGAGCAAATAGCGGCATTCAACAACGTGATCCGTCCAATCACCATGCAGCGACGGTTCAATGGAATTGCATGGGCCTTCATTGCCTTCGGTGGCATAACGGCGATTGCACAGACTGCTGCGCCGCCTGCACCCGCGCAAAGCGCCCCGTCCGCGCTACCGGATTCGCCTTCGCCGGTTCCTGCCGCGCCGCACCCGCATCTCTCGGCACCGGCGGAACTTCCATCCGTTCCAGAGCCAACTCTAATCCCCTACGCCGGCACCACCGCGCAGCAGATCACGATCCTCGAAGACACGATGATCCGGGTGATGACGAGCGAACCAATTGATAGCAAACATGCGCGCAACGGCACACCGGTGCTATGTATGGTGAATGAAGACGTGCTGGTGGACGGCGTATTGGCCATTCCGCGCGGTGCAACGGCGCATGGAGAGGTCGTCCGATCAAAGAAGGCAGGCGTGCTTACGGGAAGTCCGGAGCTGGTTATCAAGCTGGTTTCATTGGACCTGGGTGGGCGCACCTATCCGCTGTACACCTACCTCTTCAAGATGATGGGCGCCAGCAAGACGCAGCCGACGGAGACCAAGGCGATGCGCGGCGCCGCCGTCGGCGCAGTTGTGGGCGAACTGGCCAGCGGCGTCAGTACCAAGTCCGGAGTCGTTGAGCCAACCAATGAAACGGGAAGAGCCGTCAGTATGGGTACCCTCGCTGCGGTGGGAGCCGGCGTAGGCACGGCGATCTCCGCCGCAACTCCGGGACCGGGCATACGAATTCCCTCCGAGGCGCAGGTGGATTTCTACCTGGCCGCTCCCATTACCGTGACCAAAGTGAGTGCGAAGGAAGCAGAGCGTCTGGCGGAGGGACTCCACTCCGGCGGCCCCAGCCTTTACCTGCGCGGCGAGAGCCCCTGAGGCCGGTTAGCGAGAAGATGCGCAGCCGGCAGGTAAAACGGTTGAGAAGCTGCAGCCGGCTGGGCCACTGAGGTACGCTGATTGGTGGCAAGTCTGGAAATCCCGCGCATTCCCGCAGCCTGCAACCGGGCTTCTCGACTGTATCCGCTGCTTTGCATTCTTGCGGTGTGGACGGGCGCCGGCAGTCTGGCTGCCCAAGCACCACCCGCATCTCCGCCCCGCTTCATGGTCGTCCTCGACGCGGCCCACGGCGGCGATGATCCCGGCGCCAAGCTTAGCGACGGCCAGCCGGAAAAGGCCTTCACTTTGGCTCTCAGCGTCCGTCTCCGCTCGCTGCTGGGTGCGCGCGGAATGCAGGTGATCACCACCCGTGAATCCGACGCCACCATCGACCTGAACCGCCGGGCGGAAATCGCCAACCACGCCAACGCGCAGGCCTGCCTGAGCCTGCACGCCTCGGAAACGGGCACCGGCATCCATCTGTTTGTCTCTTCGCTCTCCCCCGCCCCACCCCGTGAAGGCGTCCGCTTTCTGGCGTGGAGAACGGCGCAGTCGGCGTGGGTCACGCGCAGCGTTGCGTTGGCAGGCGTGCTCAACTCCGTTCTGCTGCATGCGGGCCTGAGCGTGACTCTGGGCCGCACCGCGCTGCCCGCGGTCGATAGCATGGCCTGCCCCGCCGTGGCCATCGAGGTCGCCCCTGAATCTGCCGCGGCAGGCGCACCAGGTGAGCCGCCGGCCGCGCCACTCAACGATCCCGCCTACCAGGCGCGGGTGGCCGAAGCTCTGGCGGCCGCGATGCTGGAATGGCGTGCCGACGCTGGCCGCATGGAGGCGACCCAGCCGTGATCTCCCGATTCCAGACCATCCTCTTTTGCGTCCTGCTGGCAATTTCCATTGCAATGGGTGCGGTGCTGTGGCATTTGCGCGATCGCGCACACCAGCGCCTGGTGGCTGGCGAAGACTCGGCGCCCACCAGCGCGCCCGAGGTCGCTCCCGCGGAGCAGGCTACCCTGCTGGTGGCCAACGATGCGGACAACTCCATGCTCGCCCAGGTGCAATCCCTGCCGCTTCCGCAGGATCCTGGCGCCCGCGCCCGCGCCATTCTGGGCAGGCTGCTGGACCTGTATGCCGCTCCGAAGGCTACGCACCCGGTCCCAGGCGGCGCGGCCTCGGTCGGCCAGGTATTCCTGATGCCAACGCAGGCAGATTCCCAATCAACCGGACCGGAAATGGCCGTCGTAAACCTGACCAGCGCATTTGCCGCCAGCCATCCATCCGGCGTTGAGACCGAGACGCTGACGCTGCTCTCCATCTGCGGCACGCTGCACGCCAACCTGCCTCGCGTCACGCAGGTCCGCTTCCTGGTGGATGGCCGCACCCGCTCCACTTTGGCCGGCCACGCCGACTTGACCCGCACCTACCTGGCCGCCGAGGCCGACAATACCGAGGGCCAGCACCCGTGAGCAATTCTGCATCCCCCACCATTGGCGTATTCGATTCCGGCTTCGGCGGGCTCACCGTGCTGCGCGCGCTGGTGGCCCGTGCGCCGCAGGCCCGCTTCGCGTTTATAGGAGACACAGCCCGCCTTCCCTACGGTTCCAAGTCCCGCCGCACCATCGCCCGCTATGCCGCGCAAAGCGCCCGCTTCCTGGTTGAGGAGCAAGGCGCCGAGTACCTGGTGATTGCATGCAATACCGCGAGCGCCCTCGCCCTTGACGCGATTCAGGAGGCAGTTCCCTCTTCTGTTCCCGTCATCGGCGTTATTGAACCCGGCGCACAGGCAGCCCAACGGGCGTCGAAGACAGGCGACGTGTTGGTCATCGCCACCGATGCGACCGTGCACAGCCACGCCTACGCCGCGGCCTGCAGCACCCTGGGACTGCGCGCACTGGAGAAGGCCTGCCCGCTGCTCGTACCGCTGGTTGAAGAAGGCTGGACCGCCGCGGATCCATTCGCTTTGCTCGCCTTACAAGCCAACGCTGCGCAAGCCGGACCCTTCCCTTCGCACAGAGCGGCCCAGTTGTCGCCGCAGGTAGCCGTTACGGCGGAGGTCCTGCGCATCTACCTCGATGAGCTCAACGCCGAAGCCGACGTCCTTGGCATGAATCCCGACACGCTGGTGCTGGGATGCACCCACTATCCGCTGCTCAAGCCGCTTATTCAGAAAGCGATTCCCGACGGTGTACGGGTCATCGATTCGGCCGAATCCGCCGCCGACAAGCTGGTGATGTATCTCTGCCACGATCAGAGCGCGCCACCTCCGACCGCCAGCGACACAGTCCTTCGCTGCTTCGCAACCGATTCAGTCGAGAAATTCGAGCGCCTCGGCTCGCGGTTCCTCGGCCGTCCCACCGGCCCTGTCGAATTGGTTGACCTCGGCGGCTAACTCTTTCCAGAGATCTACAAAGACCCGGTGCCCTACCTTTGCGATTTTTCCTATCGCAAGTGCGGAAGCAATAAAGCCAGTGCGAGCCTCCCGCGAGCGTCTGCCGCACCGCAGGTGGCGGCTGCCGTACCGCAGGTGGCGCAGGTGCCTGATATTCTAAAGATTGCGTGACCTGCCACCTTCGGCCCGGTCAACGGAGGAAGAAAGCAAGAATGATCAATTTGGCGGGTAAGACGGCTGTAGTCTT
>JBEKIM010000513.1:0-4589 GCA_050011755.1 Bryobacteraceae bacterium | reverse complement strand
GCCGCCGCAAGTTGACGGACCTGGCTGACGCTGGTCAGAACTGTATGAGTGAAGTCGGGTGCGTGCCCGCAGTTCGCGAGCAGAGCCAGAGCCGGCAGCGCGAATAGCCAACGGTTTGCAGGGTTCGGTCGGCACCCCGGCGGGTCCGAAGACACAAGTTCCGTTTTTCCGCTAACGACTGTCCCGAGCACGACACACCCTACATAAGAATCGGCAAAATACCTTCAGATTTTTATACCGGCTCTTAATCTTCATACATCTCTTGGCATACAGTCTATACCCCCATCAGTTAAGCCTGTCCCCATTCGCAGCCCGTTTCCCCGGCCGTTTGAACGAATCCGGCAAATTGCCCGCCCCCGAATTTGAAAGAAACACGGTTTTTCGGCTTTCTTTTTAGTACATTTTTCTTATCGGAGTATCCAATGATAGGGTGAATAAAAGCAAGGCTTGCGGCTATAATCGGAGGCGTAATGTGTCGAGCTTTCCCACGCCCGCCGCTGGTTAGCCGCACCTCGGGGCCGCGCCTCTCAGCCTTCTGGAATACTTACGCGTTATGCTTCTGAATCCCAATACCTCCACACCGGCGGACGGCGTGGGAAACAGCGGCGTCCTGCTCGGCCCTCCCAGCCGCCGTATTACCGGCTTGCTCATCAAAGTATCGCTGGCCGGAGGCGTGGTTTGGTTCGCTTTTCAACTGGCCAACGAGCTGGCATCCTCCCATAACACCTTCCGGCTATCCCCGATCGGCACCATCGCGTTCCTGGCACTGGCACTGACGGTGGCTGCCTATGTTGCGATGCGCCAGCAGCGGGACCTGGTCGAGCAAACCCAGGCTCAATCCGAAAGGGATCTGGGCGTGGAAATGGAAAGAGCCGGCCTGGTGGGCGCCATCGAAGAAGCATCCGATGCCATCGTCATTACCGATAGCGAAGGCACCATCGAATACGTCAATCCCGCTTACACCCGGATGACGGGTTATAGCGCCGCGGAAGTGGTCGGCCGCAATCCCCGTAACGGCCGGCCGGGCTTGGGCGCCGCATTCCACCGGCGTGTAGCGGAGACCGTGCGGTCGGGAAACATCTGGCGCGGCGAGGTCGCCAGCCAACGCAAAGACGGTTCTTCCTATGTTGAGGATATTACGGTCGCGCCGGTGCGGGATCCCGGCGGCGCCATTCGGCGCTATATCGCCATCCGCCGTGACATGACCGCCCGCCATGCGGCCAACCAGGCCACAGCTCTCCTGGCGTCCATCGTGGAGTCCTCCGAAGATGCCATTATGAGCAGCACTACCGGCGGAATCGTCCTGAGCTGGAATCACGGGGCGGAGCGGCTCTACGGATACAGTGCGGAAGAAGTTGTGGGAAAGCCTGTCTCCATCCTGGCCCCTGCCGATCAGCGGTCCAGCCTGAAATGGATCGCCGTTCAATTGCAACAGGGCGAGCACGTGAACCAGTTCGAATGTCTGGGGCTCACCAAGGACGGCAAGCGCGTCAATATTTCCGTTTCCGCCTGCCCGGTGCGCGACGCGGACGGGCAGATTACAGCGCGCGCCGCCATCATGCGCGACATTACCGCCAGGGTGCAGGCGCAGGAGGCCCGTGCTTTGCTGGCTTCCATCGTGGATTCCGCCAACGACGCCATCCTCGGCGCCGCTCCGGATGGCGCGATTCTCAGTTGGAACAAGGGCGCCGAAGCCATTTACGGCTACCGCGCGGAGCAGGTGCTGGGAAAGCCGGTCTCCATGCTGGTGCCCGCCTCCGGCATCGGCGAGATCTCTCTCCTGCTCGAACAAGTCTGCCGCGGCGAAACCGTATCGCAATTGGAGACGGTTACCGTGAACCGCGCCGGGGCCCGGATTGAAGTGTCTCTGACCATGTCTCCGGTGCGGAACCAAGCCGGCGAGGTGGTCGGGGTTTCGGCCATCGCCCGCGATATCCGCCGCCGCCGCCGCGACCGGGAAGCTCTCCAGCACAGCGAGGAGAAGTACCGGCGGCTGGTCGCCAATCTCCCCGATGTCGTGTGGGTCGCCGACGAAACCGGCCGGCCTGTCTTCGTCAGCTCCAATTGCGAGCAACTCAGCGGCTTCACCCACGAGGAGGTCAGCCAGCCCGGGTTCTGGATGCACCGCATCCATCCCGAGGATCAACCGCATGTCGCGGACGCCCATCGGGCACTCTTCGAGAACGGCCGGCCGATCGATATCGAATACCGGTTTCTGCGCAAGGATGGACACTGGGCCTGGCTTCACAGCCGCGCCGTGCACGTTTATGAACGCAACGGAACGCGCTACCGCGACGGGCTGATTTCCGATATCACCGAGCGCAAGCGGATGGAACAGAAGCTGGCGCACCAGGCCACCCACGACCTGTTGACCGGCCTTCCCAACCGGTCCGTATTTGAAGACCGTTTTCGCCAGGTTCTGGCGCGCGCGCGGCGGCAGAACGGCATGGCCGCACTCATCTATCTGGACCTGGACCGCTTCAAACGCATCAACGACACGCTGGGGCATCTGGCCGGCGACACGTTGATTCAATTGGCGGCCGAAAGATTAGCCGGCTGTTTGCGGGAATCCGAGACTCTGGCGCGCAGCGGCGGCGACCGCTTCATGCTGGTTCTCGGCGACGTACACGGGCCGCACGACGTCGTGCGCGTGGCGGAGCGCGTTCTGGCGGCCCTCGCGCCTCCGTTCTCGGTGAAGGGCAACGAGGTGTTCCTGGGCGCCAGCATCGGTATCGCGATCTATCCGCGGGATGGCGCGGAACCGCTCGCGCTGCAGCGCGCCGCCGACAGCGCCTTGTATGCATCCAAGCGGGCGGGCAAGGGCCGTATCCAGTTGTCCGACCCGGAAATCGGCCAGGACGCCAATCGCCGCCTGGCCATCGAAGCGGAACTGCATCATGCCCTGGAGCGCGACGAACTGTCCGTCCATTACCAGCCTCAGTTCGACCTCGCCTCGGGGCGCATCGCCGGGCTTGAAGCGCTGCTGCGTTGGAACAATCCGAAATTCGGACGTGTCCCTCCGTCGGTTCTGATCCCCATCGCAGAGGAGAGCGGCCTGATCATGCCCATCGGAGCCCGCGTGCTGCGGGATGCCTGCCATCAAGGTAAGCTGTGGCGGGACGCCGGCTATGGGCGCATCCACATGGCCGTGAACACCTCCGCCGTGCAATTCGCGCGCGGCGATCTGGCCGAGACGGTGGCCTCCACGCTGGCCCAGACCGGTCTGAATGCCTCGCAACTCGATCTGGAACTTACCGAAAGCGTGATCATGCAGGATATCCGGGAAACCGCGCGGCAGCTCAGGGAATTGAAGAGTCTGGGCGTGAGCGTTTCCCTCGACGATTTTGGAACCGGTTATTCTTCGTTGAGCTACCTGGAGGAATTGCCGATCGATAATCTGAAGATCGACCGGAAGTTCGTACAGCGGATGAACGGGGACGACAACACACGCACGCTCGTGGAATCTATTGTCGGCCTGGCGCACGGCTTAGGCATGCGGGCAGTGGCTGAGGGAGTGGAAACCGGGAAGCAACTGGAACAACTGAAGGCCATGGGCTGCGACCGGGCGCAAAGTTATATGCTCGCCGTACCTGCCCCGGCACCTTCGATTCAGGCCCTCCTGGCAGCTAACGAATACGCCAAGCCCGTGGCGCACGCTTTAGCGTGCCGGCGGGACTTTTAAGTCCCGCTGCCGCCTTGGGGGCAAGGCAGGCCTCGCCCCCGCTCAGCATAACTAATTCCAGCTTACGTTCGAGCCCTGGATGAGGTGATAGAAGATGTAAAGCGCATCCAAGCCACTCGGTGCCGTGAGCTGCGTCGGGCAATCCGCGCTGGTGCCCAGGCTGCTGCACGCCGCGCTTGCCGGTCCCACCAGCAGCTCGCCCGGAGGGACGGTCGACTGGCTGCCGACGGTAGAGGGCAGCGACTGCAACACATAAGTCGGAATCGTGAACGACCCGGCGCTGACCGGCGCGATGCATTCGATCAGAATGCCGGGGGTAGTGGCCGATGGCGTGAGAACCGCCGCCTGCTCTGTCGAAGAAACCGCCGTGATGTCTACGTAACCGTTGGGGTCGCCGCCGCTCCAGTTGATCGTCAGCGGCGAATTGCGCGGGATCGCGCCCGCCGTCACCGTGCTCTGGTTGGTCCACTGGAAGGTTTGCGCGGAGGTGGGTACCGTCATGGCCGCCGACATAGATCCTACGTTCGAGCCGCCGCTTCCGTCGGTGATCGTGTAAGTGCCCGGGTTGATACTATACGTCCACGAGGTGGTCCCCCAGCCCGTGGCGTTGAGGAAGAATGGATTGATACCGCTGCCGCCCAGAAGATTGGCGATGGTCGCGCCGCCTACTACGCCGCTATATCCCTTCCCGTTCTTGTTTTTGGGTACCGGTTGGGTCCCGTTGACCGGCGCCGCGATGGAAAGGCTCGATCCGGCATCCAGGTAGGTGAGTCCTCCCAGGATTGGATCGGTCGGCGGCGGATATTGCAGGAACGGGCTGACCGTGCAGTTGTTCACCGAAGGCGATAGCGTGAAGCCTTGAAATGCGTCGAGTTGGTAGCCGCTTATTGTGGCGATTTCGCCGGAC
>JBEKIM010000512.1:0-4602 GCA_050011755.1 Bryobacteraceae bacterium | reverse complement strand
CGCCAGGCCGTACACCTCGGTATACCCGATGTTGCCGATCAAGGTGCCCTGGCCGTTCGAGGTATTCAATTTGAAAAGCTGGTCGCCCGAAGAGCCGAGGCTGGTCAGATAGAGGTTGCCGGAGGAATCGAATTCGAGATCGCCGGAAGAGTCGTAAGTTCCGGAACCGGAGCCACTGCCGACCCGTGTGCCGGCTCCGGTAGAGGGATTGACGATATAGAGACTGTCCGATCCGGCCGCGTAGAGAGTGGCACTGGGGCTGAAGACGAGGGCGTTCACGGTAACACCCACGCTCCCGATGGCGGTGCCGGCTCCCGTGTTGGGGTTGATGCTATACAAAACACTGGATTGGCCGGTTTCGGCCAGTGAAATTCCGTAAAGCACTCCGTTGTAAGAGGCGATATCGCTCATCACCACAGGAAGGCGGCCGATGGATTTGGTGGCGCCGGTGGTGGGAACAATGCTGTAGAGGAAACCGTTCAGCCCCCCGCCGAGGACGGTCTGGGCGGAGGCGTCCGGCTGCACGCCGGATTGGGCCGGCGATTCCGGGATGCCAGCAGGCTGTGCGCCGATTGGCGGCAGCGACCCATGATAAACCTGCGCGAATGCAGGGAGAATTGCGAGCGCTGCGATCAGGCCAAGCTTCGTTCCCACCGATTTCTTGTACACGAGCCGATTCCCTCCACGGTTTTTGTAGAGTACAACCGGAGCGCTCAGGATGTCAATACAGTCGAGTTGCAGCTAGTGCGGGCCGGCGATGTACCAGGGATTCGGGCCGCTCAGTACGGCGTTGCCGGCAGGGGTGGTGCCCTGGGCGCCGGTGTAGAAGAACACTTGCGCGGCATTCGTGGACGGGCTTTCGAATACCAGGTCCGGATGGCCATCCTGATTGAAGTCGGCAACGGCCACCACATGCCAGGAATTGGCGCCCAGGTTCGCCGCGGATTGCAATTGGCTGCCTTGCTGGCCGGAAGCGGTTCCGCCCATATACCAGACCTGGACGGTGCCGCTGACCGGATCCTGCCACAGCACGTCGGGAACGCCGTCGCCATTGAAGTCGCCGGTACCTACGATCCGCCAGGGGTTGGTCTGGTCCAGATCGGCCGCGCCTAGCAGGGTGATGCCTTGTGGGCCACCCAGGTACCAGATCTGGGAGAAGCCCGAGGTGGGATCCTGCCAGAGCAGGTCGGGATGGCCATCCTGATTGAAATCCGCGACGGAAACCACCTTCCAGGCGTTATGGGTGGTGATGTTAGCGGCGGATTGGAGCTCATTGCCTCCGGAGCCTCCCAGGAACCACACCTGCACCGCACCGCTGTCGGGGTCCTGCCTGACCACATCGGGGTTTCCATCGCCGTTGAAATCGGCGACCGCCACAATATGCCAGGGGTTGGTCTGGGTGAGGTCCGCGGCGCCGGTGACGGAGACGCCAAGGCCGCCGCCCAGATACCAGATCTGGGCAAAGCCGGATGTGGGATCCTCCCAGATCACGTCGGGATGGCCATCGTGGTTGAAGTCACTGGGCACGCTCGCCGCGGCCGGCGCATACACGGTGGTCCCGTCGAAGCCCGGCGAGTAAGTGGCGATGGAGGCGCCCAGACCGGTGCTCAGGTTGACGTTCAGCACCGTGCCTCCGGAGGTGAAGCCGTAGGCGGTCCCGTTGTAATAGGACAGTCCGTAAACCTGGGAATAGCCGATGTTACCGATCGGCGCGCCTTGCCCGGTGGCCGGATTGATTGAAAACAGTTGGTCGCCGGATGACCCGGTGCTGGTCAGATACAGGACTCCACGCGAGTCAAAGGCCAGATCGCCGGAGGAACTGTAAGTTCCAGAGCCGCTGCCACTGCCAATTAGCGTGGCTTGGCCGGTGCTGGTGTTCAGGGTGTAGAGACTATCGCCTCCGGCGGCGTACAGCGTGCCGCTCGGGCTGAAGACCAATGCGTTCAGGGTGGGACCCGTGTATCCGATGGCCGTGCCGGCGCCGCTGCTGGGATCGATCGTGTATAAGACACTGGACTCACCGGTCTCGGCCAATGAGATTGCGTAGAGCGACGTATTGTATGCGGCGATATCGCTCATTACCGTGGGCAGGGGCCCGATCAGGACGGTTGCGCCGGTGGTGGGAACGATGCTGTAAAGGTTGCCGTCCGCGCCGGCGCCGAGAATCGCCGTCATGGCCGTCACGTTGACGGGTCCGGTATCGGCGACACGCCAATTGTTGTTCTCGTTGGATTCCGAAACCTGGCTGTTTGCATCGGCGAAGGCCGCCAGGTACCAGGTTCCCGGAGAAAGGCTGGCGGGAACGGCTATGGGACCCGCGCAAGTATAGGTTCCGCCGGCGGAGAGCCCGGAGATGGCGCAGCCCCAGTTGGTATCGACGGCGGTGCTCAACGAAGGATTGGAGGCGGGCGAGAAATAGAACTCCAACTGGAACGCTCCGGCACTGGCATTGCCCTGATTCAGCACGGTGCTGGAGATGTCGATGGTTCCGCCGGCAACCGCGGCGTTGGGGCCGGTGAACGCGGTGACGACGAGGTCGGGGAGCGCGGCCGAAGCGCCGACCATGAACTCGAACTGGTTTGAAGAGATTCCGTCCGGGTCGTTGACTTGAATGCCCCACGTGCCGGAGGCGTTGAGCGCAAGGGTCATCTGGAAACTCGCCGGAGTGACATTCTGAAGTTGTCCGGATCCTTGCAGCGTGGTGGTTCCGTTGCTTGGGGACGTGACGGCCACGGTCAGGTTGGCTTGGAACCCGCTGCCGAAGACGGTGACCGCCTGGGTCTGGGAACCGGCGGTCGGCGTTTGCGGGGTAATGGAGGCGATCTGCGGGGTGGAGGCTCCAGGCCAGGAGGTTGCCAGGTAATAAGCGTCGACCGATCCCAAACCCGTGACTTCGTCGTAACCGGGCCCCGCACTGTAACCGAGGGAGCCCGACGGGCAGTTGGTTGTGCCGGTCTGGCAGGGAACAATGTTGCTGCCCGAAGTGATGTCGTGGAACACAGACCCATTGTGCTGCGCCAGCCAGTAAAGCGTGGGGTTCACGTTGCCGAGGCCGGCTTGCGGCTGAATACCCGTCGAGACCAGGTAATGGTTCAACAGCGTGAGCATGCCGGCGAAGACCGGCGCGGAGGCGGAAGTGCCGCCCTCGACCGCAAACAGTTGCAGCAGCCAGACTGTTGCAGTGGGACAACTGGTCAGCAAGCCGGCATAACAAATGACGTAGCCATCGTGATCGGCGGAAGCGGCCAGAGCGACATCCGGCACCAGGCGGCAGGGAGGATTCGAGCAGGCGCCGCCGCTGGGGAAACCGGACCCGATTTGCCACGGTGGGGCGGGGTAATGCATGCTGACGCCACCGCCGCTGGCGGATAAGTCATTCCGGAGCCCCGTACCGTCGATGCTGTCGTTCCAGGACATCTCCGGTATGTAAAACTGGGCGGAACCCTGGTTATTCCCGTTGAAATAGCTCCAGTAGCCGCCGTCATTCAGGATAAACTCGGTGCCGCCTACGGCCGTGACTTCCGGGATGCTGGCGGGAAACTCCACGGCCAGCCCCTGGGTTGCCTGGGTGGGAGGCTTTTTGGTATTGACATCGCAGGCGGCGGCGCCGGCATCGCCGGAGGAAGCTACCCAGGTCACGCCCAGGGCGTTGGCTTGTTGGGCGGCGGTGCGGTAAGAATCCAGAACGCCGAGGTCGCCGGCCTCGCAGCCGCCGTAGCTCATGCTGATGATGGGAGCGATGATCGGGTTCTGGTCGAGAGCGTATAAAACGGAGGTCAGGATATCGGTCGAATAGACGTAAGTAATCTGCGCATCCAGCGCCACGGCCCCGGACAATTCCAGGTCCATTTCCGCTTCCGAGAGATCGCTTGTAGTGCCGGGGTCCTTGCTATATGGCACCAGGAGCTGGACGGGAGGGTTAGGCGGCAAGCTGAAGATGTTGCGATAAGCGGCTATGTCGGCTAAGTTGATATCGGTTTGCCCGACAACCACGAGGTTTTGTCCGGCGCCGTTAATCCCCAAGGTGTACAGGGGAGTCAGATCGTAGATGGTAGCCAGGTCGCCGGGAGCCAGGTAGTGTGTACCGCTCAGGTTCGTGTACGCCGGTTTCATGGAGGCGGCGCGGGGATGTCCCAGAGGCTCAAGGCGGAAGTCGTCCAGGCCGCGGATCGCGCCGGCCACGCCGGCGAGAGCGGCGGGGACGAACGGATCTGTGGCATTCGCGAAGTGGGTTTCGCCATCCACCAGGTAGCGATGAATTTCGGTGCGAAATACGCGCGCGACCTGGCCGGCGGAGCCACTGAAGACGATCCAGTTCCGGGCACGCGCCGTATAGCGTACCTGGAACCCCTCGGATTGGAGCCACGCCTGGATTTTGCCCACATCGCCGGGGCTGAGTCCAAAACGGTCGCCAAATTGGTCCGAGGTCAGCCAGCGGTGATAATCGGGCGAGGAGCGGTCCTGTTGGGCGGCGAGCATTTGGGTGAGGGACACCTGTTGCGTGGCCGAGGGCTTCAGTAACAGGGTAATCGACTGGAGGGCGAGGGATGGATCCACAGGGCCCTGATCATTTTGCGGCTGTGCTTTCGATGGGACATTGCC
>JBEKIM010000511.1:0-4611 GCA_050011755.1 Bryobacteraceae bacterium | reverse complement strand
AGCCCCGGCGACTACGTAGTAGTCGCCACCACCCGTCCCGAGACCATGCTCGGCGATACCGCCGTCGCCGTGAACGCCAAAGATCCGCGCTATTTCCACCTGCACGGCCGCACCGTCGATCTGCCCCTGATGAACCGCCAGATCCCCGTCATCCTCGACGACCTCGCCGACCCGCAATTCGGCACCGGCGCCGTCAAAGTCACTCCCGCGCACGACCCCAATGATTTTGAAGCCGGCAAGCGTCACAACCTGCCGCGCATCAAGGTCATCGACGAAAACGGCCGCATGACCGCCGAAGCCGGTCCCTACGCGGGTCTCGATCGCTTCGAAGCCCGCCGCCGCGTGGTCGAAGACCTCGAGCGTCTCGGCCTGCTCGAAAAGATCGAGCCCTACGTGCTGGCCGTCGGCAAGTGCGACCGCTGCAAGACCGTGGTCGAGCCGCTCATCTCCACCCAGTGGTTCGTGCGCACCAGGCCGCTCGCCGAAAAAGCCATTGCCGTGGTGGAAACCGGCCGCATCCAGTTCATCCCAGAAAACTGGACCAAGACCTACTTCGAGTGGATGTACAACATTCGCGACTGGTGCATTTCGCGCCAGTTATGGTGGGGCCATCGCATCCCCGCCTGGCATTGCCAGGAATGCGGCGAGATCGTGGTGGCCCGTGAAGCGCCCACCAGTTGCGCGCGCTGCGGCTCCGCCGAACTCGTGCAGGATCCCGACGTGCTCGATACCTGGTTTAGTTCCGCGCTCTGGCCCTTTTCCACCCTCGGATGGCCCGACGAAACCGAAGACCTGAAACTTTTCTACCCCACTTCGCTCCTCGTCACCGGCTTCGACATCCTGTTTTTTTGGGTCGCCCGCATGATCATGATGGGCTGCGAATTCATGGGCGAGATCCCCTTCCGCCAGGTCTACATTCACGGCCTGGTGCGCGATGCCGAGCGCCAGAAAATGTCCAAAACCCGCGGCAACACCATCGACCCGCTGCTGGTCACCGAGAAGTACGGTACCGACGCCGTGCGCATGGCGCTGTTGCTCGGCGCCGCGCCCGGCACCGACATTGTGCTCTCCGAAGATCGTATGGAATCGACGCGCGCCTTCGCCAACAAGATCTGGAATGCCGCGCGCCTGCTCTTCGTGAACATGGAGCGCTCCGGCGTGGAGCCGTGGCTGCCTAATCGCCTGGAAACCTTCCGCCCCGAAGCCGGACCGAGTATTGAGGTCGCCGTCGAAGATCGCTGGATCTTCAGCCGCCTGAATGCCTGCGCCGAGCAGGTGAATCGCGCCATCGAGCAGTATCGTTATCATGAAGCGGCGCAGTTGCTCTGGCACTTCTTCTGGCACGAGTTCTGCGACTGGTATCTGGAACTGAAGAAGCCCAGCTTCCAGGAAAACTCGGGCGTGAACGCCGACTGGCGCAACGTACTCTCGGCTTTCGAAATGGCTTTGCGCCTGCTCCATCCGGCCATGCCATTTCTCACCGAAGAGTTATGGCAGCGTCTCAAAGGCAACGCCCCGCGCCCCGTTTCCATCGCGCTCGCCGAGTATCCGCAGTATCGCCGCCAGAATACCGACTTCGCCGCCGAACGCGAAATCGGCGTGCTGCAGGAAACCGTGACGCTCGCCCGCACCCTGCGTACCGAGATGAAGCTCGATCCGAAGCTGCACTTGCAGGGAACGCTCCATGCGCGCGGCGATACCCTCGAAATCGCCCGCAGCCACGCCGACGCCATTCGCAGGCTCTCCGGAGTCACGCTCGATTTCAGCGCCGACCCACCGCCCGCCGGAGCCGCCAGCCGCTCCACCTCCCAGCTCGACCTGGTCCTGCACGTCCCCAAGACCCAGATCGAAGCTCAGCGCCGCCGCCTGGAAAAGGAAAAGGAGCAGCACGAAAAAAACATCGCGAGCCTGGATAAGCAGCTAGCCGACCAATCCTTCCTGGCGCGGGCACCGGAGCATGTAGTAACCTCCATGCGAACCAAGCTAGCCGAATACGAATCCCAGCTAGCCAAAATCAAAGCGGCCCTGGAAGCCCTGGAGTAGATTCTTGCAGCGTCTTATCCGCGTTCATCTGCGTTCATCTGCGGCCATTAAAGGTTTTGAGAATTCCAGGCCGCAAAAGCCACAAACATATTGGCCGCGGATGAACGCAGATGAACGCAGATGCCCGTATTCCCTAACCGAGCAAGTCCTGGCCGCTATCTTTGAAGTCTCCAACACCCTAGGCGCCGGATTCCTCGAAAAGGTCTACGAGCGCGCCCTCCTGAATGAACTAACCCTGCGCGGCATCCGAGCCAGGCCCCAAGCCTCATTCAAAGTAACTTACAAAGGCCACCCTGTAGGAGAGTACTTCGCCGATATCCTGGTCGAAGACGCCCTGGTAATCGAGCTTAAATGTGTGGACCGCCTGGCCAACGAACACACCGCGCAATGCCTGAACTATCTGAAAGCATCCGGCACAACCGTCTGCCTTCTAGTGAACTTCCAGAACGCCAAGGTCGATTAGAGACGTATCGTCAATGGCTTTGAAACTTAACATCGACTCAGTCCGCCGTCAACTCCCCAATCGCCAGATCTCTTTCTTCGAATCCATTACTTCCACCATGCACGAAGCCGCCGCGCTCTCCGCCGCGGGCTGCCCATCCGGCACGGCCGTCGTCGCGGAAGAGCAGACCGCCGGCCAGGGCCGCCACGGACATACCTGGCATTCCGAACCGGGCGCCGGCCTCTACGTCTCCGTCGTGCTGCGTCTGCCTCTATCCCCGGATTCTCTCCCCGTCCTCACGCTCGCCCTGGGGCTCGCCGCCGCCGAAACCATCGCCCGCGCCACCAACTTGCACCCCGATCTCCGCTGGCCCAACGACATCATGCTGGACGAACGCAAGACCGCCGGCATCCTGGTCCAACTCGTCGATTCGGTCGCCATCGCGGGCCTCGGCATCAACGTCAATCACCACGCCTTCCCGCCCGAGATCGCCGCCGAAGCCACATCGCTGCGCCTCGCCACCGGCCATCCCCAATCGCGCGAAGATCTCCTCGCTGCCCTGCTCCCCGCCATCGATAGTTTCGGCCGTATGCTGGTGGAAGCCGGCCGCCAGCCCATCCTCGACCAGTTTACGCGCCGCTCCAGCTACGCGCTCGGCAAACGCGTGCGCGTCGAAATGCCCGGCGGTACGGTCACGGGCATCACCGCGGGCCTCGATCCCTCTGGCTTCCTGAAGCTCCGCGCCGACGATGGCTCGGAATCCCTGATACTCGCCGGCGGAGTCCGCCCTGTATAATTGTGGGGCAGGCTCGCCGCCTGCGGCAGACTCATGCTACTCGCCCTCGACGTCGGCAACAGCAACATCACCATCGGCGCGTTCGACCAGTCCCGCCTTGTCAGCCACTGGCGCTTGCGCACCGTCCACGGCCAGACCGCCGACGAATGGGGCGTGCTCCTGCGCAACCTTTTCGCGTTGGCATCTCTCGATTCGCCCGGCGTCGACGGCATCATCATCGCCAGCGTGGTTCCCTCGCTCGATGCCAACCTCGCCGCCATGGCCCAACGCTACTTCCGGATTGAGCCCATGTTCGTTACGCCCCACACCGACATCGGCATGGCCATCCGTTACGACGATCCCAACCAGGTGGGCGCCGATCGCCTGGCCAATGCCGTCGCCGCGCTTCACAAATACGGCGGCCCGTGCGTCGTTGTGGATCTCGGCACCACCATCAACTTCGATTGCATCTCCGCCAACGCCGAATACCTGGGCGGCGCCATTGCCATCGGCATCGGCATCTCCATCGAAGCGCTTTTCAGCAAGACTGCCCGCCTGCCCATGGTCGACTTCCGCGAGCCCGCCAAAGTCATCGGCAGCAATACTGTCGGCAGCATGCACTCGGGTCTCTATTACGGCGCCTTGGGCATGATCGACGGTATCCTCGATCGCATCATCGCCGAACTTGGCCCGCAAACCCAGTCGATCGCCACCGGCGGCCAGGCCGCGCTCATCGCCCGCGGCTCGCGCCACCTGAAACACATCGATGAACACTTGACGCTGGCCGGCCTGCAACTTATCTGGGAACGGAATGCCGCGCAGTGAACGACGATTGGGTTTATAACTACTTCAATTACTTCACTGAGATAGAAGAGCACTTCCAACGTGTGCGCGGGACTAGTCTGTTTCTACTATCCCCGCTCGACTGGGCGCTGATCGAGAGTTGGAAGAATGCGGACGTGCCGCTCGCAGCCGTGCTTCGCGGCATTGACGCGGCTTTCGCGCAGTGGCGCGGGCGCAAGAAGAAAACCCAGATGGTGAATTCGCTGGCCTTCTGCGCACAGGCCGTTCTCACCGAAGCCCAGATCATGGCCGGCACCGCGCAACGTCCCGCCGCGCACGATTCCGCGCCGCCCTTTCCCTTGGACGATCTGCGCGAATATCTCGCGCGTAACGCCGCCGCCGTGCTCCAGGCAGGCGCGGGTTATGAAGAGATCGCCGCCGCGCTCGATCGCCTCGCCGCCGAAGCCGGGCAGCACTACCACGATCTGGAGGATCTCGAGCGCCGCCTTACCGTTTTGGAGGAAAAGGCCATTGCCGCCGCCCGCGGCCGGCAGTCCGAGGAGCAGTT
>JBEKIM010000510.1:0-4643 GCA_050011755.1 Bryobacteraceae bacterium | reverse complement strand
ATTGGTGATGATGCCCATCTCCTGGACGGAATCGAGAGGCACCATCTGGCCGACCGACGCGGTGAACTCGTCGTTGTTGGCCACGCCGTCCAGCATGACGTTCGTGCCGGCGGAGCGCAACCCGTTCATGGCGACTCCTACGCCGCGTCCCGACGGATCGTCTTCGCTCACGTTGCCCGAAGTCAGGACGAAATCGTAAGGATTGCGCGTCAGGGACGGCAGTTCGGTCATGGCTTGGGTATTGATCAACTGACTGATGGTTTGCGTCTCGGTATTGACGGTGACCGCGGTTTCGCTGACTTCAACCACAGTTTCGGCTTTGCCAACCTCGAGCTTGGCTTCGAAGCTCACCTTACTGCCTACAGTGACCGTGGTGCGCTCTTTCAATGTCGTGAAACCCGCCGCCGCGACGGTCACTTCATAGACGTCCGGCTGCAGATTGGTGAAAGTAAAATTGCCGCTGCCGTCCGTGGTTTCGACGCGCTCCGCGCCGGTCGCGACAGCCTTGACGGCAACTTTTGCCCCAGGCACCGAAGCGCCGGTAGGATCCATGACGGTTCCGATGATCTGGCCAGTTTCGGTTTGCGCAAAGGCGCTGAGAGCGCCGATGCACAGGATGGCTAGGATCGCCACCATGGATAGACTAACCCGTATTGCCCGTAAACTCATGCTCGTATCCCCTTATTCAATGGAATCACTTCAGCCGGTCTTGCGGACCGGTTGCACGCACTACCCCTACCGGTGAAAAAACCGGTCGCCTAGCGGCTGATGGCCGGAAAAAGAATTGAGCGCATTGCCCCTAAAGCGAGGGCGTTTTAACCCCGGAATACACCTGTCCAGTAAACTCCGATACTGGAAACAATAAGACCTTAATCAGCCGAAGTGTACTACTTGACGCAGTCACAATGCAACTAAAAAGGGTTGAAATGCGAAATTTTCTTGTAACAGTTGGCCTAGGTGGACCGTCAGGCACATTTCGTACTGGTACTGTTAGTTCGATTCCCGTTTTCGGACAAGAAGCGCCCAGTCCAGCCAGCCTGGGGCTTGCGGTGATTTCCAAGTGGGCCCGTCTACAGGTCCTACAGGCACCCACTCGCCGGTGAATGCACTAAACCAGGCCGCATCGTAATGCCCTGCTTCGAGAGTCACAGTGACATCGCCCCCGTTGGGCAGGTAGATGGCGTAGATCCGGCCAGGTTGCGACAAGCAATATGCCCCATTGTTCACCAGGTCGTCGTGCGGGTCCGTCTTCCACCACTCGAAGCTGGTGAAGAACTCAACCATGTGCGCATAGCCTTTGAGCATGACCATGGTATCGTCGCCGCGTCCGTTGATCCAGCCGCCGCCGGTGTCGGGCCAGATGTTGATGCCGCGCCGGGCGGTTTCGCCGGCGGTTCCGTACGCTCCGGCCATGGCGATATCCCAAGCTACATGCCGCAGCGCCTCGGCCGAGTCCGATCCCATGCCCGGCGCCCAGTGGGGGTAATGATCTTCGTAGCCGTATTCTTCATTCGCCTGCGGGATGATGCGGCCGGTCTTCAGTTGGACCTGGCGCTCCTCAAGCATGAGGGCGTGCTGGGTGCGCGACCAGTCTTGAATCGAAGTGAAGCCAAACCAGGCGGAAGCGCGGTCCTGGTGCTCGCGGTGTACGGGATGCGTGGTGGCGAGATGATGGTAGGGGTCCCAGCCTTCCAGCAGCGTCCCGGTTTCGTGCGCCCACTTTTCGTCGCGGAAGCTATCGAGGTCGTCGCCGAGATCCCAGGTGATGTTGGAGAAGGCGCCCAGCCGGGCAGCGGCGTAATGCAAGTAGCGGCGCTCGTCGTCGCTGCCGGCGTCCGGGTGGATGCGGCCGTCGCTAATATCCTGCACCACGGAGATAATCATGTCGCGTTCGCGGGCGAAGCGCAGCATGCGCTCGAACTTCTGCCAGTAGGGGATATCGAAGCGGGTGTAGTCGATGCCGGGGTGGTCGAGGCTTTGCGGATCCTTGGCGATCCATGGCCGCAGAAACAGGGTGAAGTTGTCGCCGGTCATGGCCGGTTCGCCGTACATCGTGAAGGTTCCGCCGGAGAGCAGGACGCGCATGCGATTGATTTTCAGATCGTGCAGGCGCTGGATGGAATTGCGGATGAATCGCTCATCGCGCCAGCCCATCAGCCAGAAGGCGGTGGTGCCGTTGAAGAAGTAGTGTTCGCCGGTGCCCTCCCAAATGAAATGCCAGGGATACTTCGGATCCACGCGGATGGGGCCGCGCGCCGCGGGAGCAGGCCCAGCCGACGCCTGGAATGCTCCCTGCCATGCCTTCTCGAAGCCGCCCTGCCGGTAGGTGACGGAATAGGTGTAATCGCCGGGCGACGAGGGCATGAAGCGGATGCGGAAAAGGCTGCCGTCGGCCGCATCGCAAAAGCCATCGACCGCGAGGCTTTGGGCGGCGCCGCGCTTGGCGAACGATCCGGTCAGGCTAGCGCCGGTGAAAGGGTTAGCCGGGGCCGGCGGGGCGATGGCCGCGGTGACTTCAATGAAATCGTAAGGCGCAACGCGCGGCGCGGACTGGGAGAACGAGATCTCGGCCGGGGAGGCGAGTAATTGAGGGCCCAAGAGCATGGAGAACGCCATGACGGGGGCGCACAGGTGACGGAGCATGCACTCACTGTAACGCCGGGTCCCGGTTTTTGGCATGTTAGACTGAAATCTCCGCGACGTGAAAGTTTTCATCCCTATCGTGATCGGAGCCGGCGCGCTACTGGCCGGGTCCGCGGCGGGTCCTATCGTCTTCGAAGAAATCGCGGAACGGTCCGGTCTCACTTTCGTCTCCGACAGCAGTCCCACACCCAACAAGAATCAGCCCGAAACCATGGTGGCGGGCGTGGCGCTGTTCGACTACGACAACGACGGCTTCCTGGATGTCTACCTGGTGAACGGCGCGGCCATCCCGTCGCTACAGAAGGAAAGCCCCAAGTATTGGAATCGGCTGTACCATAACAACCACGACGGAACCTTCACGGACGTGACCGGGAAAGCCGGCGTGGCAGGCGCAGGTTACGGCATGGGAGTAGCCATCGGCGATTACAACAACGACGGCTGGCCGGATATCTACGTGCTGAATACCGGAAAAAACCAACTCTTCCGCAACAACGGAAACGGCACGTTTACCGACGTGACGGACAAGGCAGGCGTAGCAGGGGGCGTGCTCGACGGCAAAAAGATGTGGTCCGTTTCGGCCGCCTGGGTGGATTACAACAACGACGGGCTCCCGGACCTGTTCGTGTCCAACTACTGCAAGTGGGAAGTGAATAAAGACCCGTTCTGCGGCCCGAAGCCGGGATTGCGGACGTATTGCCATCCGAAGAATTACGGGAACCTGCCAAACACGCTCTATCGCAACAACGGCGACGGCACCTTCACCGACGTGTCGGTGGAAACGGGTATTGCCAAATACGCCGGCAAAGGCATGGGCGCGGCGATCGCGGATTACGACGGCGATGGGTTCATGGATATCTTCGTAGCCAACGACAATCGTCCCAACTTCCTGTTCCACAACCTGGGCGGCAAGAAGTTCGAGGAGGTGGCTCTGGAAGCGGGCGTGGCGTACGCGCAAAGCGGCAGCGTGATTTCCGGCATGGGCGCCGATTTCAGGGATGTGGACAACGACGGCCGGCCGGATATCTGGCACACCGCCGTGGAGAACGAGACGTTTCCGTTATTTCAAAACCGCGGCGGCGGCCAATTCTGGGAGCGGACCTACCAGATGCACCTGGCGGGAACGCGCGACATGTCGGGATGGAGCAACGGGATCTTCGACTTCGATAACGACGGGTGGAAGGACCTGTTCGTCACGCGGGGCAACGTGCTGGACAACGTGGCCCAGTTTTCGAACCGCAAATACGAGGAACCGAATGCCGTTTTCCGCAACCTGGGGAACGGTAAGTTTCAGGATGTCAGCGGCGACGCGGGCGCGGATTTCCAGAAGGCGGCGGCGCATCGCGGCGTGGCTTTCGGCGATATCGATAACGATGGCCGGATCGACGCGGTGGTCTCGGTGCTTAACGGCCCAGTGAAGTACTTCCACAATATTTCCCAAAACGGGAACCACTGGATCTTGCTGAAGCTGACCGGCAGGAAGAGTAATCGCATGGCGCTGGGAGCGCAGATCCGCATCACCGGCGAGGATGGCGCGAAGCAGTACAACGAGGTGACCACGGCCGTCGGCTACGCCTGCTCCAGCGATGCGCGCGTACACTTCGGGCTGGGCGCGTCGAAAACCATCCGGGAGATCGACATCAAATGGCCAAGCCGGATCCACCAGGTGCTGCATGACGTGGCGGCCGACCGGATCCTGACGATTGAGGAGCCGGCGCAGTGAGCCCAGATCCCTTCTCCGCGGCCCTGGAGGCCATCACCGGAGGCGACGAGCCCGGCCTGCGCGCACTGCTGCAGGCGCACCCGAATCTGGTCCGCGAGCGCGCGGCGTTCGAGCATCGCGCCACGCTGCTGCATTACGTTGCGGCCAACGGGGTGGAAGTGCAGCGCTCGCCGCGGAATGCGCCCGCCATCGCGCGGATTCTGCTGGAGGCGGGCGCGGAGCCGGACGCGACGGCGCGGATCTACGACGATTCCGCGACCACGCTCAGCCTGACAGTCAC
>JBEKIM010000509.1:0-4644 GCA_050011755.1 Bryobacteraceae bacterium | reverse complement strand
CGCAGTTGGGCGTGCGGCTTCCGGCATCCGGGCTGCCGTCTCTCCAAGCCGGCGCGATGGAGCAATATGCGCGAGGCATGGAACGCCTGCGCCAGGGCGACGCGCTGAGCGCGCGGCCCTACCTGGAGAAGGCCGTTGCGGCCGACCCATCCCATCCTCTCTTTCATTCCGGCCTCGCAGCGGTATTGTCCGCCCTCGGACTCGACACGCAAGCCGGCCAAGAGGCCAAACGCGCCCTGGACTCGTCGGCGGACCTGGGGCGCGTCGAGCAACTGGAGGTGGAAGGGCGCTACCGGACGATCGCGCACGATTGGCCGCGGGCCATTCAGGTTTACCAGGCTTTGTTCACGCTTTTGCCCGACGACTTGGAATATGGGCTGCAGCTTGGGTCAGTCGAGGCTCGGGGCAGCCATGCGCAGGAGGCGTTGAGGACCGTTAAAACCCTCCGCAGCCTCCCGGCGCCGCTCGGCGACGATCCCCGCATCGATCTGACCGAAGCGCAGGCAGCCGGCGCCTTGAGCGATTTTGCGCACACCGAGAAGGCCGCTCGATCGGCCGCGGAAAAGGCCCGCGCGCGGGGAGCCCGATTCCTGTATGCCAGGGCCCGGCTGCTCGAATCGGGAGCGATGCAAAACATGAACATGGCGGGCTTCGAGGATGTGCGGGCGGAGGCCCGGCACATTTGCGTGGAATTGGGAGATCGTCTTTGTGTGGCTGCCGCGTATCGCATTGAAGCCAACCAAATAACGGCCAACGGCGAACTGGCGGTGGCGCAGCGTTTATACCAGGAGGCTCTCGAAATCGCGAATCAGAGCGGAAACGCCATCGAGAAGCTGAACGCCTTGATCGGGCTCGCGAATGCCGCGAAACTGGAGGGCGACCTGCCCGTTGCCGGCGGCTATTATCGATCGGCCCTGGCAGTTGCCGCCGAGCTCGGTCCGCAGAAGTCCTTTGAGGTGTATTTGGGTCTGGCGGATGTACTGACGGATTCGGGCCGTCTAGCCGATGCGCACGACTTGATTCAGCGCGCCCTGGGGAACGCGCGGCAGGCTGGCGACCGGGAGGGCGCCGGACTGGGGGAGGCCGCCCTGGCACGCCTACTGGACTTGGAGGACAAGGGTCCGGCCGCGCTGGACCAGTACAATCAAGCGATCGCTATTCTGCGCGAAATAAACGATCCATATTACCTGGGCGAAACGCTACTCGACCTGGGAAACACACAACTCAACCAGGCCGACTTGGCGGGGGCCCGGAAAAGTTTCGAAGAGGCCCGCACTTTGGGGCGCGGTTTTGGCGGGGGAATCAGCATGCCGGAAACCAACCTTGCCTTTGCCCGCCTGAGTCTTATGGAAGACCACTCCGTGGATGCCGTCACGTCGGCGCGCGCGGCACTCAGCGGGTTTACTTCCTCCGGGCGGGAAGGCGGACGCTATCAGGCGGCCGCCCTCCTGGCAAGCGCTCTGATGAGCGGGGGCAGTACGGCTGAAGCGTCGGCCCTGCTGGCGCAGTTTCCGCCGCCGGATACCGCCAAGCTGCCGGCCCGGAGTGTGGTCGAGTTCGAAGTTGCGCGTTGTTCATTGCTGTCCCGCACGGGACGGGGCGCGGAAGCTATGCGAGGCATCGATGTAGTGATCGCCACGGCCGCGCACAGGGGCATTCCAAGACTGGAACAGGATGCGGTCAAGGCGAAAAAAGTTATCGGACAGCGAATGCGGCGCACCTAAGCGCCAAACGCGGCGATCGCCATTTTGCCGACCCGGTGATCCTTCAGTTCGCCGGGCCAAGGAGCATTGATGGCCGGGTTGTTCATGGGGCTGTAGCCAGACCGGAGGAGCGTGCTGCACCATTGCATGTCCTGGGCGCGGGCTACATTTCGAGATCGTTTAACCCAGCTCGGCTTGGCGCTGGACCGTTGTGTGGCTTACACGGTGGTCGCCCCCGCACATCGGGTATGGATCTGGAGTGGCCGCACGACCCTGTGACTGCACGTTCTGAAGACCGTTGGCAGCCGGCCTGCGGAGCCCCTTTGTTGCGGCCACTGTGCGGAAAAAGGGCGTTTTGTGGTGTACAGGCAACCCATAGGAATCCGCCGCCTCGATCCAATCGATCTCTGCGTGCTTTACAAAGGCCCCGTCCGGCTCTGCGCGTGCCAGCGCCTTTTCAAACCGCCGGTCGTCAAGAGGTTTGAGCAGATAGTCGAGCGCGCCGGCTTCGAATGCCTATCAGCGCGTATCGATCGTAGGCCGTGACATCGAGCACCATGTCGCCGGCACCCGGGTTAACGCGACAAGGATTATGGAAATCTCGGGGCAATCAGGTGTAGAATTGTCCGAAGCGTCGCATATTTCTAGATGCACTTGTTCAAAAGAGGAGTTTACAGATGTTCATGAAACGGTTTTTGATCTTCGGGACGTTGTCCCTTCTGCCTGCATTCGCGCAGGTTTCGGACGTATCCGCTGGCTGGAGCGAAGCCATTATGCAGACTCAGGTACCTGCGGAGGGATGCTACCAAGTCTCCTTTCCCAGCACCGTCTGGGAGCAAGTGGAATGCAAGGAAGCGCATCCAAATCTGCATCCCCATCCGGTCTTCCGCGACCTGGCTGGCTCGCAGGTGACGGGCAACGGTCACGATTACGTCGCTGAAGCGGCGGGTCTGATCAGCAAAACACTCGGAACCTTCCCGAAGGTCACGGGCGTGACGTCCGAGAAGAGTGTCGGCGTGCCCGCATTTGGAGACGGAGGGATCCTCGGGCCGAATGAATACACGCTTCAGATCAATTCGAACTTCACGGGCACCACATCGGCGTGTGCCGGTCACGAAGGTTGTACCGTCTGGCAACAATTCATTTATTCGCCGGACTACGAGACCAAGGGGGAAGCGGCTGTATTCATCCAGTATTGGCTAATCGGCTGGGGCTCGTCGGCTTGTCCGCGTACTTTTAGCAGTGCGGGCGGGGGCGATTGCTACAAGAACAGCTCTTTCGTAGCGGCGCCCGATATGAAGATTACTTCGCTCGGCAGCCTGTCGCTTTCTGGCGCCGCTGCGGCCGGTTCTAACGATACCGTAGTATTCAACAATGGAACCAAAGCTTACTCCGTGAACGCCTCCGACAGTGTGCTTGACATCTCGACGGTGTGGAAGGAGTCCGAATTCAACATCGTCGGTAATGCCGGCGGTTCGCGCGCGGTTTTCAATACGGGGTCCTCGGTGACCGTAAAGGTGGCGCTGACGGATGGTTCCACTCTAGCGCCCACTTGTGTCGCGAATGCCGGCTCAACTGGAGAGACCAATAACTTGAATTTGGGCACCTGTTCCGCCACGGGCGGTGCCACGCCCTATATTCAGTTCATCGAATCGAACTAATTCGAGCTTGGCCGTGCGCGGGGCTGGCGTATTTCGGGTGCAACAAATCCCTGCTAGTCCCGCGCGATGAAAGGGCTGAATCGGGTTTGCCAATTGCAACCCAGCCGGGTTGCCTTGAGATCTCGGGAAGTGCGCTCACTTGCTGGATCTCGTACCCCGCCGCGTTTCCGCATCCCGCAAGGTACTCTCGACATGCCGATTCTCCAAATCCTCCCGCTTGATCGAACCGTCAACTGGTGAAGGTCCCCGAGGCTGTTAACCAGCGGGAAGCCAGAGCGAGTACACCACCTGTCCTAGAGCGGATCGCGGCGTACTGCGTTAAGCTTGCATCGCAATCGGAAGGTCGGGCCCGGTGTCTTTCCGCCTGCACTGACTATTGCCCGAATCCGGTACCCAGCCACAATCCATTGATGTACAGCCCAGCATCCGACGCGTTGGCATACGTCAGCGGGTTGTTAATCGTAGCCTGGGTGGTTATCGCGAGATAGTTTGGGCCGTTATACATACCCGAAACAGACCACCAGGTCTGAATAGGGAGCGTGTACTGGCACGGTCCGGCAGCGCCTAGAGTGCCGGTGTTGATCTCTGAGCTGACCATGATTTTGCAGGTAGCCATCGCGCCGGGTATACCGTTCTTGGTGTTGTAAATGACCACTTGGAAATCATAGTATCCCGTGTTCTTGTCCGGCAGCATAAAGAAGTCGAAGACCAGCTCAGGCCCACACCCCGAACATTCCTGGATGTCCGCAAACTGTACCAGGGGGCTGGTCTGTTGGCCAGGCGCATTTGTTTCCGCCGAATAGTAGAAAACCCACGGGATACCGGCAGACGTGCCGTCCACGGTTTTCGTAACGTCCATATAGATCCCATATTCCTGATCGTTGTAAAACGATTTTGATTGGGTGTCGAAGATTGCCGCGATGCCATAGGGGCACGTAGGCGTGCCGGGGTACCCTGTTGACTGCTTCCAGTCGCACTTTCCAGACGGCCCCGACGGATACGCGAGGGCCCCCGAGAGGGTATACGCACCGACCTGCCATCCCCCGACTTCACTTGAAAACGCCGAGTCCATGATGGTGTACATGTCCGCGTTTTGCCCATCATAGCCCCCGTTATTCGTGTTTTGAGTATCCACGAACCAGATCGTTTCAGGCGGTATGATGTTACCCGTTGTCAAGTTGTAATCGTTCATGCTGCCGGACAGATTCGCCGGAACTCCTTCCGTCGTGGAAGTCGTGTTAATGACCGCGCAGTTATGGTCCCAATTCCCTGCCGGGCAG
>JBEKIM010000508.1:0-4675 GCA_050011755.1 Bryobacteraceae bacterium | reverse complement strand
GCGGGTCCGGAGGTAGACACCAGGGAAGCCAGCTTCGCGCGAACTTCGTCCGGCACGATCACGGATTTCGCAGCGCCTCCAGCCTCCGGCCGCTACCCGCAGGAGAGCACTCAGGCCATGAGCATCAACAACGCGGGTGCGATCGCCAGCTTTGACTGTCGCCAGGGATCTGGCAACGCACGCCTTCCTGAGGAGCCCCGCGGGCGTCTTCACGAACTTCGATGCGCCCGGCGCCGCTGGCGGACCGAACGGGGGTACCTGGGCGGTCGCCATCAATAATGCCGGCGACATCGCAGGATACTACATGGATGCGAGCCTCGTGTTTCACGGATTCGTCAGGACTCCGGCGGGAGTCTACACGACATTTGAAGATCCCAACGCGGGTATGAACCACTCATCCGGCTACCCTGGCACGGTGGCGTATGGCATCAACGATGCCGGCGCCGTGGTGGGCATGTATACGGACGCGAATGGTGTAAGTCACGGCTTCGTGCGCACTCCGGCGGGCGTCTTCATTACGATCGACGCGCAGGGAGCCGGGACAGCCCTGTACCTCGGCACCACCGCGTTCAGCATTAACGATGCCGGCGCCATCGCCGGATATTACCTGGACGCCAATAAGTTGTATCACGGGTTCTTCCGAACCCCGGCGGGCGCGATTACTACGTTTGACGGGCCCGATGCCAGCACGACTACATGGGGCACGCAAGCCTTGAGCATCGGCAACGCCGGCGAGATCGCGGGAACCTATGTAGGCACAGATTTGAGCAATCACGGCTTCATCCTGGCGCCGAAGTGACCTGGACCGTGCCCGTGGCGCACGCTTCAGCGGGCGCCCCCGCGGATGCGGGTGAAACAGCGGCGAGACCCCCTGCGGGCATCGTCGAAAACTCACCGTGGGGCGGGCAATCATGCCCGCAGCCGCCTTTTCAGGCGGCTAAGCCGGCTGGAAAGCCGGCTGCGGCCAAGATTGGCCGCCCCACTATTTTTGGTTTTCATCATCTTTGCGGCTCCGAAAAACAACCGCTAAATGAGCGTTCCGGCGGGACTTTCAAGTCCCGCTCCGGCGGACCGAGGAGTCCCGCTGCACGCTGAAGCGTGTCAGGATGGCCCTGCGGGCCACCAAATGTGATGAAAACTCAATTTGGAGGGCGGCCAATCCTGGGCATGATTGCCCGCCCCCCAATTGGGTTTTCAACGCTGCGCCACGGGCGAGGAATCGTGGTCCACTAACGGGCGCGTCCGGGCAGGCGCGGCGCGACGGCGTAATTCAGTTGCACCAGCACGATGAACCCGATGCTCACATACGTGTTCACCAGGCACAGCAGCGCGCCGAAGGCATAGAGGGCCTGCGCGATCACGATACGGCGCTTGATGGCCGCGGCCACCGCCGGTGAAAGGTCGTCACGCACCAGGCCCAGGCCCTGTGCGCACACCCAGGTGAAATACAGGGCGCCGCCCAGCAGCAGGATATTCACCCAATACACCAGTAGCGCGATCCGGTAAGCCATGAAGGCGGCCAGCAGCATGGTGGAAAACGGCATCATGGAAACCGCAAACAGGAAGAAGATGTGCATCCACGACAGGCTGCGGTCCGAGCGGGTCAGGTGGTTCAGTTGCGTCTGCTGGCCGACCCAGAAGATTCCCAGTGTCATAAAGGTCATGGCGCACATGACGAGACGCGGGGCGAGCGCCCCCAAGGCCAGCCACAAGTCTCGCTCGTTGTGAATCTCTTTCACTTCCGGGGCGCGCAGATCCAATACCAGCAGGGTCATGGCGACCGCGAACACACCGTCGCTGAGGGCCGCCAGGCGCTCCACGCTTTGGCCGGCGATCCGGTTATAGGAAGATACTCGCATAAAACGCACGCAAACGCGCCCGATAAAGCGGGCCGGCCACATCGACGATGTCCGTATGGCCGGCGCCTTCGACCGTCCAGAACGACTTCGGTTCATGCGCCGCTGCGAACACCGCGCGTCCCATGGCGTAAGGGACCGAGCGATCCTGGTCGCCATGGACGATCAACAGGGGCGCGCGCACCCCGGCGATCTTGCGGCGGGTGTTGTAACCGCCGGCAAAGAGGCGGCCAACCCACGGTACAACCGTGCCGGCCATCGCGGAGAACGAAGTGAACGGGCATTCCAGAATCACACCGGCGCACGGGCGGCGGCATGCCAGATCCGCCGCCACGGCCGAACCCAGCGACTCGCCGTGTATCACGATCTGTGTGGGCTGGTAGCCCATGCCGATCAAGCGATTGTAGCCCGCGTCGGCGTCGCGATAGAGCCCGCGTTCGGTTGGCCGGCCCGCGCTCTTGCCATATCCGCGGTAATCCAGAATCAGGATGGAGCAGCCTGCCGCGGCGATCTCGCGCAAGTGCCCGGGACGATGCGACAGGTTGGCGCCATTGCCATGCAGATACAGGGTGACCAGGCGGCTGCCGGGCGCTTGTACGAACCAGGCATGCAGGCGGACGCCGTCGCCGGCGGGCAGCCAGACGTCCTCCGCGCCGCATTCCGATTGGGTGTGCCACCAGCCGCCCGGATAACGCGTGGGCTGATAAATCACGCGGCTGACGAGGTAACGGATCGCGCCATAGAGCACAGCGGCGAGGCACAGGAGGCGCATCCTGCCACTATACAATGTGCACGCGCCTCTACGCCCACAGATTCAGAGTGCGCACCAGCGGTTCAGGCTGCTCGTCGAAAACCAGCGCCACGTCGCGCCCGACGCGCCAGCGATAGAGAGCCAGCGCGACCTCGACGAGCACAATCACCGCCCCCAGCCAGAGGAAACGCACGGGCCGCTGTAACATCCAATATTCCAAGGTGAGAAAAACGGAAACATACGTGGTGAAGCCGAACAGATAGAGGGGCCAGGATACTTTCAAGTTGGCCTTGCCGGGCAGATAGGAGCAAGTAAACGGAAATTTCTCGAAGCCGACGAATAGCACTTCCACTAACAGCCAGGACACTACCGCGCCGAACAGCATGTGAAGCGCGGCCGTCCGCCAACCCCAAAAAAGGACATGCAGCGGCAGCAATAGAGCGAACAGCGGGAGGACACCCATCACCAGCATGCCTTTCTTGACGCCCGCCAGGCAACGCCGCGCCTCGCCGCGATCCGATACCTGGAATACCCAATTGGCGCGCAATTCCGCCGGTACCGCGAAAACATGGCGCATCCCGCAAAGGATAAAGAAGGCGAGGATCAGCGGAGCGGGCAGCAACTCGGGGCTGGCGCGGTACATCCAGGCGTTGCCGCCGCGCGCTACCAGCACCGCCAGCCCTTCAAAAATGAGGGCGCAGCCTACCGCGACATAGGCCGCGAAGAGCAGTTTGTGCCGGCGGCTGCGGATCAGGGTTTTCCAGATAAAGTAAAACGCCGCCTGCTGCAACCTGTCGCGCACCACAAACCGGTCGAGCATGCCTTCCACGAACCTGTCCATGGCCGAGGGCACGGTGGAGAACTCGCCGGCGCTCTCGAGCGATCGTGTGACGTGTCTCTTATAACTCAGGATGTAAGTGGCGAGGGCGCCAACGGTAGTCCATCCCGCGGCCATGCGCGCCGCGTGGGCCAGTTCGCGGAATACGGGATCGCTCCAGCCTAATTGCGTCTGATAGAGACCCAGAAACCAGAGCGGCGGAAACAGGTAGACCGCGGCGGGGTTCGCGGCGGCGCGCACGTGTAGCTCGGAGACGATACGCCCGGAAAGCAGAAACATCAGAATCAGCAGCGCCACCAGGCCAAACTGGACGTAGGGCGAGACTCGCCGGAAAAGACGGTATCCCAGCACGTTCATCAGAATCCCCTGCACCGCGACGCACAGGAAAAATACGAACGCATTGGCGGCCAGAATGCTGACGATGTGACAACGGGCGAAGGGGATCACGTTCCACACCGATCCCTTCTGCAGGACTACGGCCGGGAACATCACGGGCGAAAATGCGTTGATGGCCAGGGAGAAAATCGTCAGGAAGGCGAGCAATGCGGCGATCTTCGCGCCGAACATAGTGCGCAGGCGGATGGGCAGGGGAGTCAGGTTGGCATAGTCGCGGCGGTCGGGAAAGAGCATCTCCCATTCGATTACCGTCACCAATCCCATCACCGTCATGGAAAAGCAGATGAAGAATTCCTTTTCGCCCAGGGAGGCCAGGTCGCGCACATACATGGGCGCATCCTGCAGCTTCACGTACTTCGAAAGGAAGAGGAAGGGCAGCAGCATGCCGGGGGCGGCCAGAATGGCAAGAATGTTCACCACCGAGGAGCGCATGTCCGCTTCGTCCGCATTGATGGCGACCAGATCGTTATCGAAGAACCGGCTGAAAAAATGCCGCACCAATTCGCGAAATTGGCTCAGTTCGTTCTCGCGTGCGGACGCCATGGCAAATTCTCAGGCTTGCATCACATCCACGATGTCTTCGGCGATCTTCCCGGTGTCCTCCTGCAGCACCAGTTGGGAGAAGATGCCTTCGAGCGAGGGCAGTTTCATGAGATCGCGCAGGCGGGCCACGGAGTCGTTCGCCACCACGCAGCCCTTGCGCAGGATGATGACGCTGGTGCAGACCTTCTCCACCACTTCAAGCACGTGTGAGCTGTACAGAATCGCCTTGCCCTGTCGCGCCAGCGCTTTCAGCAGGTTCTTGAAAACCAGGCTGGTGGTCACGTCCAGCCC
>JBEKIM010000507.1:0-4675 GCA_050011755.1 Bryobacteraceae bacterium | reverse complement strand
TGAGAGGGCTCTGTCCTAACCGTTAGACGATAGCGCCACGGCCACTTCCGATTCTACCATCCATACCCCTCCTTGTCATGCTGTGCCCTCTCCATCTGTGCGCTCTCCACGTCACGCAAGCCGGCCAAGAGGGATTCTTGCCTGTCTTGCGGATACTTTCCCCACCGGGCATAAAGACTTCGGAATCTTCTACGAGACGATCGGCGATGGCCGTCGCGATGGTGGTGTTGTAGAGAATGTTACGGGCCAACCTTGGCGCAGGGCCAACCATGCTCCCGGGGCCACCACACGGTTTTCAGAATCACGCCCAGTGGCACACTGACGACGCTATACTCTTTCTGCCCCGGGTATGACACAGGCGAGCGCACGCACGCAGCAGCGCCCGACGCACCGCTGCTTCAGGACACCGATAGGACGTTTTATGGGACAGCCGCGGGTGGTTGGGACGCTCAGTGTACCATTGACGCTGTTGGCGGCTGTCGCACGGTCTTCAGCCTGTCTGTAGGTCTAGGACTCTTTGTGGAAGCGCAACACGTCACGTTCAACGGATGGCCGCGCCGGCTGCCAGTGTTCGCTTTGGGACAGTCTTTTTCGATTCGGGACAAGACGAGGCGTGGAGCTGAGGCCGTGGACGGCGAGTAACGCGACCCGGAAGAACACGCAATCGAACGACGGAACGACGGAATGCTCCCGATGAGCCGACCGGGCCGGCGCCGTGGGCTCGACGGCCATGGGCGTGCATCCGAGGAGAGCCCAGGAGGCCTTTGTGTTCAAGCGAATTCTGGAAATCCTGCCGGCGCTATGCCTGGCAAATGGCATCGTGTGGGCGGCGGAAAGCCCCTTCATCGGCGAGTGGAAGTTCGATTCATCGAGGAGCAGAATGCCCGACGAGATGAAGGTTCAGAGCCGGGGCGGCAACAAGTATGCGTTCGATTTCGGCGGGGGCGCCGAGACGATCGTGGTGGATGGGAGCGACCAACCCGGCTACGGCGGAACCCTGCTGTCGGCGAAGGCTGACGCGCCCGACACCTGGATCGTCGAGCGCAAGAAAGATGGCCGGCTGCTGCTCAAGGCAACGTGGAAGCTCTCGCAGGACGGCAGTACGCTCACGGACTATTACCGCGAGTTCGAGCCCGACGGTTCGACGCTCAGTTTGGATTATGTTTACCAGCGCACGGGCGGAGGATCGGGCTTCGCGGCAGACTGGCAGAGCATCAAGGAGACGATGAATTCGCCATTTTTGATGCAGGTGAAGGCGTTCCAAGGCGACGGCCTCTCCTTCATCACCCCCTCGGAGCAAGAGACGAAAAACGTGAAGTTCGACGGCAAGGAATATCCCAACGAGGGGCCGAACGCGAACCGGGGCGCTTCCTCATCGGTCCGGCGGGTGGATGAGCGCACACTGGTGATTACCGACAAGGCCGGCGGTAAGGTGACGGAGACCGAGGATCTGGATCTCTCAGCCGATTTGAAGACCTTGACAATCACGGTGCACATAGCCGGCCGCGACAAGCCGAACGTGATGGTGTTCGACCGGAATTAGCCGGACAAATTAACGAAGGCCAAACTCCGCGCGCGTTTTATCGGCAGACTCAAAGCGCCATATCCCGTCGCAAGGGCCACTGTTCGATGATCGATGCCGGGATTTGCATTTGGACTACCCGGTTCGGATATGATGACGATTGCAGGGGCGCGGCGCACGCCGCGGCGTTCTCTTCGAAATGACCCGCGACAGGAACAGGAATTGAGGATCTATCCACGTCCGGAACCGGGCGCTCAGCCGTCGCTCCTTTACCCGCCATATGTGGCGACCGTCCGGCGCGCTCCGGCGATGCCGCCGATCCCTGTGCCCCACACGCTTTCGGAACTCAGCGGCCCCCTATTCGGCCACAATCCGATAGGCGGCACGGACAACGATTTGACACGCCAGCATGCCGGCGAGCCTATGGGCGAGCGGATCATAGTTGCCGGCCGCGTGCTGGACGAAGACGGCCGCCCGATCCCGCGGACGCTCGTCGAAGTCTGGCAAGCGAACGCAGCCGGCCGGTATTTTCATCGGAAGGATGATCACGCGGCGCCGCTCGATCCGAACTTCTCCGGCGCCGGCCGGACCATTACGGGCGAGGATGGGACCTATCGGTTCGTCACCATCAAACCCGGTGCCTACCCGTGGCGGAACCACGCCAATGCCTGGCGCCCGGCGCATCTTCACTTCTCGCTGTTCGGGCCGTGCTTCATTTCCCGCCTGGTGACCCAGATGTATTTCCCGAACGATCCGTTGATGCCGTTCGATCCGGTCTCCCAGTCCATTTCCGACGAACGGGCGCGGCAGCGGCTGGTCTCGCGTCTCGACCTCGATCTGACCCAGCCGGAGTGGGCACTCGGTTATCGCTTCGATATCATCTTGCGCGGGCGCGAGAGCACGCCGTTTGAGGGACCGTCATGAGCCGCGCGCCGCGCCTGTGTTGTCTGCCTTCACAAACGGTCGGGCCATTCTTTCACTTCGGTCTGGCTACGAATACGGCTCTCGGCTGTCTCGCCAGTCCCGCGGCCAAGGGCGAGCGGATTCGCCTGCGATTCCGGCTCTTGGATGGCGATGGCTTGCCGGTGCCGGATGGCATCATAGAGCTTTGGCAGGCTGACGCATCGGGAAAGTATAATCATCCGGCCGATACTCAAAACCGGGAACCCGATCCGGCATTTTGCGGATTCGGCAGACTCGCCACCGGCGAGGATGGGACCTGCACCTTCGATACGATCCGCCCCGGGCGCGTGCCGGATGGATCGGGAACCTGCCAAGCCTCGCACATCAGCGTGTCGGTGTTCGCGCGCGGGTTACTGGGCCGGGTTTGCACACGTGTTTATTTCGCAGGCGATCCCGCCCTGGCTGAAGATCCCGTACTCCTGCGCGTGCCAAAACGCCGGCAGCAGACCCTCATCGCACAGCCGGATCCCACGTCGGCGGGATGTTGGCAGTTCGACATTCGCTTGCAGGGTGAACCCGAGACCGTGTTTTTCGACGTATAGGGATCGATGATGTCCTCGCGGTTGCTCTCGAGCCTTGGAACAACGGAAGATCTGGCGGCGGTGTTCTCCGATGGCTCTGTGCTTGCCGCGCTCCTCGCATTCGAATCGGCGCTGGCCCGTGCGCAGGCATGCCTCGGGCTGATCCCTCAGTCCGCCGCCGCCGCAATCTCGCGGGCCGCAGTGGCGGACGGCTTCGATGCGGCCGCCATCGCCCGCGCGGCCAGGGGGTCTGCAACCCTCGCGATTCCGTTGGTCAATGCCCTGGCGGCGCGCGTGGCGGAGGTCGATGAAACGAGCGCGCGATTCGTGCATTGGGGCGCTACCAGCCAGGACGCCATGGATACCGCGATGGTGCTGCTGCTGCGGCAGGCCAAAGGCATCCTCGCCTGCGATCACGCGCGGCTCGAAAAGTCGTTGCGCGCGCTTTCGGACCGGCATGCCGGAACCGTGATGCTGGCACGGACGCTGCTCCAGCCTGCGCCACCGATCACGTTCGGGCTCAAGGTGGCCGGCTGGTATGGCGCGATTCATCGGAGTTGGAGAAGACTCTGCGGCTCCTTAGACGAAGCCCTACGGCTGCAGTTCGGCGGCGCCGCCGGCACGCTCGCCGCCTACGGCCCCGATGGCGTGGCGCTCGCCATCCAGCTTGCAGAGGAACTGCACCTTCCCCTATCCGATGCGCCTTGGCACGCGCATCGCGACCGCTTGGCAGCCGTCGCGGCTCACTGTGGAATCTATAGCGGCGCACTCGGAAAAATCGCGCGCGATATCGCACTGCTGATGCAACAGGAAGTAGCGGAGGTGGCGGAGTCGGGCGGAGGGTCGTCGGCCATGCCGAACAAGCGGAACCCAACCGGATGTGTGGTCGCGCTGGCAAACGCAAATCGCACACCCGGGCTGGTCGCGGCATTTCTGGCAGGTATGGTCCAGGAACACGAACGCGCGGCGGGCGGTTGGCAGGCGGAGTGGCAGAACTTGGCTGATCTGATTGAGGCCACCGGCAGCGGGCTGGCGGCTGTGGCCGGCGCGGTAGACGGGCTGGCTGTATACCCGGATCGGATGTTGGCGAATCTCGTGGCAACACAAGGCGTGATTTTCGCCGAGAAGGCACGCATGTCGATCGCCGCGAGAATCGGGCGCGACGCCGCGCAGGCATTGCTGGCGGATGCCACGCGGGAGGCCATCGGGTCTGCACGCCCTTTACGCGAGGTTCTCCAGCGGAACAGCGAGATTGCCTCGTTGCTAACCGCGGAGCAGTTGGAAGCCATGGATCGACCCGGAGATTATCTAGGGGCGGCCGAACAGTTTCGCAGGCAGTTGTTGGAAGACTAAAGTTTGGACATTTCTCGCAATAACTGGCCGCTTGCCCGTGGCGCACCGTTGAAAACCCAATTGGGGGGCGGGCAATCATGCCCGCAGCCGCCTTTTCAGGCGGCTAAGCCGGCTGGAAAGCCGGCTGCGGCCAGGATTGGCCGCCCTCCAAACTGAGTTTTCATCGCATTTGGTGGCCCGCAGGGCCACCCTGACACGCTTCAGACGGTGGTGAAAAAGTAAGTCGGGGGGTGTCACTTTAAAACAATTTCGCGCGTCTATGTTTTATGCGCGGTGCCGACTACAACCAGAGTGCCATCTTTAGCTACGTGTCCCC
>JBEKIM010000506.1:0-4699 GCA_050011755.1 Bryobacteraceae bacterium | reverse complement strand
GGGACATGCGCGAACACCTGAATGAAGGCCGCGCCCGCCTTGAGACCATATTGCACCTGGCGGAACCGGGTTTCGTCAAAGAACGCGCCAAAGTGTGCATCTTCCTGGGGGCACTTGCGACAGCGCAGGGCGATTTTCCGGCTGCCAATCGCTTTCTGGAACGGAGTCTCGCCCTGTACGAACAATTGGGTGACCGGCGGGGGACAGCGGCCTCTCTGAATGCTTTCGGAGTTTTGGCGCGGGATCGCGGCGACTACGAGTCCGCGCAGAGCAACTTTGAACGCAGCCTGGCTCATTGGCGCACGCTGCTCGACCGTTCGGCCACCGCGCGCTGTTTGCATAATCTGGCGAATGTCGCCAAAGCGCGGGGCGATTATGACGGCGCGCACACGGCCCTGCGCGAAGCGACCGGTATCTTTCAGGAGGTCGGCGATCGCAGCGGCCGCGCCTGGTCCATCAATCAGCAGGGCGACATCGCCCGCGAACAGGGCCGCCCGGCTGCCGCCCGGGAGTTCTACGAGCACGCGCTGCAGGCCTTTCGCGATGCCGGGGATCGTTGGGGCGCGGCGCGCTCGCTGACCGACCTCGGGCAGGTCTACTGCGGGCAAAGAGAGTTCGATCAGTCACGCGACGCCTATCGGGAGGCATTGGTGGTGTTCGCCGAATTGGGTCACAAACGCGGCATGGCGCGCGCACTCGAAGGTTGCGCCTGCCTGGCGGCGGCGCAAGGCCTGTCCGCACGCGCTCTCAAGCTGGCTGCCGTGGCCGCGCATTTTCGCCGCTTAATCAACGCGCGCTTACCGGAGGCCGAACAAGCCTGCCTGGATCAAAGCCTCTTCTCCGCGTGGGAATCGCTCGGCGAGGCGGAAGGCAAGGGCGCATGGGCGGAAGGATCGGTCATGAGCTTCGAGGGCGCGGTCCGATATTCACTCGAATAGCGGGGTTCGGCTACTGCAGGTTTGCGGGATCGATCAGCCGCCGCACGGCCGACACCCGATCGGCCGGAATGCCGACGCGCCGCGCATGCTCACGAATGCTTTCCTCGTCCGGCGCCAGATATACGCAGTAAATCTTATCCTCGGTCACGTAACTATGGAGCCACTGAATCTGCGGGCCCATTTCATGCAAGGTGGCCAGCGAGCGTAACGATAACTCACGAACCTCCGCCTCAGAAAGGGATCCGGCTCCCGTGACTTCACGTTCGATCACAAACTGCGGCATAATCAGAGCATTTTAACACCGTGACCACCGAGTCCGGCGCCGATGCGCGCTATGTAAGTGGCCTCACACTCCCGGCGCCCCGTCTGTAACCTGCGTAACAAACTGCGTCCTTCCCAGCTTATTTTACGAGCGACATAGGCGTCCTGGCCGGGTTATTTAGTTGGGAGGGTATACGTAAATGTTAAAGAAGCTGTTGGCAGGTTCGGCCTTAGGGCTGTTCTTGAGTTTGGGGACCATGTGCGCCGCGGATGTCATCGTTCGCGTGGCGCCACCGGCGGCCGTGGTAGAAACGCGGCCCGTGAGCCCTGGACCGAACTATGTTTGGGTAGGCGGATATCAGAAGTGGGATGGCAACGCCTACGTCTGGGTGCCCGGCAGTTGGGTTGTGCCGCCACATGCCGGTGCGCGTTGGGTAGCCCACCGTTGGGTTCGCCGGCATGGTGGCTGGGTATTTGTAGAAGGCCGCTGGCGCTAAATCCCCGGGATTTCCTGCCTGAGTTGCGTCCGCCTGCACGCGGACGCAACGCCCCTTGAGCGATTCGCTTTTAATACCTCAGCCCCTTCGTTTAGCGCACAATAGGGCTATGGTGGCGAAGATCTGGCTGGCACTGGCGGCAACGTCTGTCGTGCTCGCAGCCCTGCTATTCGGCTCCGCCGGCACCATGCGCTGGTATGCGGGATGGGCCTTCCTCGTCATTTTCTCCGAAGAAACATTACGCACCACGCGCATGCTGGCGCGCGACGATCCCGCGCTGCTGGCGGAACGAATGAAGTTTCGCGCGCAGAAAGGCCAACCGCTCTGGGATAAGATTTTCCTGGCGGCGATGCAAGTCGTCTGGTGCGGCTGGCTGGTTCTAATGGGTTTGGATAGCGTGCGCTTCGCCTGGTCCAGCATGCCTGCCTGGCTGCAATGGATCGGCGCCGCCGGCCTCTTCGTCGCCCTGCGGTTTATCCATCGCGTCTTCCGCGAGAACACGTTTCTGGCGCCCGTAGTCAGGATTCAGAAAGAGCGCGGCCAGCGCGTTGTCGCCACCGGTCCTTACGCCATCGTGCGCCACCCGCTCTATGCTAGCGCTGCCCTGTTCATGCCCTCCACCGCGCTCTTGCTGGGCTCCTGGTACGGGCTGGCGAGTTCCACCCTACTCATCGCCGCGTTTGTCTTTCGGATCGTGATGGAAGAGCGCGAACTGCGCCGCGGTCTGGAGGGTTACGTTGCCTACACCCGCCGTGTGCGCTACCGCCTCGTGCCCTTCCTCTGGTAAGCGCGCGGGGCAGCGCTTATAATGGATGGCGAGATCCGATATGGCAGCCAAACGACTACGAAACGTGGGGCTGGCCCTGGGCGCGGCCTGGGCCTGCTGGTGGGTGTTCTTCGAAACCGCGGAAGCCATCGGCGACCGCCACTTTACCCAGGCGATTCTATTCCTGGTGGTCATGTTCGGCACGCTTGCCGCCGCCTGGAAATGGCCGGCGGCCGGCGCGATCCTGTTCTTCGTTGAAGGCATTGTTGCCATCGCCATGTTCACTCCCGCGTGGGCGCATCGCTTCCGTCTCGCGCAATTCCTGCTGTTATTCGCCATGATGCCGCTGCCTCCGCTGGCGGCCGGCATCCTGTTGCTCCTGTCGCGCTGGCGTGGACGCCAGCAGGCGCCCGCGGCCGTATGAAGATTACCCGTGTAGAGGCCATCTATCTGCGCCAGCCGGAAGTTCGCTTCTTGTGCGACAGCGGCCAGGACGCCTTGATCGTGCGCGTGGAGACCGATGCCGGGATTACCGGGATCGGCGAAGTGGATTCCAATCCGATGGCTGCCAAGGGCACCATCGAGGGCCCGTTTTCACACACCACGGCGACCGGCCTGGCGCAGGCAATCGTGGGCGAGGACCCCTTCGAGACCGAGCGGCTGTGGCACAAAATGTACCGCGCCAATATCTACGGCGGACGGCGCGGTGCCGGCCTGCACGCCATGAGCGGTATCGACATGGCGTTGTGGGATATCAAGGGCAAGGCGCTGGGCCTGCCCGTATGGAAGCTGCTGGGCGGCGGGTTTCACAGCCGGATCCGCTGTTATGCCAGTTCGCTGTTTGGCGCAACGCCGCAGCAAACCGGAGACCTGGCGCGGCGTTATCGCGACCAGGGATTCACCGCCGTAAAGTTCGGCTGGGACCCCATGGGACAGGACGAGAAGACCGACATCGCCCTGGTGCGCGAGGCGCGCAAAGGGCTGGGCGACGGCGCCGATCTGCTGATCGATGCGGGCTTGGCCTGGGACTCGAAGACCGCCTTGCAGCGGGCGCGCGCGTTTTCCGAATACGGCATTTATTGGCTCGAAGAACCGCTGCGGCCCGACGATTACGATGGCTATCGCAAGCTCGCCGAAGCCACTGACGTGCGTATCGCGGCCGGCGAGGAGGAGAGTGGCCGGCTCTCTTTCATCGAACTGATGGATCGCGGTCGCATCGACGTAGTGCAGGTCGATCTCACCCGCTGCGGAGGCTTCACCGAGGCCATGAAGATCGCGGCGCTGGCGTGGGACCGCGGCCTCCCGGTGGCCAATCACGGCTTCACCACCTACATCAACGTGACGGCGGCGCTCCACTGGCTGAACTCGATCCCCAATGCGCTGATCTGCGAGTTTGTCGCGGAAGAGGAAACCAACCTCCGCGAGTCCATCACCAAGCAGAAACTCCGCGCCGTCGACGGCTACCTGCACATGCCCCAAGAGCCGGGTCTTGGCATCGACCTGGACGAAGCCGCCATGCGGCGATTTCGGGCCTGACCATGCCGGGTTCGATCGTGTTGATCTCGGGGCCGCCTGGAGCAGGGAAGACCACGGTCGCACGGCTTCTCGTGGACTCGTCGCCCTCACCCGTTGCCTACGTCGAGGGCGACACGTTCTGGCACTTCATCGTGAAGAGCGAAGGTGTGGCGCCAAAGGCCAAAGTGCGAATGCACAACGCGCGCATCGTGATGCAGGCGATGATGGCGACGGCAGTGCGATTTGCCCGCGGCGGGTATGAGACGGTACTGGATTTCACGATCGGGCCGTGGTTCTTGCAATACCTGCCGCCCACGATGCAGGACGTCCCGTTCGATTATGTGATCCTGTGTCCGAGCGAAGCGGTGTGCGCCGCGCGTGCTGGTGCCCGCGGGGAAGGCCAGATGCCGGACTACGCGCCGTACCGCGAGCTACACGCGGCGTTCAGCGCACCGGGAGCGTTCGAGCGGCATGCGATCCGGAGTGACACCGCCGATGCCGCGGAGCTGGCGGCACAGATTCGCGCCGGACTCGCCACCGGGACGTACCGCGTCGATCCCGCCACCTTCGTTGGAGCGAATCGCTAGTTGCCCGTGACCTGCCACTGAAAGCAGAGGTTGTACCCATCGGGCCCCAGCGGGCGGCATGGAAGTGGAGCGGGCGGCCTGAAGGCCGCCCCTACCCGTCAATCGTGACCGCCCCACCCGCCACCCGCCACCTGC
>JBEKIM010000505.1:0-4705 GCA_050011755.1 Bryobacteraceae bacterium | reverse complement strand
TCCGGCCAGGCCCCGTTGATCAAGAGTCCACTCGATAGCCTGTAAGCCATCAAACCAAATGTCGCCATGAAGGGGGCTGCGCAGCCACCCCTCGATCACCGGACGGGCCGGCGCATAAATCGGGATCGCGCGCACCTCAGACAGCAACTGTTCGCCCAACAGAATCAGGCGGTGTACGAAGGCGCCCTGTTCGCGCTGTGTCTCCAGCGATCGCAGTTGGCGCTCCAAAGTGAGCCGGATCGCCCCCTTCAGTTGCCGATCATCGCGTAGGTCCGGATATCTGCAAGGCACTTCGAGCAACCGTGCGCGTGGCACCTGTCGGGTCGCGTATTCTTCCCACTGCACAGAGCCTCGGGGAGCGCCACAGGTCTCCTGAACAAGCTCGAAACGCCGGTCCAGCCGTGCGAGCAGAGCCCGAAGGCGCACCAAAACCATGCAGGAGATTACCCACGGCGGTATGCGGCGCTCGGACCGCTTCAACAAAGGCAGCCGTAAGGGTGCTGGCACGATGCGCCAGCCCATCTCGGCAAGCATGGGACCAATGCCGGCCCAAGGGAACCGCGGCTGCACGATCAATCCATAGTCGGGCCGGGCGGATGTCGGGGAAATCAGGGGCACCGCCCCAATCGAACTCCCTGTCGTAACGGAGAGAAACACGTCTCTTCCGTCGTAGTCCCGCTCGATGTTGACGTTTAATAGAGATAGAGGCACGTGGTTCTGCGCGACGAATTGCTCCGCAAGTCTCGCCGCCTGGACCTGCGGATCTCTCGCGTTCCGCAACTGGAAGAACTGAACCGCTGAACGGCGCATCACGGAGTGATCAGTGGCTTCCAGACACACTTCTTCAGAACGGCGGAGAGCCACCAGGGGCACATGCGTCCTCGAAACCGGCTGAGGCCTCACAGGCTATCCAGCCATTGCTTGTAGTTCCGGATGGACTCTCCGAAACCGCTGACGTATCCCTGGGCAAGGTATTCATCCAGAAGCGGCGCGAGATTCACTTTCAGGCTTTCCGCCGCCAGGTTTTCGTCTGACTCCAGGAAGTAGGAATGGCCTGGGACCAGCGGAAAAGCCTCGTCGGGTGCATGCTCGACGAAGATCGAAACGAGCTCGCGGTAGGCCTTTTGCATGGTTGCCGAGCCGAGTTTTTCGACAACCTGCATGCTCGGCCACAGAGAAACAAACGCGAACCGGCGCCGCACGGCAATATCCAGGATCGCGATGCTGCGGTCGGCGCTGTTCATTGTGCCCAGCACATGTAAATTCTCCGGCAGGAAGAATGTGCTGTGAAAAGGTTCCCCGAAATCGTAAGACAACTCAATCCTTCGCCGGGATTCTGCTCCGGGTTCGAACAAGTAAATCGCCTCGCCAAGTATCTTGCCTAGGTCCGCACGATTGATCTCGTCGATGTGCAAGAGTAGGTTCTGCTCGGGGTGTGTAAGAGCTTCGGTGGCTGCCGCCATCAGGAAACCTGGCTTCGGAGCGAATCGAAATCCGAGGTCCCCGGCCGATGAGACCGGGTTCAACCCGCCCAGGAAACTCTCATAGGTGATATTAGGGTGAAATTGGATTGAACGGCCGAATCCCGAATAATCCGTTTCCAGGATTTCGCGCGCCATGCGGGTCTTTCCTGTTCCTGGCGGACCCTGTATGATTACGTAGCGGCGCCGTTTCAGTAGCGACGTTACCTTTTCGCGGGTGACCGTTGCCATGAGATGCTCGAACCACCTGCTGCGGATTCGGTCCGCATCGGCTTTGAAGTTCGTAAGGGGCGGATGCCCACGCTCCTCGAACATGACGTCCAGCAACGCCGTGAGCGCGGCCTCCGTGGCCGCCTGCGACCCATTTGGCCTGAACAGCGCGTACAATACCGGGCCATACCGCTCGAAAACAGCACGGTACTCTGGCCATGCCTGCTGTAGCTCCCTGGGGATGCCCAAGTCCACGCGCGTCGGGTCCTGTTTGGCCCATGCGACCTGCGATCCGACGCCGAATTCGGAATTGAGCCACCCGCAAATAGCACGCATCTTTCGGGCGTGCCCAGGACGGCCGAGAATGGCTTCGTCTGGCGCCAAGCCTTGTGTACCGACGACCATACCGATGAGGCACGCATGCTCCGGAACCGGAAAGATGACGAACGACAGCCCGCTGTAGGGACCCGAGGGCGGGTTTGAGGGGTGTATGTAAGCCGCAAACGGCACGCCGCCGTCCGCGGTCATTTCGGGCGCACGCAGCGTCACTTTATCCTGCGCGGGCTTTGCGTAACGGCCCGCGGGTGAGCCGAACAACGCTTGGAAGGCATTCTTGCTCCGTTCTCCCCAGCGATCTGTGTTTCCGGTACTGATGATATCGAGCAGCAGTTGCAGGCTCATGCTGCTGATGATAGCTGATGTGCCTGATCCTCAACACGAAAGGCCCGCAACAAACGGCACTACGCCGCCGGACTAATCGTAATCGAGAGCGTCCTCTTCAAAGCCTGAAAGGCCGCTTCGATCCGATCCAGGCGCGACGCGTGCGCCAGATCCAACAGCCTTTCGACTTGCGCGGTATGCCAGCCGAGCCGGCGGGCCAACTCCTCTTTTGCGACTCCCTCCTCGCGCATCGCCTGATAAAGCCGTACCTTAGCCTCAGCCAGCGCCGGGAGCGCCACGGCCCTGCCGCGCTTTCTGAGCCGGGACGGAATGGGTATGTCGCGTCGGGAATCCATGTACAGTGCGATTGCGGTCTCAAGCGCGTCAGCGGCCCGCGCCAAGGCGTCGCCCGCATCCGTCCCATAAGTGTGGGCCTCCGGGACGTCCGGAAACGAAACCAAAACTGTTCCGTTGCTGTCCTGTTCAAAATTCACCGGATATTGCAGCATCTGTGGCCCCTACTTAAGTCCCAAATCCTTCTTGATTCTGTCCACCAGCCCCTTGCCAAGCTCCTTCTTCGATCCGTGCATCGGTAAGACGGAGAACTGGCCGCCCAGCCTGACTTTCAAGTGTCCTCCTTTTCCCTGCGCGAAAGTGCAACCCTGTCCGGCGAGCCAGCGCCTGAATTGAGAGGCGGTGACATTATATTATGCACCACATTGTTCCACGCGAATGCTCGGGCCGACACCAGGGCCGGCAAGGCCCTTGGCAGTCCTGAAACAATAACTCGCCAAACACGACCGCTAGACTCAATCCACACACTGCGTTAAGTTGGTCGGGACTGCCATGAAGCGCGCCCCTCTCCTGGTGTATCTTTCGCTGCTCGCCGACGTGGTCGCGTTCTTCCACAAGCCGCTCTTCAGCAGCCATTACACCTTCCCCTGGGATTTTCATGCGGTTCAACTGCCGCTCATCACGTTTCTCGCCGATCAGCTCAAGCAGGGCCGCCTGGCGCTCTGGAATCCGTTCAGCTATTGCGGGTATCCGGTCTTCGAAAACATCGAGGCATGCTTCTTTCATCCACTTGTTTTCCTCAGCGCCCTGATCGGCGGCCGCACCTCGCTGGACGCCCTCCCCATGCTGCTGGAGTGGATCGTGGTTCTCGAAATCTGGTTCGCGGGAATAGCGGCATGGCATCTCTTCCAGGAGCTTGGCGCGGGCCGTCCGGCGGCCTGGGCGGGCGCGGTCATTTTCCAGACCGGGGGCTACTTTGCCTCGCGTGCGGAGCATATTGGCGCCATCATGGCGGTGGCCTGGATGCCGCTGGTTTGGCTGGCCATCCTCAAGCTACGCCACGGCCTCCGGCTCAATTGGCTCGCGGCCCTCGGCGCCGCCTTGGGCATGGCCGTTCTCGGCGGATTCCCGCAGCCGACCTTGGCGGTCTTCGTGTCGGCGGTAATCGTTGCGGTCACTCTGGCCGCTCTACGTTTGGCGCGCATCCAACTGCTGGCCAGCACGGCGGCGGGCTGCATTCTCGGCATCGCGCTCGCTTCCATCCAATTCATACCCACGGTGCAATTGTCGCAGCACAGCGTCGCCAAGTACCGCGCAGGCTGGCTCGGCACCGGAGGCGGGCTCTACTGGCAAAGCCTGGTCTCCCTGGTGCTCCCAAATCACTACAACCTATTCGACATGCGCCTTTTTCACGGCCCGGGAGACATCACCTTCTTATATCTGTACAGCAGTATCGCGGGCCTCTCGCTGGCGTTAATCGCCCCATTTCTGCGGCGGACACGATATGTCGCCCTGCTGGGAATCACGTTGTTGGTGGGCCTGCTGTGGATGCTGGGCGATAAGACGGCCCTCTGGCGCGCCGTCTATCCTGTCCTACCCGAAGCCATCAGGATCGGAATTCACCCCGAATACACTTATTGCATTTTCACCCTGGCGCTGGCGGGATTGGCGGCCATAGGACTGGATTCGCTGCGTATATCCGACAGCCTCCGCTGGCTGGTGGGCCTGGCGATCGCCATAGACTTGTTTCTAGTGGGATCCGGCCGGCCGATGAATCTCTCGTCTCTGCGCGACGACCCACCCGTAACCCGCCAGTCGTTCGAAGGCAGCACCGACTTACTCACGCGGGTACGCGGTTACGTAGACCAGAGCAACCCACCCTGGCGGATCGATGCATTGGACAATGCCAGTATTAGTTGGGCGAACAGCGCGCCGATCACGGACGTGCCGGATGCCAATGGCGTGAGTCCTTTGGCGCTGGAGAATATCATTCAGCTTCGCCTGTTCCTCCACGATGGACATCCCTGGGGCTGGTATTACCCCGTCGAGAAGGTGGATTC
>JBEKIM010000504.1:0-4759 GCA_050011755.1 Bryobacteraceae bacterium | reverse complement strand
CGTGCGACCACCTACGTGCACGCCGTCGAACTGACAGCGGCCATCTGCGGCCGACATCGCCACCGCGGGAACAACCAGCGTAACGGTAACGACACCGGCGCCCGGCGGCGGCACTTCATCCCCCGCGACGTTTACGATCCGGTGATGCGCGTCAGGCTGACCGGCGTCAGGCTGCCCGCCTGCCGCGGATATAGGCGCTATAGCTTTGGTCGGAGCCCGCGATGTGGTGTTCCAGCCAGTCCTTCAGGAACGCCATCACGCTCAGGCTGAGGGTATTTTCGCCCGCGCGCAACCGTTTCTGCAGATTCATCACCTGGGCGGTGAGTTTGTCGTGCTGCTCTTTGTGCGCCCGCGCTTGCGGATAGCCATACTTCCGCATGAGGGCCTCCTCCGCCGCGAAATGGGTTTTCGTGTACTCCAAGAGGCTGGCCAGGCACGGTTCGAGGACCGTGTAGGCCTTGCCTTGTGTGAGAGCGGTATACAAATCGGCAGCCAGCGCAAAGAGCCGCCGGTGCTGGACGTCAATTTCCGGGATCTGAACGCTGTACTCGGGTTTCCATTCAAACATGTCACCCGTTCAATCGGCACTCGTTCACAAATCCTTAGGCGGCCGGACCGCGAGTCTCATTCGAGCAGCGCGCCGGCCCGCGCCAGCGCCCGCTCGACCTCTTCCTTCAAAAGCGGCGTGCTGATGAAAAGCTCCTGCCGGGCGCCGGCGCTCAGGGCGATCGCCTTCCAGCCATTCTGCACCGGCACCGTGATGCGCACCTTCACCGGCCCACGTGCGTCCCGGACGGGCCGGATCACGCCCGGAATGATGGAGCGAATTTCCGGCGTGGCGGCCAGCAGCCTCTCGAGGATCTCGCGTACGCCTTCGATAATGCTGTGCTCGACCTTGAGCCTGTCCTTGGCGGTGCGTAGCCGCATACGCCCAGGCTAGCGCGCGGCTCGCTCCGGCGCCATGAATCTCTTGATGAAGTTGGTGTCGAAATGCCCCGCCTGGAAATCGGGGTCGGCCAGAATGCGCTGGTGCAGCGGAATGGAAGTATGAATCCCCTCCACCACGAACATGTCCAGCGCGCGCAGCATGCGATGGATGGCTTCGGCGCGGTCGCTACCGTAAACGACCAGTTTGGCCACCAGCGAGTCGTAGTAAGGAGTGATCACACAGTCCGTGTGCGCCAGCGTATCCACGCGCACCCCAATGCCGCCCGGAACGTGGAAGCCGGTGATCCGGCCTGGCGACGGAGTGAAAGTGACGGGATTCTCCGCGTTGATGCGGCACTCGATGGCATGCCCGCGCAATTGCACCGGCAGGCTGATCACTTCATCGAGCGGTTCGCCCGCCGCGATGCGGATCTGGCTCTTCACCAGGTCGATGCCCGTGACGAATTCCGTGACCGGATGTTCCACCTGAATGCGCGCGTTCACTTCCATGAAGTACAGCTTGCCGGTTTCGTCCATCAGGAATTCAACGGTGCCGGCGTTGGTGTATCCCGCGGACCCCAGCGCTTCCTTCAATTTGGCGGCCATGGAGGCGCGCAGTTCCGGTGTCATCACCGGCGACGGCGACTCCTCCAGGAGTTTTTGATGCCGCCGCTGAATGCTGCATTCGCGCTCGCCTAGGATCTCCACGTGGCCGCTCTCGTCGGCCAGGACCTGGAATTCGATATGCCGCGGCGCGCGGACGTATTTCTCCAGGTAAACGTCCGGACAACCGAATGCCGCGCCGGCTTCCTGCTGCGCCGAGTTGAAGAGCGGCTCCAGTTCGGAGGCCTCATTGACGATGCGCATGCCGCGTCCGCCGCCGCCCGCCGAGGCTTTCAGGATCACCGGGAAGCCGATGCCGGTGGCCAGTTCAATGGCTTCTTCCGCGGTCTTGAGAATGCCGGGGGAGCCCGGCAGAATGGGCACGCCCGCCTCGCGCATGAACGCGCGCGCGCGCTCCTTCACGCCCATCAGACGAATGACTTCCGGTCGCGGCCCGATGAACTTTAGCCCCGAGACTTCGCACACTTCCGCGAAACCCGCGTTCTCGCTCAGAAAACCGTAGCCCGGATGCACGGCGTCGGCGCCCGTGATCTCGGCGGCACTGACGATCGACGGGATGTCCAGGTAGCTGCGCGAACTTTTGGCCGGACCGATGCAAACGGCCTCGTCGGCAAACCGCACGTGCAGGCTGTGCCGATCCGGCTCCGAATAGACCGCGACGGTCCGGATGCCCAATTCCTTGCAGGCGCATACGATGCGCAGGGCAATTTCGCCGCGATTGGCTATCAGGATTTTCTTAATTGGCGCGGATGGCAAACAGCGCCTCCCCGTACTCCACGGGCTGTCCGTTCATCACCAGTTTGCTTTCGACGATCCCGGAAACCTCGGCCTCGATCTCGTTCATGAGCTTCATCGACTCGATGATGCACAATACCTTGCCAGGCTGCACGCGCTCGCCCACGCGCACAAACGGAGGCGATCCGGGTGCGGAGGATTCGTAAAATGTACCCACGATGGGAGAGCGTACCAGTTGCAGGTTCGGATCGGCGCCAGGTTCTTTTGGCGCTTCCTTGGCATGCGGCGGAGCGCTGGGGGGGGCCGGCGACGCTTCTGCCCTGGGAGCCGCGGCAGGTTGCGCCGCGGGCTGCGCCAATACCAGCTCCCGATGGCCCGCGATGGAGCGGCGGATGCGCACGCGGTTGTCTCCACGCTGGACTTCCAGTTCGTCAATGCCGGTGTCGGTTGCGAGGTTGATTAGCTCGCGGATCTCGTCTACGGTCATGGCAATTGACTAGCTTAGCAGAGACAGACTGGCACGTGGCGCAAGCCCCCGCGCGCGGGTAAATGAACCTCTGTTTGGCTGCCCGTCGCCACAATCGCCGATACAATCAAAGGATGGAAGAGACATTATCCGGTAAAGTTGCCATTGTGACGGGAGGTACCCGCGGCATTGGGCGCGCCATCGCTCAGCGTCTGCTCCACGAAGGTGCGCTGGTGGCCGTATGCAGCCGATTGCACGAGCACGTGCAGGAATTGGTCAGCGATTGTAAACCGGCCGCGGAGGGCCGGCTGCTGGCGGAAGCCGCCGACGTCTCGAAACTGGAAGACGTGCGCCGCTTCTTTGAGCACGTCGACACCCGCTTCGGCGGACTGGACATTCTGATCAACAACGCGGGCATCGGAGTGTTCCGGAGTGTGGCCGATCTCACGCCGGAAGAATGGCGGCGAACGATCGACTTGAACCTGACCGGGGTCTATTATTGCAGTCACGAAGCCTTGCCGCGCATGCGCCGGCGTGGGGCGGGATACATCGTCAACATCAGCAGCCTGGCGGGAAAGAACGCCTTTGGGGGCGGCGCGGCTTATAACGCATCCAAGTTCGGCCTGAATGGATTCAGTGAAGCCATGATGCTCGATCACCGTCACGACAATGTGCGGGTCAGTTACATCATGCCCGGAAGCGTAGATACGGATTTCGGCGCGCCATCCGGACCGGCTTCCTGGAAGATTCAACCCGAAGATGTCGCAGAAGTTACGATGACGTTGTTGCGCATGCCCGCGCGTACTCTCGTAAGCCGCGTGGAAATACGCCCTTCGAAGCCTCAGAAGTAATGTGAAACACGGCGCTCTGCGCCGCGCCAAAAAGTTGGCACGTGACGTGCTTCTGGCCTTTGCGAGATGCACCTGATGGTACTGGGGCTCGAAAGAGGCAGAGTCATGGCCCGAATGAACAGACAGCTTGACCCGACACTCACCGGTTCGGAAGCGGTGAAACTTGAGTCCGATTTGCACCGGCGCATTGTCGGGCAGGACGAGGCGATCGATCAGATTGTGAATATTTATCAGACCTACCTGGCGGGTATGTCCAGCCCGGGAAGGCCTATCGGCAACTTCCTGTTTCTGGGGCCGACCGGTTCGGGAAAGACCCGCATGGTGGAAGCCACCGCGGAAAGCCTTGTGGGAGACATGCGCGCCGTGGTCAAGATAGACTGCGCCGAGTTCCAGCACAGCCACGAAATTGCCAAGTTGATCGGCTCGCCTCCCGGATACTTAGGGCATCGCGAAACTCATCCTCTATTGAGCCAGGAAGTCTTGCAGCAACACTATACGGACAAGATCAAGCTCAGCTTCGTGTTGTTCGACGAGATCGAGAAGGCCAGTGACTCCCTGTGGAACCTGTTGCTGGGAATTCTCGACAAAGCGACCCTGACGCTGGGCGATAACCGCCGTGTCGATTTTTCGCAAGCCATGATATTCATGACCAGCAATCTTGGCGCGGGCGAGATGAACTCGATCATGCGTCCCAATTTGGGATTCGCGGCTTCCGAAATGGAACGTAAGTGTTCCGAGGGCTTAGTGGATGGCTCTCTCACGGAAAAAATTTCGCGCGCCGGAGTAGAAGCGGCACGCCGGAAGTTTACACCGGAGTTCATGAACCGCATCGATAAGGTAGTAGTCTTCAGGCCGTTGGGCGAGCCGGAACTGCGCAAGATACTGGGTCTGGAGTTGAATATTCTGCAGCATCGCATATTTAATTCCGCGAACGGCGCGCCGTTCCTGTTCTCGTTAACCGATCCGGCCAAGGATTTTCTGCTGCGCGAAGGCACCGACATGAAGTACGGCGCCCGGCACCTGAAGCGGGCCATCGATCGTAGCCTGGTGCATCCCTTGTCCAACCTGATCGCCACCGCGCAGGTACGCGGCGGAGATTTCCTTAGGGTGGACTATGACAGAGAGCTGCAGCGCATGACGTTCTATAAGGAAGCGG
>JBEKIM010000503.1:0-4777 GCA_050011755.1 Bryobacteraceae bacterium | reverse complement strand
AAGATCTTGACGATCGGGACCGCATCGAAACGGCTGCGCAGAAGAGCATGGCGTTTCAGGTAATTGGCAAGCTGCCTGGAGGCTACAACCAGATGATCGGACGCCGTTTTGACGGCGGTGTAGACCTTTCCGGCGGTGAATGGCAGAAGTTCGCCCTGGCCCGTGCTTACATGCGCGATGCGCAACTGCTAATCTTAGACGAGCCCACTGCCACGCTGGATGCCCGAGCCGAGTACGAGGTCTTCCGCCGCTTCGCGGAGCTGACTAAAGGGAAGATGGCTGTGTTGATTTCCCACAGATTTTCCACAGTCCGCATGGCCGACCGAATTCTGGTGCTGCAAGATGGCCGGATCCGTGAGCAGGGCACCCACGGGCAACTGGTGGCGCTCGGCGGGCAGTATGCTGAATTATTTGAGCTGCAAGCGGCAGGATACAGATAGCGCGCTTCCGCCGGGTTCCGGCGTTTGAAAGAAGATCGATGTCAGAAAATAAATTACAGGTAATCCCGCTAGGCGGATTGGGCGAGTTCGGCATGAACATGACCGCTTTCCGCTATGCCGATGAAATTATCGTGGTCGACGCCGGGATGATGTTCCCGGAAGACGAGTTGTTGGGCGTGGATTTGGTCATGCCCGATCTAACCTTCCTCAAAGAAAACCAGTCCCAGGTCAAGGCGCTCATCCTGACACACGGCCATGAGGATCACATCGGTGCGGTCCCCTATTTCCTGACCGAGATCCGTGTGCCCGTTTACGGCACCGCGTTCACTCTGGCCCTGGTGGAACGCCGCCTGGAGGAATACGAGCTTGAAGAAGATCCCCAGCTAAATCCGGTCAAGCCAAAGCAAATACTGGAAATCGGTCCGTTCAAGATCGAGTTCATTCATGTCACCCACTCCATCGTCAGCGCGGTGGCGCTGGCCATTACTACGCCGCTCGGAGTCATCATCCACACCGGCGATTTCAAGGTCGACCCTACCCCCACCGACAACGAGCTCTTCGATCTCCACACCCTGGCCGATTATGGCAAGCGCGGCGTCCTGCTCCTGCTTTCCGACTCGACGAATGCCGACCGGCCCGGCTATACCGAGTCCGAGCGCGCCGTCCAGCCGCGCATGGAGGACATCTTCAGCCGCGCCCCGCGCCGTCTGATGATTTCCTGCTTCAGTTCTTCCATCCATCGTATTCAACTCGTGCTGGATCTCTCGGCGCAATTTGGCCGCAAAGTGGCAATTGTCGGACGCAGTATGACATCCGTCAGCGAAATCGCCCACTCCCTGGGCTTGCTCGATATTCCCGACGGGGTCTTGATCCGGCCCCAGGACGCCATGGACGTGCCTGCGCAAAAGGTGACAGTACTCATCTCGGGTACGCAAGGCGAACCCATGTCCGCCCTGTCGCGCGTGGCCGTGGACAACCATAAACACATCTCGGTGGAAGAAGGCGACACGGTCGTCTTGAGTGCCCGCATCATTCCCGGCAACGAGAAGGGCATCTTCCGCATGATCGACCACATGTCCCGGCGCGGCGCCGATGTGCTGTATGGCAGCATGAATCCGCCGGTACACGTTTCCGGGCACGCCAGCATGGAAGAGATGAAGCTGGTGTTGAACCTGGTGCGCCCGCGCTACTTCATGCCGATCCACGGCGAGTTCCGCCAGCTCACCAAGCATGCGCGGCTGGCCGAACATTTGCGCGCTTCGGGCCTGGAGAACACCTTCATCATGGAATCGGGCGACGTGCTGGAAATCGACCACCACGGCGCGCGCAAGGCCGGTAAGGTCGCCGCCGGCCGTGTCTGCATCGATTCCGGCTCGGTGGACGACGTGGTGGAGGAGATGGTGATTCGCGACCGGCGGCACTTGTCGGAAGACGGCATCGTGCTGCCCATCATTGCCATCAACCGGCAGACAGGCCGCATGGAGAGCTTGCCGGAGATTGTCAGCCGCGGTTTTGCGCTGGCCGAAGACGGATCGGATTTCATGCAGAGCGCCCGCCAGGTCGTGGCCAAAACGCTGGAAGCGTCGAACCGCGAAGAGAAGACCGACTGGGGCGTAATCAAGGAAAAAATCCGCGCCGACTTGAAGCGCTACATCGTGAAAGAGACTTCGCGGCGACCCTTGATCATGCCGGTCATCCTGGAAGTCTAGCCTGGCACCCGCGGCGTGCCACCGCTGTCGCGGCCATGGACAGATCTGTCACAGCGAGAATGTTGCAGATTTAAACTGCCCTTTGTTTCGTTGAGCTTCCAGCGAATCATCCCGCCCTCCCGCATGGTCTGTGACGTGCATCACAGGTCCGCGAGGGGAAATTATGTACCGTCTGTCTGCAAGCAGGCTATTCGCCCACGTTGCTACCGTGGGACTCCTTTTAACCGCCTCCGGCAGTTTGTTCGCGAATAACTCCAAGATCTCTCCAGACCTGCAGCCGCTCCTGTCGAACCCGTCGGGAAGCGTGCAAGTGATCGTGCAGTACAGTGCACCGCAGAAATGCAATGGGCTGCTCGGTCTACTTCTCTGCCCCGTGGTGAATCTTCTGGGAGGAGTCGTCAATTCCACATTCTCGCTCCTCAACGCGGTCGCCGCGACCGTGCAAGTAAACAATCTGGTGGCATTGTCCAACCAGCCGAATGTTACCTACATCTCCCCCAATCGTTCCCTGGTGGCCGCGCTGGACTACACCACCCAGGCAGTCTACGCACCGCAAGTGTGGAACCTGGGGTGGAAAGGAAACGGGATCGGCATCGCGGTGATCGACAGCGGCATCTATCTCCACCCCGACCTGAATGTCGCCGGAACCAATCAATCGCGCGTCGTCTACCGGCAGGACTTCGTCCCCGTGGTGCAGAATGACGACTACGGGCACGGGACACACGTCGCTGGAATTCTGGCCGGCAACGGCAGTTCGTCGCAACAGCCCGGCTCCACCCGCCTGCTGAGCGGCGTCGCGCCGCAAGCCAACCTTCTCGATCTGCGGGTGCTTGATGAAAACGGAGCGGGCAACGATAGCCAGGTTATCGCGGCCATTCAGCAGGCCGTGCAACTGAAAAACACTTACAACGTGCGCGTGATCAATCTCTCCATCGGCCGCCCGATTTATGAAAGCTGCGCCCTCGACCCGCTTTGCCAGGCGGTGGAAGCGGCGTGGAAGTCCGGGATCGTGGTGGTCGTGGCGGCCGGCAACCTGGGCCGCAACGGATATGCCAGCATCACGGCCCCCGGTAATAGCCCGCATGCCATCACCGTCGGCTGCATGAAAACCATGGCGACCTATCCCCGCAACGACGACCTGATTGCCAGCTATAGCTCGAAGGGCCCAACCTTCATCGATCAGACCCTTAAGCCGGATGTAGTGGCTCCCGGCAACCTGGTGGTTTCCCTGCTGGATCCCGGCTCGACGCTGGAGGCGCAGTATCCCGCGGACGTCATGCCTCCGTCCTACTACACTCCGAACGGTACCGGACCCGCCGTCTACTTTCAACTGAGCGGCACGAGTATGGCCACGCCGGTAGTTTCGGGCGCCGCGGCGCTGATGCTGCAGCAGAATCCCAGCCTGAGCAACGAAACCATAAAGGCCCGGCTCATGCAAACGGCCACTAAGAACTTCCCCCTGATGAGCACGGCTACCGACCCGGTGACCGGCGCGACTTATGTCGACACCTACGACATATTCACCGTGGGAGCCGGCTATGTGGATATCCAAGCCGCACTCGCCAGCACCAGCAGTGCGCAGTACACGGCGGAATCGCCTTCGGTGCTCTACAGCCCGCTCCTTGGTTTGATGAATGTGACCACCGGTTCCGGTGCGATCTGGGGATCGAACGCTGTATGGGGCACGAACGCCGTCTGGGGCACCGCGGTGCTGGTCAGCGGAACGAATGCGGTATGGGGGAGCAACGCCGTATGGGGAACCAATGCGGTTTGGGGCACGAACGCAGTGTGGGGCACAAACGCCGTATGGGGAACCAATGCCGTGTGGGGTACTACCACCGGGTACGGCGAGAACTAACCATGAACTAAGCATGGCGTGAGTTCTCATGAACCTAAAATCGAAGATCTACGTCCTCGCGGTCAGCCTGATCGGGCTGGGCTCCGTCGCGTGGAGCCTCTACCACTGGGACTCGCGGGATTTGTCGCGCTTTGCCTGCTACCTGCTGGTCTCCGTGCTGGCCGCGGGCCTCAAAGTGAATCTACCCGGCATCCCGGGCACGATGTCCGTTGGCTTTTTGTTTGTCTTTGTCGGCATCACGGAGCTGGGTCTGGCCGAGACAGTGGTGCTTGGATGCGTGGGCACCCTGGTTCAATGCTTGTGGAAGCCCAAACGGCGGCCGGCGCTATTCCAGATCGTATTCAGCATCGCCAGCACAGGTCTGGCGATCCTGATCGCCTATTCCTTCCACAACTCGCCCTGGGTGCATCGCTTTGACCGGGGCAGTCCCCTCCTGTTAATCGTTACCGGCTTGATTTATTTCGGCGCCAACACGGCGCCCATCGCCGGCGCCATTAGTCTCTCCGAAAGCAAACGCTTCGGCGCGACCTGGTATAACTGCTACTTCTGGTCGTTTCCGTTTTATCTCTTAGGCGCCTCCGTGGCGTGGATCATGGGATTCGTCAGCATGCAATTGGATTGGCGAAGCTCCGTGATGTTACTGCCCATCATCTACCTGATCTTTCGCTCGTACCGCCTGTATCTGGGGCGGCTGGAGGACCAGAAACGGCACGTGGAGTCGATCGCGGCCCTGCATTTGCGAACCATCGAAGCGCTGGCGCTGGCCATTG
>JBEKIM010000502.1:0-4790 GCA_050011755.1 Bryobacteraceae bacterium | reverse complement strand
TGCCCGCAAGAATCTGTTTTACTGCCACGGCTGCGGTCGTGGCGGCGACCTGATCCGCTTTGTCGAACTTTCCCAGGGGCTCTCTTTCCGCCAAACGATTGCCTACCTCCAGCAACAACTGGCACCGCCTGTCCCGCAGGATGTGCTGGCGGAAACCGCCGCCTTCTATAGGCTCCAGTTCCACCGCCGCCCGGAGGCGCTCGAATATCTTGCGCAGCGCGGTCTTCGCGATGGCTCGCTCATCGAAGAGTTAGGCATCGGCTATGCACCCGGCGGCAACTTGCGCCGTCACCTGATGGCCCACGGCTTTGGCGTCGCACAGTTGCACGACGCCGGCCTAATCAATCTGCAGCGCCGCGATGCTTTCTGCCGGCGGGTGATCTTCCCCTGCCGCCAGTTCGGCCACATCGTCAACTTTTATGGCCGCAGTATCGGCGCCGCTTTTCCGCATCGCTTCCTGCCGCGCTCCAAGGGCGGCCTGTTTGCCCGGGAAACAGTTCGACAATCCGCCTCCATCGTTTTGGTAGAAGGACTGTTCGATCTCGCCATCCTGTGGCAGGCCGGCTTCCGCAACACTACCTGCGCCCTGGGCGCTCACCTGACCTCTGCCCATTTGGAGCAACTTACCCAACCGCCTTCCGGTCCTGTCTATATCGTCTTCGATCAGGATGAGAACCAGGCTGGCCAGCAGGCTTCCCGACAACTCGCGCAACAACTGGAAAGCGTGGGCCTGGTGGCCCTCATTGTCCGCTTGCCCGAGAACCACGATCCCAATAGCCACTTCCTGGCAGGCGCCACTGCCGCCGATTTCCAGGCTTGTCTCTCCGCGGCCCAACCCTTATGAATTACTCCGTCTGCTACCGCCCTTCACTGCCTCCCAGCGCTTCTCCCTATCGCCTGCTCGATGACCAGGGGTACGAACTCGCCTGGGCCAACTCGTTCCTCGACGCGCAACGCCTGCGCCGGCTCTCGGTGCGCTCGCTGCGCGCCTACGCCTTCTGCATTTCGTCCGCTTGTCGCAACTCCCCCTGGCCGGACTCACCGAAACCACCCTGCTCGAGTATGTCCGCTATCAACTGGACCAGCAACCCCAACCCGCACCGCAAACCGTGAATCATCGCCTCTCTGTGCTGCACTGTTTGTACCGCTTCCATCAAGGCTGTGAGTTACCGTCCGGCTCGGCGCATCTGCAGCGCACCTGCCCCAAACGCTCCCCGCTGGGCTATGGCCGGCCCGGCCGCGCCATAGTCTCGCGTCTGCGTTTAAAGCAGCCCCAGAGGCTCGTCGTGCCGCTTTCCGAGCAACAGGCAGATCGGTTCCGGAGTAGCTTCCACGCCTTTCGCGATCTGGCCTTGGTGGGTTTGATGCTGCTCGACGGGCTGCGTTTGGCGGAAGTCCTCGCTCTGCAGCTAGAAGACTTTCAAGCGCCCAGCGGCCAGTTACGCGTCAGCGGCAAGGGCAACAAGCAGCGCCTCTTGCCTCTGCCCCAGGATCTGATAGACGCGCTCAACTCCTATCTGCGACTGGAGAGACCACGCTCCGCCGCCAACGCTCTGTTTCTTTGTTTGAAGGGCCGGCGACGCGGACAGCCCCTCACCTTAGCCGGACTCCGTGCGCTGTTCCGCTATCATCGCGCCGTGAGCCAGGTGTCCAGCGCCAAATCCCCACCGATTTCGCCACACCTTTGGCGCGGAAATGGCGCGCGCCGGTATCTCCCTGCCTGCCTTGCAACATCTCATGGGCCACGCTCAAATCCGCACCACCATGCTCTATGTGCATCTCGCGCCACGGGAGGTCTGGAGCGAATATACGCGTGCCCTTGAAAAACGCAAAAAACTGACGCTTCCCGATAGCCTATGAGCCCTTCTCCGCCCCATTTCGCGCACCGATTGGAAACCCGGATTCAAACTCTCGCCTTGACGCTCCGTTCCGGCACCGTGGACGGCTATCGCTCCGCTACCCGCGGTTTTGTGTACCTCGGTGCGGCTTTTCCCCACGTGCAGCAGCTCTCGGAACTCCGCCGCGACCCCCATCTGCTGGGCTGGTTCCGCTCGCACTGCGATCGACGACCGCCCCTGAGTCCCAAAACGCGTCATAATTATCTGCTCTGTCTGCGCCGCCTGTTTGACGACCTGACTCTTGAAGGCCACCCCCTTCACTCGGACCTGATCCGGCGGGAAGATCTTCCTCTGCAGCCTCGGTACCTCCCCAAGCCCCTTTCTCCCTCGGAAGATCAACTACTCCAGCAGGAACTGCGACGCACCGACGACTTACTGGCCCACGCCCTGCTGCTCACTCGCGCCACCGGCATCCGCATTGGCGAGTGTATCGATCTGACAGCGGACTGTCTGCAGCCGGCCGGCGAATGCCAGTGGCAGTTGCACGTGCCGCTGGGTAAGTTGCACACTGAGCGCATGGTGCCGGCCGATGAAAACACGCACCGGATCGTAGCCCGCATGCTGGCGTTGCGATCCTCAGCCCCGCTGCCGACAAGGCCTCATGGCGACCATCTTGTTTTACCGTGCTCCAACAGTCACGATGCCTTGCACCAGGGGCTCGCGGTCGCGCTAACGGATGCCGCTCGGCGAGCGGGTTGCACGACCAGAGTAACACCCCACCGTTTGAGGCACACCTTCGCTTCGGAGATGGTCCGCCTGGGCGTCAGCTTGCCTGCTCTCATGCGGATACTGGGACACAAAGACATTCGTATGACCATGCGCTACGTGGAGGTCACGCAACCGGACCTGCAGCAGGAGTTTCATGCGGCACGCGAGAATACAGCGCAACCACATCGCGTGCCGGTCCTACATCGGCCTCAGGCCCTCACCGGAGCCGATCCTGCTGGAATCCGCCAAGCCATCTCGACCGCCCGGCATCTGCTGGAATTGTATCGCCGCAAATCCGAAGACGAAAAGGAACGTCGCCGTCTCCAACGCCTCGACAAGCGACTCCTCGCCGTCGCCTCCAACCTAGAAAAAGAACGATGCCAGAGCCGAAAAATGAGGAAAGATTAGCCGATCAAGGGGCGGCCAATCTTGGCCGCAGCCGGGCATGATTGCCCGCCCCACGGTGAGTTTTCGACGATGCCCCGCAGGGGGTCTCGCCGCTGTTTCACCCGCATCCGCGGGGGCCCCCGCTGAAGCGTGCGCCACGGCTTACCACAAGTGAAAATATCCATCCCGTTGGGATAGACTGACCGGCAAGCCGAACAATTCCTCGAGCGCCGAAGATGTGAGCGCCTCCCGCTTGCGCCCATCCGCCGCGATCGCTCCGGCACGCATCAGGATCACGCGATCGATTTCGGGAATGATATCGGCCAGATGATGCGTCACCAGGATGATCCCGATACCGGCGCGCGCCAGTTTGCGCATGATTTCGCGCAATTCATGCTGCGCGAAAACATCCAGGCTGTTGCTCGGCTCGTCCAGCACCAGCGCGCGGGGATTGTGTACCAGCGCCCGCGCCAGCAGCACGCGGCGCGCTTCTCCCGACGACATTTCGGTCAGGCTCCGCTCCGCCAGGTGCGGGATTTCAAGCAGCGTCAGAATCTCAGCCGCCTGCCGTTCGATTTCCGGCGTGATGCGATGGTAGGGCTGCACGCCCACGCTGCCGAAGAATCCGGACAGCACCGCCTCGCGCCCCGTGATCTCGCGCGTACAAAGCGTCATCCAGTCGTGCGAAACCACGCCCAGCAGCGGACGCAGGTCGAAGATGTTCCAGCGCTCCTTGCCGAAGATCGCCATGCGCGATTCCGGGCGCGCCAGCGGATAGCATTCGCGCACGATGGTCTTGATGAGCGTGGATTTGCCGCAGCCGTTCGGTCCCAGAATGGCCACATGCTCGCCCACGCCGATCCGCAGGCTCACATCGCGCAGCACGACCTTATCGCCGCGCATCACCCAGATGCGCTCCAGTTCGATCAGGGGCAGTTCTTCAGATGGCACTGGTCAGCAATTCCTCCAATTGTCCGCGCGTGAGCACGATGGGATTGGCTTGCATGCTGCTGGCGCGAGCCGCCCCATCTACCAACGCGGGCACGTCGGACTGTCCCACTCCGTATGCGCGCAGGGGGCGGATTTCGAGATCCCGGCAGAGCGCCTCCACCCATACGACGCCATCTTCGGCAGCGGCATCCGCATGGCCGGTGAGGATGCGCGCCACCGTCGTGTAGCGCGCCACGCTCTCGTGGGATGGGGAAGCGCGCAGCGCCGCGATGTTCACCCGCATGGCATGCGGCAGCAGCGCCGCGCAAAGCGCGCCATGCGGCGCGTCGAACATCCCGCCCAGGGGCGCCGCGAATCCATGTACCGCGCCCAATCCGGCGTTGGCCAATGCCAGGCCGCCCAACAGGCTGGCGAGAGCCATGCCGGTGCGGGCGGCGGCATCCTGGCCGTCACGCCAGGCGCGGCGTAGGACGGACGCCGCGAGGCGCAGGCCTTCCACGCAGTAGAGATCCGTCATGGGATTGGCGCGGCACGACACATACGGCTCGATGAGTTGTGTCAGGGCATCCAGTCCCGTGGTGGCGGTGAGCGCGGGCGGCAAGTCCAGTGTGAGCTCGGGGTCTACTATAGCCAAAGCCGGCAGCATGTGCGGGCTGCGCAGGCTGGCCTTTACGCGGTGTTCGGGCGATGCCAGCACGGCGTTGCGGGTGACCTCCGCGCCGGTGCCCGCGGTGGTCGGGATGGCGATGAATGGCGCGGATGGGCGGGCCAGGGGCCTTCCGTGCCCCACCACTTCCAGGTAATCCAGCGGATCGCCGCCGTTGGAAAGGAGCGCCGCAATCGCCT
>JBEKIM010000501.1:0-4806 GCA_050011755.1 Bryobacteraceae bacterium | reverse complement strand
GTCCCGAAGTATGGGTTCGGCGCGGCTCTCTTGCCCTTCCTTGATGTAGACCGCGGCCAGATCGACCTTCGTGGCTGCCGTGAAATGGCTTCCTTCGCCATAGAGCGTCCGCTCGATTTCGATGGCGCGCGTCAAGTCCCGCTCCGCCGCGGCCAAATCGCCGCTCCGGGTGGCCAATTCGCCCAGCGTATTCAGGTTGTACGCCACATACAAATGCACCGGACCATAAGTACGTTCCTGGGTTTTGAGCGCGCGCGCGGCGAGGGCCTGAGCCTCGGTATCTTTGCCCTCCCATGCCAACGTGCGGGCAAGAATAGTTAAACAAGCGGCGGTATCCGGCTGGTCCGGCCCATACCACTGCTCGATGATCCCGAGGGCTTCACGATATAAGGCTTCAGCCTCCGGATACTCGCCCAAGCTGGTCTTGATGGATGCCAGGTTCATCAAGTCGGTGCCCATCTGCGGATGCTTTTGGCCATACAGTTGACGGTCGAGCGCCACCGCCCGTCGATCAAGCGATTCGGCGGCCGCGAATTTTCCAAGATAATAGTTCGCCACACCGTCGGCCGTCAGGCTGTCCTTAAGGATGTACATCACATCCTCGCTGGACGGCTGGAGGCGGACGATCGGGTCCAGCAAAGCAATCGCCTGGTCGTAGGCGCCCCTGAGCACCAACACACGGGCCAGGGTTTCCCGTGCTCCCAAAAGCGAGGCGGAATCGGGCGGCGCATGCCGGCCCGCAACTTCCAGAGCCTTTCGCGTCAGGGCTTCGGCCTCCGGGAAATGCGCCTGATCGCCGCGCAGTAAACCAAGTTGCGAGATGGCATCGGCGACCTTGGGATGTTCGGGTCCCAGCGCCGCTTTCATTTTGTCCAGCCCCGCGCGCAACAGCTCGTCCGCGGTCGGGTAGTTGCCGAGCAGTTGATACATCTCTCCCAAGGTCTCGTAAAGGTCCGCCTGGGTTTCAGGATCGGAGTCGAGCGAAGCGGCTTCTTTTACGCCGCGGTCGAGCAGGGCTACGGCGCGCAAATCCGGCGAAGGGGCGGCGGCCTTACCGCCCTGAAACAGGTTCAACATGAAGCGCTCCACGCGCTTGGTGCGGGCCGCCTCCGCCAGGGCCGCGTTGCGCGCGCGCGCCAGCCGCACCGTGAAAAAGACCACGAGACCCACAATCAACGTGAAGACCAGACATGCCGCGGCAACCGGCCGCCGGTTTCGCCGGATAAACTTGTCCGATCGGTATCGCAACCCGCCCGGCCGCGCTTCCAGGGGTTCCTCGCGCAGGTAATGATCGATATCCCTGATGAGCGCTTCGACCGACGCGTAGCGGGTGGCCACATCGTAGGCCAGCGCTCTCAGACACAGGGCATCCAGATCCTTCCAGGCCCTCTGGCTGAGTGGGCGGCTCGCTACCGCCGAGGGCTTGGCGGGCGCCTGCTCCACGGGACGCCGCCCCGCCAGCATCTCATAGAGAATCACCCCCAGCGAGTACACATCGGTGTAGGCGCCCACGCTGCCGTCGCGCCGCCATTCCGGCGCCGCGTAGCCCTCCGAGTAGAACCGTACGCTCGATGAACCGTCCCCGTCGCCGGCCGGATCGTTGAGTTCCCGCGCGATCCCGAAGTCCAGCAGCCGCGGCGTCCCGTCCCGCTCCACCAATATGTTGGAAGGCTTCAAGTCGCGATGAATCACCGCTTGTCCGTGCGCGTACTGCACCGCCTCGCACACCGAACGGAAGAGCCGCAACTGCTCCTCCGCGGGCCGCTCCCGCTGCCGGCAGTATTCGGCGAAAGGTTCGCCTTCCACATACTCCATCACGAACCACGGCGTGCCGTCCGAAAGCGTGCCGGCATCGTACAATCTTGCAATGAAGGGATGTTTGAGCTTCGCCAGCGTCTTGATCTCGCGCGCAAATTGTTCGCGCCGCGCGGGCGTCATCCCCGCATGCAGCAGAAACTTGATCGCGACCGGCTGGCCCGTATCCTGGCGCTCGGCCAGACCCACTACGCCCATCCCGCCCTCGCCCAGAATTCGAATCAACCGGTAAGGGCCGACCTCCTGCACGGGAAGGGTTTCTACGGGTGCGCCGACCATGCGATACGCGATCTCGGGCAAGCCGCGATCGAGCAGCGGAGTTTCGCCGCTGTCGCTCTTCAGCAAGCCGAGCACGGCGGCCATCAACTCCGCGTCCTCCCCGCATGCCGACTTCAGGAATTCCTCGCGTTGCGGCGCGGGAAGTTCGGCCGCATCGTTGAACACGGCCGTGATTCGCTCCCAGCGCGCGCTGTCCATCGTGACTTACTCCGTTTCCAGGGGAATTCCCGATTCGATTTTCGATTCAGGCGTGACGCTTATGCCCCTCGCTTTGCGCAGTACTTGAATGAAAGCTAACAAGGCTCGTCTCGAAATCGTAACAACGGGGCGGGTAGGTTGCAACAGGAGAGGATCGCAAAATGAACGCATCTTACGGAAAATCTAATTCACACGTGAAATCGAATTCACGGCGCCGCGCCGCGCGGTGTGCCGTTTTCACTCTATTGGCAAGCATGGCAGCGGTTTCCGCCAACGCCCAAACGCCGCCCTATCTCGAGTATCAGTATGCGACCATCACCGGCTCCGGCAACACGATCACGGTCACCCGCCTTCCCGTGGTTCTGTCGACGGGGACCAGCTACGTCAACGTGGTCATCGAATTTGACGTGGCGGCCAACGGCACCATCACGGTGGCGGGAAATCCCACGGTGGTCGCGGCGCCGGCGCAGTTGATTAACAACTTCCTGGCGGGAAGCTACAAAGGGCCGTCGGTCGATGGCAATTACGACATCACGGTTTTCGGTCCGGGTACCACCACGGGCGGGGCGACCGAGTGGTCCCTGGCCACGGCAACGGGCGCTAACTGTTACACGACGCCGAGCAGCGCCACTTGGTACGTGTTCGGCGGACCCATGACCAAGCACCCGCTCTACCAAACCCTAAAAGCGGCCGGCATCACGACGGCGACCTATCAGGCGTACAGTTGGGGCACTACCGGCACGCAAAGCTGCGGTGGCAGCCCTTGGGCTTCGAACTCCCTGATCGGCCTGTCGCAGACCGGCAGTGCCTTGATGATCTACAGCTTTACGAGCAATGGCACGTATCAAAACCAACCCGCGGGCGAAATCACTTATGTAAACCAAAACCCGTAGGGGCCGTTGCCTGGACGGTTTTGCAGCTTCGGGCGCGGCGCGCTATTCTGGCTCCGGGGAAATCCTCCCGGCCAGCCAGGCGCGCGCCGCGCGCCAGTCGCGTTCCACCGACGATTCGGAAACCCCCAGCAGCGCGGCGATCTCACCCGCTTCCATCCCTCCAAAAAAACGGCTTTCCACAACCTGCGCCTGCCGCGGATTGAAGCCCTCCAATTCCTTCAGCGCCATGTCCAGCGCCAGCAATTCCCCCGGCCAGGAGGCCAAATCGTGGATGGAATCGTCTAGCGGCACAAAGCTGACTTCTCCCGCGCCGCCCCTCTTGCGCGCTCCCCTGCGGCGCGCTTCATCCACCAATATCTGGCGCATGGCTTTGGTGGCGATCCCCTTGAAATGAGTGGCCGAGGTCGCGGCCAGATGCGGCGAACCCTGAAGTTTCAGCCACGCCTCGTGTACCAGCGCCGTAGAGTTGATGGTGGCGTTGACCTCGTTCTTCCGCACAAACGAAGCCAACCGGCGCAACTCCTCGTAAACCAGGCTGAACAGTTCGTTCCTGGCGCTCTTGTCTTTTGGATCGAGGCCGGTTTGGGCGGCCGCTTTTGACGGTTCCGGCATGACGGTTCTTCCCTCCGCTTTCCGCGGCACTCAGTGGAAGGCCTTGAGGCGCATGATCGAAATCGTATCAATCGCGCGGGTGCATTGCAACCGTTCCTAAGTTGCGCGGGCGCGCTGCTGCCAAGGGTGGAAACTGGCTGTCGGTTTCGCCGAACCGCGTGGATTGCAGCAGCACGCCCTACACGAAGCTCATCTGAGACCCCATTACCGCTCCATGATTTAGCGGTTGTTTTTCGGAGCCGCTAGTGGGGCGGTCAATCTTGGCCGCAGCCGGCTTTCCAGCCGGCTTAGCCGCCTGAAAAGGCGGCTGGGGGCATGATTGCCCACCCCACGGTGACGATGCCCCGCGGGGGGTCTCGCCACAGTTTCACCCGCATCCGCGGGGGCGCCCGCTAAAGCGCGCGCCACGCGCCGAACTCTAAAAGTCGGCTGCGGCCATGATTGTCCGCCCTAAATAGAAACTCAAGGCGTTGTCTCCTTGCTTCAGCAGGCGCGTACGCCGCAGCTCCCCATGCACATCCCCTGGATCGAAGCGCACCGCATGCTGCGCGATCACCAGCGGGGCCGCGGCTGCTTCGATGGCGATGGCATATTCCGCCGCCAGATCGTACGGGGGATCGAGGAAGACGATATCCGCCGGGTGGCGCGCGAGGGAAGCCGCCACTTTCCCCACCACCACCGTCGCCAAAGCTTCGATGCCCAGCGCGTGCAGGTTCTCGCGGATGGCTTCCACCGCCCGCCGCCCGTTCTCCACGAAGACGCAGCGCGCCGCGCCGCGGCTGAGCGCTTCGATGCCCACCGCGCCCGTGCCCGCGTAGGCATCCACGAACACGGCGCCCTCAATACGCGGCGCCAGGATATTGAACAGCGTCTCGCGTAGCCGGTCCGGCGTAGGGCGCGTGGCCAGACCCGGGATGCTCTTCAACCGCCGCGAACGGAACTCGCCCCCAATCACCCGCATCAGCCCACCGTCACCAGGCCGTAGCGGCGCTGCCAATGATCTCGAATG
>JBEKIM010000500.1:0-4811 GCA_050011755.1 Bryobacteraceae bacterium | reverse complement strand
AAGACGTCTGCCCCACCTGTTATAGTCTTTTCAATGAAGACACCGCTCATACTTCCCATCATTCTCGCGCTCGCCCTTCCTCTCCTGGCCCAGCCCCGGCCGGCCCGCGACCCCAGCCAGCCGGTCGACGAAGAGTACACCAAGAAAATCCGCGAGTACACCACCGAGCCGTTCTTCAATTCCCCGCTCACCGATTATCTGCCGGCGTCCAAGACCGTGCCCACCCCTAAAGCCGTGCTCGGCGATGTCGCCGGCGCGCCCGGCATCCTGCCGTATGCGAGCGAAGTCTATCGCTACATGCGCATGCTGGAGGCCGCCAGCCCGCGCGTGAAGGTCTTCAGCATCGGCAAAACCGAAGAGGGCCGCGAGATGATCGCGGTGGCCGTAGCGGACGAACGCCTGCTGGCCAAACTCGACGAGAACCGCGCGCGGCTGGCGAAACTGGCGGACCCGCGCACCATCCATCTAGATGACGCCGCAGCCGAAAAGCTGGTGGCCGCATCGACGCCCATTTATTACATTACGGGCACCATCCATTCGCCCGAAACCGGGGCGCCCACGGCGCTGATGGAGCTGGCGTACCGACTGGCGGTGGACGATAGCGCTTACATCAAGTTCATCCGCGAAAACACCATTACCCTGATCACGCCCGTGGTGGAGGTGGACGGCCGCGACCGCATGGTGGATATTTATCGCTGGCACCTCGCCAACCCCGGTAAACAGTGGCCGTCGCTGATCTACTGGGGCCACTACGTGGGCCACGATAACAATCGCGACGCCATGGGTCTGACGCTGGCGCTGACGCGCAATGTGCTGCACACATTCGTGGGCTGGAAGGCCCAGGTGTTGCACGACCTGCACGAATCCGTGCCCTACCTTTACGACAACACGGTCGGCGACGGTCCTTACAACGCCTGGATCGATCCCATACTGGCCGGCGAATGGCAGATGATGGGCTGGGACAACGTCGCGGAAATGACCAAGTTCGGCATGCCGGGCGTTTTCACGCACGGTACCTTCGACACCTGGTCCCCCAGCTACCTGATGTTTATCGCGGCCATGCACAATGGCATCAGCCGTCTGTACGAGACATTCGGAAATGGCGGGGCGGATACCGAAGAGCGCACCCTCGATCCCAGTGAATTTGCGCGCACGTGGTACAAGCAGAATCCGCCGCTACCAAAAGCCAAATGGTCGCAGCGCGACAACAACAACTACGAAGAGACCGGGCTGCTGACGGCGCTGGCTTACTTCAGCGCCAATAAGCAGCTTTTCCTGCGCAACTTCTATTTGAAGGCCAAACGATCGATCGAAAAGCCTCACACCGAGGGACCTGCGGCTTACGTGTTTCCGGCGGACGATCCACGCCCCGGCGCGCAGGCGGATTTGTTGCGGATGCTGCAGGAGCAGGGCTGTGAAATCTCGCGCGCCGGCGCGGAGTTCACGGTGTTGATGCCGCCCAAGAAAACGCCGCCCAAGCACGCTCCGGATGCCGGCGGCAAAACCGGCGCCAGCGACGGCGCGGCGGAAGAAGCCGCGGAACATAAGCCGGACGACAAGACCAAACCTAAGCCCAAGCCCGAACCGCGCACCTTCCCCGCCGGCAGTTATATCCTGCGCATGGATCAGCCCTACAGCCGCATCGCGGATGCCCTGCTCGACTATCAATACTGGGCGCCAAACGATCCCCAGAAAGACATCTACGACGATACGGCGTGGACCTTCGGCGAACTCGGCAACGTGCAGGTGGCCCGTGTCACGGATGTGAAGGTGCTCGATGCCGGAATGGCTCCGGTCGATGGACCGGTGGCCGCTCCCGGCGGAGTGGAGGGCTCAGGGGACGTTTTCCTGATCGATCATAATGCCGACAGCGGCCTCATCACGCTGCGGTACCGCTTTCCCGACGCGTCGTTTGCCGCGGCCGAAGAATCGTTTGAAGCCGCCGGGCACAAGTTCAATCGCGGATCGTTCATCGTGCGCGGCGTAGCATCCGGCGACTTGAGCAAAGCCGCCGCCGAACTCGGCGTACGAGTCTATGCCGTGGCCGAGGCTCCCGGCGTGAAGACACACGCGGCGCGCGCCGCGCACATCGCCATCATGCATACCTGGCTCAGCACGCAGAGCGATGGCTGGTGGCGGTTGGAATTCGACCGCCTGAAGATTCCCTACGATTACATCAGCACCCAGACCGTCGCGGCGACGCCGGCGGGTGGCCTCCGTGCCAAATACGATGCGATCGTCTTTCCGCCGGGTATCCGCGGCGCGCAGGCCGTAATCAACGGGATGCCGATGTACGGCAATCCGCTGCCGTGGAAAGTTACGCCGCTCACGCCGAATCTGGGCAAGACGGACGAGACCGACGATATGCGTCCGGGGCTCGGCTGGACGGGCCTCGATCGTTTGCAGGAGTTCGTACGGCAGGGCGGGTTACTGATCGCGGCCAGCGACAGCACCAACTTCGCGGTCACATTTGGATTCACGCCGGGCGTTAGTATCGGGGGCGGGTCGCGATTGAAGGTAACAGGGTCCGCACTGCGCTCCAAGACGGTGGATGCAGCCAGCCCTATTTTGTACGGTTATGGCGATAACCTGGCGATCTTCGCCTCGAATCCGCCGGTCTTCGGCATCTCGAACATGGCCGGCGGTGGGGGTGGCCGCCGTAACAGTGCGCAAGAGCATGAGCGGCCGACGGGCCGGGGCACTGCCGACGATCCCGACGTGCCGCAGGGAAGACCGCCCGCGGACATTCCGGAACCGCCCCACGCGGAAGCCTGGGAGGCGCTGCCGTTGACCGATGAACAGCTTCGCAATCCGATCAATGTGATTCCGCCCGCCGCGCGTCCGCGAGTGGTGCTGCGTTACGCGGACTCCAAAGAATTGCTGGTTTCGGGATTGCTCGATGGCGGCGGAGACCTGGCACAGCATCCCGCAATTATCGATGCACCCTACGGCGCGGGACATGTCGTGCTCTTTTCGAATAACCCGTTCTGGCGCGCCGAAACCAAGGGCAGCTACTTCCTGGTCTTCAACGCCATCATGAATTTCGATAGCTTGAGCGCGGGCCGGAAATTAGCCGACAGGTGATCAAGCAGACGCTACTGGACGACCTCAGCCACGCGCGGAGGCGTGTAGGGCCGGGCCACCGGAATTGGCGGGAATGCAATGACCTTGGACTTCCGCCTGAGTTGCTTGGCCGCATACATGCGTTTGTCCGCGGCGGCCAATAGCTCTTCGGCATCCGAGCCGTCTTCCGGGTAGCTGGCTTCGCCGATGCTCATCGATACCCACTCCGAGGGTATCGCGGTTTGGACGGCGATCTTGCGCAGTTCGTCGATACGCTCCGGGATGGCGCTGCCGCCAATGCCCGGCAATAAGACGACAAACTCGTCGCCGCCCATGCGCGCGACGTAGTCATACTCGCGGCATTGGCTGCGTAGAGTCTCTGAAATCTGCTTCAGCACGCGGTTGCCTTCAAGGTGGCCGAGGTGGTCGTTCACCTGCTTGAAGCCGTCCAGATCGCAGACTACGACGCAAAGCGGCTCGGCGCTTCGCCGGCACCGGGCGAGTTCCGTATCCAGCCGCAGGAACAGCGACCGGGCATTCGGCAGGCCCGAGAGATAATCCGTGGTGGCGGAGTCTTCCAGTTGGCGGAAGATCAGCGCGTTGGCGATGGCTACGGAAACCTTGCTGCTGATGGCTTGCAGGATACGGAGATGGTCGCGTGTGAAGGCGTCGGCCTCCGCGCGGTAAAGCGTCATCACGCCCATCACCCCGTTAGGACCTTCGAGCGGTACAGCCAGCGCAGATCGCAAGGTGCTGAACTTGGATGGATCCGCCTGGTGGCCCGATTCCACGGCCGGGTTTCCGTTCACAATAGGTTTGCAATTCTCCGCTACCCACCCCGACAAGCCTTCGCCGATGGGGATCTGAAGCGATGAGAACAACCTGAAATCGTCGCCATTGACGTAACGTGGGATCAGCTTTTCGCCGTCGCGTACGTATATAGCGGTAGCGTCGTACGGAACAATCTTGCGCAACCGCATGGCCACCACGGAAAGAGTCTCGTCCAGGCTCAACGAATTGCCGAGTTCCTGCACTAATTCGAACAGGAGTTGTACTTCCTGGCGGGCGGCGGCGATCGAAGACAAGAAGTCGTGTTCCGTGCCGTCAGCCACCAGCGGGCGGGTTCTCTGAAAGCCCGCGGCGGGGCTCGCCCCGTTTTCGATCTTGACATCCGTCGACAATTTGATGGAATCCGGCGAGGGTGCCTGCGCCATGCGCTCCATCTCCACATAGCGGCGCTTCAATGCCACCACGACGGCTGGATCGAAACTCCGGCCGGATTGGGATTCCACTTCGGCCATGGCCTGGTCCAGGGGCAAAGCGCGCCGGTATTGCCGATCCGAAGCCAGGGCGTCCAGGCAATCTACGGCTGTAAGAATGCGTGCGCCCAGCGGGATTTCCTCGGCCTTTAATCCATATGGGTATCCACTGCCGTCCCACTTTTCGTGGTGTGCGCGCACGATCGGTGCGACCGCGTAGGGAAACGACACGCGCTCCAGGATCTCCGCTCCGACCACCGGATGGATTTTCATCTTCTCGAATTCTTCGGGCGTCAGGCGGCCCGGCTTGGAGATGATGTGTTCGGGCACCGCGAGCTTCCCGATGTCGTGCAGCAGCGCCGCCGCGCGCAGCGCCTCCAGGTCGCCGCCCGTCAACCCCATGTCTTTACCCAATTCGATGGCATAGGTGCGCACGCGGTGCAGGTGCTCGTGGGTCTTGTGGTCCTTGGCTTCAATGGCCAGCGCCAG
>JBEKIM010000499.1:0-5245 GCA_050011755.1 Bryobacteraceae bacterium | reverse complement strand
AGTGCAGATCATTGGCCTGCCGTTCGAAGAAGGCGTGCTCTTTCACCTTCAGGACTACGTACAGATCGCCGGACGGCCCGCCATTTGCGCCGGGCTGCCCTTCCTGGGCCAGCCGCAAGCGGTTGCCATCGTCAACGCCTGCGGGAATGTTGACCTTGAGTTTGCGCACCACCTGGCGATAGCCCTGGCCGTGGCACTGGCGGCAAGGATTGCGCACGATTTGGCCGCTGCCGTTGCAGGTATGGCAGGTGCGCCGCACCGATAGAAAACTTTGCTGATAGAGGATTTGACCGCGGCCGTTGCAGGTGGGACAGGTGGTGGATCCGCTGCCGGGTTCGGCACCCGTCGCATGGCACCGGTCGCAGGCTTCCATGCGCGGGGCCTGGATCTCGGCAGTCATGCCGAAAACCGCGTCTTCGAAGCTGATTTCGAGATCGTAGCGCAGATCTTCCCCGCGCTGGGCGCGATTGCGGCGATTTCTGCCCCCGCCGCCGAACAGGTCGCCGAATCCGAAGAAATCTCCCAGAATATCGCTGAAATCGGAGAAAGCGTTGGGATCGAAGCCTTGCTGGGCGGCGCTTTGTACGCCGGCGTGGCCATAGCGATCGTAGGCGGCGCGTTTTTGCGAATCGGATAGGACGCTGTAGGCCTCGGCCGCCTCTTTGAACTTCTCTTCGGCGTCCGGATTATCCGGGTTGCGGTCCGGGTGGTATTGCAGGGCAAGCTTGCGGTATGCGGACTTCACCTGGCCATCGTCCGCGTCACGGGCGATACTGAGTATTTCGTAATAGTCTCGTTTTGCCACGGGGAGTTACGGGGGAACCGTCAGGGCTTTACGGCGACCTTCACCATGGCCGGCCGCAAAAGCTTTCCTTTGAAATTATAGCCGCTTTGATATTCCTGGAGAACGGTCTGGTCCGGGAATTCTTCGGACTGGACACGATCTACCGCCTGATGCAGATTCGGATCGAACGGCTTTCCGGCCGCCTCGATGGGCTCCAGCCCCGCTTTCTTCAGGGTCTCGAACAGGCGCTGATCGATGAGTTCGATGCCTTTGGCGTATTCTTTATCGGCCGTTTCGACTTTCATGGCGCGGCGGAAATCGTCGAGAATCGGAATCAGGTCGCGCACCATTTCCATAGCCGCAAACTGCACGTATTCGGAGCGATCGCGGTCGGCGCGCCGGCGGAAATTGTCGAAGTCCGCAAGCGTCCGGAGCAGGCGGTCTTTCAACTCGGCCTTCTCCGCCGCGAGTTGGTCTTTCTCCGCGGTCAAAGCCGCAATCTGGGCTTCGGGAGTGACGGCCAAGCTCTCCTCTACACCCGATGCTTTCTGTTCCTGGTTATCGTCTGCCACTATGATTATTAGATTAGCAGGTGGGGCGGGCGGTTTCGCCGGCCATCCCCTAGAACTGCATGCTTTCGAGCGCCCGCCGGGTCTGCAGCACCGCGCCCATCACCTTCTCGTAGCGCATGCGCATGGGACCGAGCACCGCGATCTTGGCCCAGATGCCGCTGGGCATCTGGAAGGAGATCCCGATGAGGGCCAATTCTTTCATGGCCGGGTGCGCATCCTCCAAGCCGACGCGCACTTCCAGCAATCCGGTGGGCTGCTCGAGCACGCGGTTCAGCAATTCCACCAATCGTTCTTTCTCTTCCAGCGCGCGCAAAAGATCACGCAGCTTTTCGCGGGTCAAGTGCAGGTCGAGACCCAGCAGGTTGGACGCGCCTTCCATGTGCACCACGGGGGCTACATCCACATCCAACAAACCTTTGCGGTACAGCAGGGTCAGCTTGCGAAGTACCGCGTCGTAGATAGCGCGCTCTTCGGCGACACGCAGCAGCAATTCGCGGCGGGCATCTTCGAGACGCCAGCCGCTAAAGTTCTGATTCACGTAATTGCGGATATTCAGCAGTTCGTCGCCGGAGACGGTCTCTTCCAAAACGACCACGCGATTGTGGACTATGCGGTCGCGCGTCACCAGGATCACCAGGATGCGGCGGTCGCCCAGGGGAACCAGTTCAATCTGGTCGAGTTCGCGCACGGCCGGGGGCAGGGCGGCGGTAATGCCGACGTTGCGGGTGAGCTCGGTCAGGATGTGGCAGCAGCGCTCTACCCGGGCGGTAGCGGTGGGAGCCTCCATCAGCTCGATACGCAAACGAGCGGCGTCGGCGGAGGGCATGCGGCCGGCATTGAGCGACTGTACGTAATCGCGGAAGGCTTTCTCGGTGGGCACGCGGCCGGCGGAGGTGTGCGGCTGCGACAGGTAGCCGGCATCCGCCAGGCCGGCCATCACGTTGCGTATGGAGGCCGCACTGAGCCTCTGGTTGCGGTTCTGCGCTACCGTGTGCGAGCCCACTGGCTCGCCGGTCTCGATATACGTTCGCACGATCGAATGCAGAATGTCCTGCAGTCTGGGATTCAGAGGCGCGTCCGGATCCATAAGGCCTGGAAGTAGTACTCCCTATTGCTATTGTAACCGCGCCGAAGCAAAAAACAAAAGAAGTGTTTTGGTAAAGAAGCCGGTGGCGCGCCGCCGAGCGTACGATGGAGCGGTATGATTGGGACAGAATGGACGTATCCCCAAGCCTTGCCGAAGCCGTTGGTCGCGAGTTGGAGTGGCGGCAGCCCGAGATGCTGCGCCGCTTTTATCAATTAACGTTGGATAACCGCGAAATCGCGACGCTGCGGTTTGAAAGCAGCTTCGGGTCGTTGGCTACAGGCACGTTCGGGCAAGCCCAGTGGACTCTCAAAAGGAAGGGCTTCCTTTCCCCGAAGATCTCAGTCCGGGATGCCGGATCGGAAACCGACATCGGGCTATTCACTCCAGGCTGGACCGGCGCGGGTTGGGTGAGCTTCGGATCGGGCCGGCGGTATCATTTGCGGCACTCAAACTTCTGGCGCACCGAGTGGACGTTTGAATCCGAGGACGGAACGGCGGCGGTAACACTCTCCGGCAATCAGGGTTTTATCAAGCAGGGGGCGCGGGCCAGCGTGGCACAGTCCGCCGCCGGTCTGCCGGAGGCGCCCGTAATGCTTCTGCTGATCTGGTATCTGCGCGTGCTGATGACCGAAGATGCCTCGGCCGCCGCAGTGGCCGCGGGCAGTTAGGATCGCGGCGTGCCGTATTCGTCGGCGCATGGGCGGGGGTGGCCGCCCCGATGCGCTATAACAGAAAGATGATTCGCATCACGCTGCTGGCCGCTTTGGCGGCATCCTCTCTTTGCGCTCAGGATTGGGCGGTGGCACGGCTGGAAAAGTCCCCGCGGCATCGCGAATGGGTCACCGTGAAGCACGACGGGCGGTCCGTCGAGGCCTTCGTGGCGTATCCGGAATCGAAAGACAAGACCCCGGTCGTGCTGGTGATTCACGAGATCTTCGGCATGACCGATTGGGTGCAGGAGGTGGCGGACGAGTTCGCGGCCGCGGGATATATCGCGGTGGCTCCCGACCTGCTTTCGGGCATGGCGCCGGACGGCAAAGGCACAGCGGGTTTCAAGTCAAACGACGTGATGCAGGCAATCGGTCGTCTGAACCCCGATCAGATCACCGCCGACCTGAATGCTGTGGCCGATTACGGTTTGAAGCTGCCGGCCGCCACTAAGAAACTTTTCGTTGCCGGCTTCTGTTGGGGAGGCGGGCAAAGTTTCCGCTTCGCGACAAATCGCGCGGACCTGGCCGCGGCGCTGGTGTTCTACGGACCGCCGCCGGATCAAGACGCCATGAGCCGCATTAAAACGCCGGTGTACGGTTTCTATGCGGGCAAGGACGCTCGCATCGGCGCGACGGTGCCGGATACGGTTGAGAAGATGAAGCTGTTGGGCAAGGCTTATGAACCGGTGACGTATGAAGGCGCGGGTCACGGTTTCATGCGCGCGGGCGAAACGCCGGATGCCAGCGAGGGCAATGTTAAGGCGCGCACGGAAGCATGGGTCAGGGTGAAGGAGATTCTTGCTAAGAAGTGACGTGGCTGGCTGGCTAATATGAATGCTGGCAAGCGGGCAGGGTTAGGTCGGTTGGCGTCCCGAGCTTGAACCTGACGGAGCCTGATAAAGTAAGAGAAATCACTATGAGCCGAGTCGAACAGATCGAGGGACAAATCAAAGATCTCCCGCCTGAGGAACTGGCTGCGTTTCGCAACTGGTTCACGGCGTTCGACGCTGAAGTCTGGGATCGGCAGTTCGAGGCTGATGTGACCATGGGCAAGATCGATGACGTCGCGGAACGGGCTCTCCGCGATCATGCGGCGGGCCGGTCGACCAAGCTCTGATTCACCACGCCTCACCGGATTTCTGGTCCGCCTATTGGAAGTTTCCAACCGGCTTAGCCGCCTGAAAAGGCGGCTGCGGGCAGGATTGCCCGCCCTCCAAGGCGAAGCGCTTTCGACGCTGCCCCACGCGGGCCACGGGGCGCTGGCATTCATTGGTCACATGATGGCGGTGGGCGGCGCCGGCTCGTCCGGCCTGCCTGCATTGCGCAACGGGACCTGAATCATCACCAGCACCAGGACCGCCAACGCGATCAGCGCGGCCGGGAACGGCGCAGTCCATTTCAATAGCGTTACATCATGCCCGGTGCCCACCAGGGCGGCGACGCCCAATCCGCACAGCGCCTCACCCGCGATCAGGCCGGAAGCCGTCAGGACGCCGGAATTGTCGACCCTGGCTTTTTGCGCATCGTTGAAGCCGCGGCGGTCGCGCAGTTTATCCGTCACCCAGCGCACGTTGTGCCTAGCGGCAGGTACATTCCGACCGAGAACAGCATGGGGCTCTTCACTTCCACCATGATCAGCGCGAACCCCATCAGGATACCGACCACAACCAGGGGCCAAGCCATGTCTCCGCCGACAATACCCTTGGCGAGCATGGCCATAAGGCCGGCTTGCGGCGCGGGCAATGCGGAGCTGCCGAAGTGATAAGCCTTGTCCAGGATGGCCAGGGGAAAGAAAAGCACCAGCGAAGCGACGATGACGCCGAGCATATCGCCGATCTGCATTTTGGCGGGCGTGCCACCCAGGATGTGGCCGACTTTAAGGTCCTGGAGCATCTCGCCGGCGACGGCCGACGAGACGCAAACCACCGCCGACACGCCCAACACCGCCGCGACGCCACTGGCGCCCGAGACACCCAGCGCACCAGTCCACCTATGAAAATGGCAAAAGTTGTGCCTAGCGGCAGGTACATTCCGACCGAGAACAGCATGGGGCTCTTCACTTCCACCATGATCAGCGCGAACCCCATCAGGA
>JBEKIM010000498.1:0-4854 GCA_050011755.1 Bryobacteraceae bacterium | reverse complement strand
CCAGTTCACACGCACGATTCTGGAGAGCCTGGCGGAACGCTACCGGCAGGTACTGGAGAAGCTGGAGGCGCTGGCCGGGCGGCGATGCGATGTCATCCACATCGTGGGCGGCGGATCGCGGAATGCCCTGCTCAACCGCCTGGTGGCGAAAGCCACGGGGCGGACGGTAATCGCCGGCCCCAGTGAGGCGACCGCCATCGGGAACGTGCTGATCCAGGCGATCGGTGCAGGCGAGCTCAGCGGGTTAGAGGAGGCGCGCGCGGTGGTGCGGCGCTCGTTCGGGGTTGAGGAATACCGGCCCTAGGCTGCGCCGCTCAGGGTGCCCGCTTACGCTGCGTCGGATGGATCGCCGGAAGAGTGCTCCTGATCGTCAAGCCGCACGTCGTGCGCTTCCGCGATGTTCGCCAGGCGGTTGATGGCGTCCAGCACCTGCGTCAGGCGCCGCTCGTTCTGCTGGTACATGGCGGCCAGCAGATCCACGGCTTGGGTCAGGGCTTCGTGGCGTTCGGTCAGCTTTTCGAGGCGTTCGTCGATGGTCATGGCGTTACCCAGAATTGTTTCCATCATAACAGCCAGGGCCGCTCCCGATGTATGCTGCATGCATGGAGACTAAATTCGACGAGCCGCGCCTGGCCATCAACCGGGTCTACACGCGCCGGGGGGATGCGGGCGAAACCAGCCTGGCAGGCGGGCAGCGCGTGCCCAAAGATTCTCTGCGCATCGAAGCTTATGGCACGGTGGACGAGTTGAACGCTTTCGTGGGGCTGGCGCGCGCCACCGCCGAGGGCGACCCGCGCCACCCGGAATTGGCCGAGTTGGGCGGCATCCTGCTGCGCGTGCAGCATGAGTTGTTCAATCTGGGATCCATCCTGGCCACCCTGCCGGCCGATGTGCATCCCCGGCAGGCGCGGATTACCGCCGCGGAAATTGCGCGTTTGGAAGCGGAAATGGACCGGGCTAACGAAGGACTGCCGGCTTTGCGGTCCTTTATCCTGCCGGGCGGCTCGCGGCTGAACGCGGAGCTGCATATTTGCCGGACCGTTTGCCGCCGTGCCGAGCGTATCGCCACGGCGCTGGCCCGCGCGGAATCCGTCCCCCCAGAGGCCGTTAAGTACCTGAACCGTCTAAGCGATGCATTCTTTGTCTGGAGCCGCTGGGCCAGTTCTCTAAGCGGCGCGGCGGAGACGCTCTGGGAGCCCAACCGCGCGGCTAGCGGCAGCCAAGCGAGCGGCGGTACACTATCTGAATAGGAGAGAACATGGATCGAGGAAACAATGTCCGGCCTTTGGCGTCGAGCCTGACGGTACTGGGAGCGATTCTCCGCCTGTTGCCGCATCCGCCGAACTTCGCGCCGGTGGGTGGTATGAGCCTCTACGCGGGCGCCCGTTTGCCCGGCTGGCAGGCCTTCGCGCTGCCGCTGTTGTTGATGGCCGTGACCGATCCTCTGCGCGGCGGCTATTCGATCGCGACGCCGTTCGTGTACGTCAGTTTCATGATCAGCGTGTGGATCGGGCGCCGGCTGCAATCGACCGAGAGCCCGTTGCGCATCGGCGTAGCCTGCCTCGCGTGCAGCGTGCAGTTCTTCCTGATCTCCAATTTCGGCACGTTTGTGGGCTGGTATCCGCATACCTGGGCCGGGTTAGTACAAACCTATACGCTGGCCATTCCGTTCTTTGGACGCACGCTGGCCGGCGATCTGGTTTATTCCGGCGTTCTATTCGGCCTGCACGCCTGGCTCAGCCGCACCGTGCGCACCGCCGAGCGAATCCCCGCCACGGCTTGAAACGCGCGCTTCTTTCCTGGTCTAGCGGCAAGGATAGCGCTTGGGCCTTGCATGTGATGCGTAGCCGCGCCCCGCAATCGGGCGTGGAGATTGCCGGTCTGCTTACCACGTTCAACCGGCCCGCCGACCGCGTAGCCATGCATGCCGTGCGCCGTTCCCTGGTGTACGCGCAAGCTGCGTCCGCCGGTCTTCCGTTGCGAGCTGTTGAACTCCCGTGGCCCTGCTCCAACGACGAGTATGAAGCCCGTATGGCCGAAGCTTGCCGGGCCGCGGTAGCGGAGGGATTCGAAGCCATCGCATTCGGCGATTTGTTCCTGCGGGATGTCCGTGAATACCGCGAGCGCAAGCTGGCCGGCAGCGGGCTGGAACCGTTATTCCCGCTGTGGGAGATTCCCACGCGCCCGCTAGCGCAAGAGATGATTGACCGCGGGTTGCGCGCCAGAATCACGTGCGTGGATAAGAAGACGATTGACGCGCGCTTCGCTGGACGCGAGTTCGACAGGGCGCTGCTGGAGGATCTGCCGCCCCAAGCCGACCCCTGCGGGGAGAACGGCGAGTTCCACACCTTCGCGTATGCCGGTCCCATGTTCGCGCATCCCATTCCGGTGGCCGCGGGCGAATTGCGCGACGCGGATGGCTTCGTGTTCGCGGATCTGATCGAGGCGCCGTAATGCCGCGCATCGTTTCCATGATCTCGAGCGCCACCGAAATCGTGCATGCTTTGGGCGCCTTGCCCTGGCTGGTGGGCCGTTCGCACGAGTGCGATTATCCCGCGGAGGTGCTGGCGCTACCGGTCTCGACCGCACCACGGTTCGCGGTGGATGGCGACAGCCGCGAAATCGACCGCCTGGTGCGGCGCAGCATGGCCGAATCGATCTCCGTTTACGAGGTGTTCGACGATGTGCTGGAGCGTTTGCAGCCCACTCATATTCTGACGCAGATCCATTGCGAGGTCTGTGCCGTCAGCCTGCGCGACGTGGAGCGATCGGTGGCCGCGCGGCTGGCCAGTCGGCCCGCGGTGGTCTCCTTGAATCCCCGTTCACTGGCGGAAGTGTGGGAGGATATCCGGCGCGTAGCGCGGTCGCTCGAAATCGAAGCCCGCGGCGAGCAGGTTGTGGCCGGATTGCAGGCGCGCATGCGGGCCATTGCCGACCTCGCGCGGCTGGCGCGCCCGCGCCCACGCCTCGCCTGCATCGAGTGGATCGAACCCTTGATGCCAACGGCCAACTGGATGCCGGAATTGGTAGAAATGGCCGGCGCGGAACACGTGTCTTGGCACACTTGGGACGACCTGGTGGCGGCCGATCCGGACGCCATCCTGGTAATGCCCTGCGGTTTCAATTTGGACCGCGCGGTTGGCGAAATGTACTGGCTTACCCGGCGCGATGGATGGTCCGGTTTGCGCGCGGTGCGCGGCGGGCGAGTCTATGTCGCGGATGGGAATCGATACTTCAATCGTCCCGGGCCGCGCCTGGTCGAATCGCTGGAAATTCTGGCCTGGGTGGCACACCCGGAGTCATTCGCCCCACTTTCCGCGCGCAACGCGGCGACCGGCTTCCCGGTGAGCGGTTTAACATAGACACGGGGGAGATTCGATGAAGACATTCAAACCGTTCGTCACTCCCACTGCGATGAGCCGGGTTATCCGTGGTAGTTTCCCCGATCGCCAGTTCGACGTCGAGTTCTGGCAACAACAGGGCGATGCGGCGATTTTTGAGGCGGCCTGGGAGATGGTTGAGACTGCCGAGGCATTCAAAGGCACACACGTGGAACTCAGGCCGGATTTCAAAGACTTCTTAATTCTTCTGAACAAACATCAAGTCGAGTATCTGATCGTGGGCGGCTATGCCGTCATGAAATACACCGAGCCATTTTACACGAAAGAAATCGACATCTGGATTCACGCTACGCCAGATAACGCCAAGCAAACTTATCAAGCGCTTATCGAGTTTGGCGCTCCGGATGCGGACAAGATTCACCTGGCGCGGCTGGAGAAGTACGGCAAGCAATCCCATTAATGGGCCTATGCGCTTACAGGATTACGCACCCCGGCCCGCGCACCTCAAATGGCTCCTCGATTCCGACCCGGCCATCCGTTGGCAGGTCATGAGACACCTTACCGGCGCAGCCTCCGACGCGATTGCAGCCGAGCGGTCTCGGGTCGCAACGGAAGGATGGGGCGCCCAACTGCTCGCATTGCAATCTCCTGCCGGCCACTGGGGCGCTGGCCCTCCGGGATGGAGAGACGATTTGCCGAAGGAGGAGCGCGGCTTGCTTATAGCCCTCTACGCTCTCGTCGTCTTGATGGACCTCGGTCTCGATCCCGCCAGCAAACAGGCGCGTAGAATGATCGGCCGCGTCGACCGCCGTCTCGTGTTCAAACGGCTCCACAACCGGCCGTTCCTTCACGGCGAAACGGAGCCCTGCATCAACGGCAGAATTCTCGGCGTCGGCTCGTATTTCAAAGAACCGAACGGCGCACTGGCCCAGCGGCTCCTGGGCGAACAACTCGCCGATGGCGGCTGGAACTGCGCAGCGCCCCCAAGCCGGCGTTCTTCGTTCCACACCACCATCTGCGTGCTCGAAGGACTGCTCGAATACGAACGGGCCGGGCGCAAATCGGCGGCCGTCACCAAGGCGCGAAAGAGGGCCGAGAACTATCTGCTCGAGCGCCGCATGTTCCGCTCGCTCGGCACCGGCGAAGTCATCGACAAACGGTGGCTGCGCTTTTCGTTCCCCCCGTTTTGGCACTACGACGTCTTGCGCGGACTCGACTATCTGCGGAAAGCCGGGATCAAACCCGACAACCGCATCAGCGATGCCATCGGAACCGTGATTGCGCGCCGCCACCAGAACGGCCGCTGGCCTCTCAACCTCCTGCATCCCGAACCTATTCCATTGGAAATGGAGACCGGCGCCGGCAGGGCCAGCCGCTGGAACACACTGCGCGCGCTTTCAGTCCTCGGTTGGTACGGCAAGGCAACAGGGTAGCGCACCCGATGCGGCGATGGGCTGTTCCGTTACTGTGAAGGGAAGTTCGGATCCGCTTTGATTTCGAGGATCTGCTTCGC
>JBEKIM010000497.1:0-7027 GCA_050011755.1 Bryobacteraceae bacterium | reverse complement strand
GGTCCATAATGGAAACTCCCGTTACGCGGAAAGAGGGACAGCATGAAAACACTCTTGGCAGCCCTGACCTTGTGTACTGCACTTAACGGCCAGACGCTCAACACCCTATACATCTTCGGCCCAAACAACATCGGCTACTTTCCCGGCGGAGTTGCCATCGGGCCAAATGGGGAGTTCTACGGCGTCACGCTGCGCGGTGCCGGGTACAAGAACGGCGCCGCATTCAAACTCACTCCGCCCGCGGTATCCGGGGGAATGTGGGCGCCCGCTGTCCTGCATGAGTTCACCACGACGGAGGGTCCTTCAACCGGGGGGCTTTGGGTTAACGGGATCACGCTGGGGCCGGATGGAGTGATCTACGGAACCGCACAACCGAACAGAACCGCCGGACCCGGCGAGGTCTTCGCACTGGAGCCTCCTCCGCCGCAAGGTGGACGCTGGCGCGAGCAGATTCTCCACGTATTTGGCGCAGGAACTACGGACGGCCAGTATCCCAATGGACCACCGGTATTCGGGCAAGAAAAAGTCCTGTATGGGACCACTCGCCAGGGTGGCGCCTACAATGCGGGTGTCGTTTACCGGCTGGTGCCTTCCTCATCCCCCGGAGGCGCGTGGACCGAAGACATCCTTTATAACTTTGGCGCCTATTCCGGAGACGGGGAGGCCCCGCAGGGCGCCCTGGCGATTGGCAGCGACGGCTCGCTTTACGGGGCGACGGAAGAGGGCGGGACAGGTTATGGCACGATTTTTCAACTGTCGCCGCCGGACGCATCCGGGGGGAGCTGGACCGAGACGGTCCTACACGCGTTTGGAACAGATACGGGTGATCAGTTTCCGACGGGCGTTGTCATGGGTCCGCACGGCTCTCTTTACGGCGGCACCGCACAGTATGGGCGGGTTTGCCCGCCGGAATGCGGTGTGATCTTTGAGCTCGCTCCTCCAGCCACCGCCGGCGGGCCCTGGACGGAAACGACCTTGCACACTTTTACTTATGGGACTGGAGACGGCATCGAACCTTGGGCCGTGCCGGTGTTTGGGCCGGACGGCGCTCTCTATGGAACCACGGGCTCGGGCGGCACTGCCGGCGGCTACGGGACCATCTTCAAGTTGGTTCCGCCCGCCGCCCTGGGCGCCACGTGGACGGAGGTGATCCTTTATTCATTTACGGGAACCGCGGACAGCGCGGGGCCGAGTCCGATTGCCTTCGGGCCGGACGGCAATCTATACGGGATCACGGTTGAGACCACGACGTTGTTCGGCAAAATCCTGGACTACGGGACTGCATTCCAACTCGTGCTGCAATAACCCGTGCTACCTACCGCCAGCCCTATTAGGCCGCTTGTAGCGACAGAGCTTTCACAATCTCGCGAGCAAGTTCATCGGGAACGAACTTCGCTACGAAGCCATCCGCTCCCACTCGCTTCGCATGCGATTCGTTGGCCGAACCAGACAGAGAGGAATGAATCACCACCGGAACACCCTTCAGCAAATCATCTTCCTTCAAGTGCCGCGTCAGTGTAAACCCATCCATCTCCGGCATCTCCAGGTCTGTCAGCAGCAACGCGACTTTCTCCCTGATGGGCAATCCTGCACTCCTGGCCTCTTGCGCCATTCCCTTTAGATGGTCCCACGCCTCTTTGCCCGTCTTCGCGCCCACAAAGGGAAGCTTGCACTTGGTCAGAACCGACTCGATCTGCCGGCGCGCAGCGCTCGAATCGTCGGCATAGACGACCTTTGAGCCGTGGGGAATTTGTATGGACGGCACATTACCCATTTCCTCGCCGCTGTTGAAGCGGGACGGCAGGGTTTCTCGCAGAATCGATTCCACGTCCAGGATCAGAGCCAGGCGGGCGCTCTCCTCGTTGTCGTCCAGCCGAGCCAGGCTGGTTACCAGCGCACCACCCGCGGACTTCTCGGCGGAAACCACCCGATTCCACTCCAGGCGCACGATCTCTTCGACTTCCTCCACGGCGAATCCTTGGACCGAGCGTTCGTATTCGGTCACGAGGAGAATGTTGCGCGCCGCGGGCGTGCAACCCACCACGGAGGGTAAATCGATCACCGGGATGATCTGGCCGCGGATGTTGGCCACGCCCAAAACATGCTTGGGCGATCCCGGCATCGGCGTGATCGAGGGCATGATCAGCGCCTCCCGCACTTTGAAGACGTTCATGCCGAAGGCCTCTCGCGTGCTCGAGTTCGGGTCCTCGCCCAGCCGGAAGATCAGCAGTTCGAATTTGTTTGTGCCCGCTAATTTCGAACGCTCGTCTACTTCACGCATTACATCACTCATGGAGCGGCTCCTCAATCCTGCTTTTGACCGATCACGGTACTCAGTTCATCCAGCTTGCTCAACAATTCCTGCTCAATGCGCGACAGATCCGACCCTTGGCGCAGAGCTTCGTCCCGGTCCCCCGACTGCACCGCCATGCGGATTCCACGGGCGGTGGTATAGAGGCTGGCGTAAGGATTCGCGATCTCCTGAAAGGCGGCGTCCTGTCCAAACGGCTCTTTGCCCGCACCCTCATACCAACGGCCGAAACCGGATTGGCGATGATCGGGCAACTCGGCCGAAGCTCGGGAGCCTGCCGGCTGGGCAATCCCGGCCAGGGTGTTGCGAACGAAAATCTTGATATCGTTCTTTGCCGATTCGATGTTCATGACCGCCACCATGTTGTGAAGCGTCTGAACCCGCTCGCCCAGCGAAAGTGTGACCGATTCCGCGCCGTGCGCAGTCTGTTCGGCCGAGGTGCTGGTCTTTTCGATGGATCTGGCTGAGCCGTCAATGTCGAGAATGTTACTTTGCACTTCCTCCGTGGCCTTCTGCACACGCTTAGACAGATTGCGAACTTCATCGGCAACCACGGCAAAACCGCGGCCGTGTTCTCCGGCCCGCGCCGCCTCGATGGCGGCGTTTAATGCGAGCAGGTTGGTCTGGTAGGCGATCTCCCGAATCGTCTGCGCGATTCGTCCTATCGCGCCGACCTGCGCAATCAATCCCTTGGAAGCTTTGCGGCTGTCCGCAACCGACTGGGCAAGCCCATTCAGCTTGCCTGCCACAGCCTTCATGGAGCGATCGGTCTCCCCGGCCAGCCCCATCAACGATTCGGCATGCTCCGCCGCGGCCTTGCTCATACTCGCGATCACTTGCTCGGCAAGTTTCCCGTCACTGATGTTGCGCCACGAGGCATGGAATGCAATCGCCTTCCCGGCCCGATTGCAGACAGCGGTGAAGTTCAACGTGAATGTCACACCGCCAAGTTGCAAATCTGTATGGTGTCCGCGCGACGGGTCTTCAATCAGAGTGCGCAAGATGTTGCGAATGCGGTCCGGATCTCTATGAAACTGATGGATCGAGCAGCCGGATGCCTTTCGCACGTCCGCCCCTCTGAGGAGAGGATTGAGCCGGCCGTGATTCAGGCTCATGGCCTCCAGCGCGGCCCGGTTCATATAGAAAACGGAATTCTCCATATTTTCGTCGGCATCGCACAACATTTCGAGGCTCGCGAGCGGCTCCAGCAGCAGCCGTGCATACTCCAGGAGGCGCGCCCGGTCGGAGTCCGCTTCGCGCCGCCCCCGGGCGGCAGTTGTTGCGGGCTCCTGACGGCCGCGAGCCCGCGAGGCTGCGCTCAAACCGCTCCGGAGAGGAGGCGCCGCTTTCAAAGGCTTCGCCTTTGCTTGCAGAATCGTATCGTTGTTGGCCCTACGCCGATTGGGGATGACCATGCCAGCCATTGAGAAACTCCTTTTAACGGGAAATTACGGTTCCGACGGTCAGGCCGTCGAACCAGTCCAGGAAACGTCCCACATTCTTGCCTGCATAAATCGCGCCGTGCTGAGGACAGAGGTAATCGATTTCCAACTCGCGAACACGGTTGATCCAGTCCTTTTTAGCGGCGTTTGACGGCATCCATCGCTGGTGAAAGAAGACGGCGTGCTGAATATGCTCGTCAAAGTCCCTGGCGGAATCCGCTCCCTGATGGCCGCCTACCCAGATACTGTGGCTGGCTGGCAAAAGCGCAGTTCCTACATCGCCGCTGAAGAAGACCTTCGCCTCCGGATCATAAAGATGAAAGTTTGCGGAGGCGTGCAAATAGTGCGCCGGTATGAGTTCCAGCTTGTGACCGCCGACAACCATTTCCCCGCCTTCATCCGGCGTGCCGATCAGATCCGCGTCCAGCGCTCCATAGTGCCGGATAAATCCTTCCCACAGGCTGGGTATGTGCCATTGCAGCTTGCCATTGCACGCGTTCCACAAGGGAAGACTGGAGGCAATATCCGGATCCTGGTGCGAGACAAATGCCTTGGCCACCGACGTTGGCGGCACCACTTCAGCTACGGCCGCGAGGACTTGCGGAAAGATTTCGAAACCGCCAGGGTCCAGAAGTGCGCTCTGTCCGTTCGATTCCACGATATACACGTTGGAATCGATGACCCGGCGCTCTTCCTGGTCGTACAACACCCACCAACGGTGGTTTCCTACTTCAAATACCGGCGCTGCTTTCATGCAGTACCTCCTCCAATTCAGCGCGATATCTCCAGATCGCGTCTCTAACCTTGGCGACCGCCACGCCCATTTCGTGCGAGACTCGCATCAGCGGCGCGCCGCTCTGTTCCGAGAGCGCTGCCTCGATCCGGCCGTTGGTTACGACGTACTCCTGTTCCGTGATACCCTCCTGCAGCCTGGTAACGGTCTCCACTAAGTGGCGCAGAATCGCTACGCCCTCGGCTTCTTCCGATTCGGTACTGCGCCGCCAGTTTACTTCGCCTTGTGACAGAAATGCACTCGCACGGCGGTCCGCGTTCGCCAGTTCCGCCGTGCGGCGGAACATCTCGGTAAAGCGGGCGTACTGCAAAACGCGCATCTGCACTCGAATGAGCGGCGCGATCCTGCTCCCGGAACGCCTGCGCCACCACCCCATAGCCCGCCAGCTTGTTCCCGTGCCGCTTGACCAGAACCATTGCATTCAGAGCGCGACGATCGATCTCATGCAACGAGCGTTCTATGATGCGCCGCGTACCGGAGGACGCATCCATGATCCGCATAATGCGTTGAATATCCATCAATACGCTCCTTCGAGAGCGGCGGCGGCCGCGCCCAGCGCAGTCGCATCTAAAATCAGAACGACATTGCCGCGCCCGGAGATCGTGGCCCCCTGATACAAATTGGGACCCGCGAGAAAATCGATGGGCTTGACTACCGAATCCTCATTGCCCAAGACCTCGGAGACGACAAACAGGCCGCGTTCCGTCAATACGCCCTCGACACTCTCGCGCCCGGGACGTAGCGGCCGCCCCTGCAAGATCTCACCCAGGTCCGCCACCGGCACCGTTTGCATGCCATCCACGCGGTAGGTCACGCGACCCGCAAACCGGTGTACCCGGTGCGTTTCAATGTCCGTTAAGCTATCGATAGCTGAAATGGGCAGCGCATAGACGTCCTGGCGAACTCGCAGATAGAGTACGGGTAGCACGGCCAGCGTGAGCGGAAACTCCATCGCGATACGTGTGCCCTGTCCTGCAGTCGTGTCGATCGAGAGGCGGCCCCGTAGCTTGCTCGTCGTTTCCTTGACCACGTCCATGCCCACGCCGCGGCCGGAGAGATCCGTCGCCTGGTCCTTGGTGGAGAAGCCGGGACGAAAAATCAACTCAAGCGCCTCCTGCTCGGAAAGCCGGGCCGCTTGTTCCTGCGTGATTACTTGTTTCTCGATGGCCTTCTGCACGATCAGCCGGCGATCGATTCCCTTACCGTCATCGGAAACCTCGATCCGCACCTTGTCGCCCAAATGCACCGCCGCAATTTTGAGTAGTGCGGCCGCGGGTTTGTTCGCGCTCTTCCGAACTTCCGGCAACTCGATGCCATGGTCGAGGCTGTTGCGCACCAGATGCGTCATCGGCGCCGAAAGCGTGTCCACGACCGTCTTATCGATTTCCACATCCTCGCCCGCGATTTCCAGCTTGACCTCCTTGCCTAGCTGACGGGCAAGGTCGCGCACCACGCGGGGCAACTGCTGGAACAGGCGCCTGCACGGCTGCATGCGCAAACGCATCACTGTACGCTGGATGTCGCTCACCCTCAAGTCCATCTCCCGCGCGATCCGGGACATGTTTTCGTCTTCCTTCTCCAGCCCTCCTACCGCGGAAGTGAGACGGTTTCTCAGCAAAACGAGTTCTCCAACCTGATTCATCACCGCGTCCAGCCGGCCCGCCTCCACGCGTAGCGAGCCCTCGATCGCTTCAGTACTCCTGGAAGCCGATCGGGCAGGAGACGCATGACCGGATGACTCGGTATCCACTACGGGAACGCTCGTTTCGGCGGGTGCCGAGGGTGGCTGAGCGGACGTGGCCGCCGCCGCTTCTACAGCAGCGACAGGAGCCTCTATAACCGGTGCGGCCTTTTTGCCGGTCATCGCCGATGCGAGCGCGGCGAGAGAGCCGCCACTCTGAGATTCCGGTCCGGCGAGCATTTTGATGGTATGACCCAGCTCCGACGGGCCGGCACCGGGATACTCTTCGTCCGCAAGTGTCTGAAGCATGGCACTTAGGACATCGGTTGCGCTTAGGATGGCGTCGATGCGGGCAGAAGTTACCGGCAGGTTATGCGAGCGCAGCTTGTCCAGTAGGTTTTCGAGATCGTGAGCCCAACTCACCACGTGTTTCGCGTCCAGAAAGCCTGCTCCGCCTTTCACGGTGTGAAAGGCGCGGAAGATCGATGCGAGCATTTCCTCGTTGCCGGGATCTGCTTCAAGGCTCAGAATGTCACGCTGGGCCTTTGCCAGTAGTTCTCGCGATTCGATCAGGTAATCCTGCAGAAACTCTAGATCCAAGGCGTCACCATTCACTCTATCGACCGCCCCAGCAGTGTACTTTAGCCCGTTATGCGGCGCGCAACGAGAATTTTGTTACCGTTACGCAAAGGTCAGGCGGCGACCTTGATCCCGACCGCCCGTAAGAGTTCATCGAGATCGTGGGTGACGCACGCATAGAGGCGGTCGAGTTGTGATCGTTTCTCGGTAGCCAGCTTCTT
>JBEKIM010000496.1:0-4985 GCA_050011755.1 Bryobacteraceae bacterium | reverse complement strand
GAGTTTAGCATTGCCCCGGTTGAAGCGGGACTTAAAAGTCCCGCCGGCACGCTGAAGCGACCGCCACGGGGTTACGGCGAAAATTCAGTAACTCAGCACCCGCTCCATCTCCGCTACCAGATCTTCCACCTGCGGCAGGATGGCGTTCTCCACTTGCGGCTGATACGCCACCCAGGTATCCAGCGCCGCCACGCGGCGCACGGGCGCATCCAGGCGATCGAACAGCTCGTCGGCGATCCGGGCGGCAATCTCGGCGGCGTAGCCGAACGAGAGGCAATCCTCGTGCGCGATGATCACCCGGTTGGTCTTCTCCACCGACGTACGGATGGCGTTCCAGTCGAACGGCGCGAGCGAGCGTAAATCGATCACTTCGACGGTCAGGTCCGGGTACTTGCGCTCGACCAGCAACGCGGCCTGTTGCGACTTCTGCACCAGCGCCCCGTACGTGACCACCGTCAGATCGTGCCCTGGCTTCACGATGCGCGCGCTGCCGAACGGGATCGTGTATTCCGGACCGGGATCGGGCGACCGGTTATACGGCTCGCGATACAGCCGCTTATGCTCCAGGAACATCACCGGATCGTCGCAGCGGATGGCGGTGCGTAGCAGCCCGCAGGCATCCAGCGCATTCGACGGCATGATCACTCGCAGGCCGGGCAGATGCGTGAATTCCACTTCGCCGCACTGGCTATGATAAATCGCGCCGCCGTTCAGATAGCCGCCGATGGGCACGCGCAAAACAAACGGACAGGCGAATGTTCCGTTGGAGCGCCACCGCATGGTAGCCATCTCGTCGCGGATCTGCATCATGGCGGGCCAGATGTAATCGAAGAACTGAATTTCGGCCACCGGCTTTAGCCCGCGCACGGCCATCCCGATGGCGCGTCCCACGATGGCTGCTTCGGCCAGCGGCGTATTGAAAGCACGCTGCGCGCCGAACTCGGACTGCAATCCGAACGTGACCTTGAAAACGCCTCCCTTGCCTTTCACTTCCGTCAGATTCTGCGCGCGGCTGCAATCCGCCACGTCCTCGCCGAACGCCACTATGCGCGGATCCCGGCGCATTTCTTCGTGTAGCGTGGAATTCAGTAAATCCACCATGGTCTTCGGCTCGCCGTGGAATTGCGGCGGCGTCGAAAACGCTTCCGCGGTGGCATCGATCTTGTCGGAGTACAAATAGCGCATCGCCGAATCGCGGGCCGCCGGATCCGCGTGCAGCGCCTGTTGCGCGGCGTCGTGCACTTCGCGGTCGACTTCGAGTTGGATGCGGCGGAGCGCATTCTGGTCGAGCACGCCTTCGTCCAGCAGGAACTGAGGAAAGCGCGTGAGCGGATCCCGCGCCTGTTCGGCTTCCCGCTCGGCGGGAGTCTTGTAGTGGCGCTCGTCGTCGGAAAGGGAATGCGAGTAAGGCCGGATCACGTGCGCATGCACCAGCGCGGGACCGCGTCCTGCGCGGCAATAGGCCACGGCTTCCTGCAGGGCTTCGTAGGATGCCAGAAAATCGCAGCCGTCCACCTCCCGCCGGAACAGCCCGGGGAAACCGGAGACCAGCGCCGAGATATTTGCGCCGGCGGTCTGGCATTCGATGGGGACCGAGATGGCGTAGCCGTTATCCTCGATCAGGAACAGAACGGGTAGCCGGTTCAGGCAAGCCGCATTCAAGGATTCCCAAAACTCGCCTTCGCTGGTGGCGCCATCGCCGCTGGCGGTCAAAGTGATGGCATCGCCATCCGGCGCCAGATACCGGTTCGCATCGGCGCAGCCTACGGCTTGCAGGAATTGTGTTCCGGTGCAGGAAGAGGAAGATACGATGTTGAACCGCGGATCGCCCCAATGGGAGGGCATCTGGCGGCCGCCGGAAGCCGGGTCGTCCGCCGCCCCGACCGCCTGCAGGAGCATATCCAGGGGTGTCACGCCCAAGGTCAGGCACAGAGCCCGGTCGCGATAGTACGGGAAGATCCAATCGTGCCCGGAGCGCAAACACATGCCCGCCGCCACTTCCACGGCCTCGTGGCCGGCGCCGCTGATCTGGAAGAAGATACGGTTCTGGCGTTTGAGAGCGACTTCGCGATCGTCCAGACGCCGTGACGTCTGCATAATGCGGAAGGCTTGGATCAACTGCTCGGGCTCCAATCCGTGCCACTTGGCGCCGGCGGCGGGTTGGGTTGTTGTAACCGTGGCCAAAAGGGCGTCCCTCCTTGTAAGACAGCCGGCCGGGAGCCGGCTTCCAGGCAGCGTGCCTGTCCCACAATTAGTTTAGCCGAGCTTGCACGAGTGGAACAGTATTTACAGCGGAATTGTCGCGGAGTTTTGCGGTGCGGACGGCCACCGCCAGTGCCGCCAGATACAACAGGCCGCCGGCGAGGAGGGTTTGGACCAGTCCCAGGTAAATGGCGCATACCAGCGATCCCACCGAACCTAGCACGCTGGCCGCCGCATTCAGCGACCAGGCCCATCGCACGGACGGCTTGTGCCATTCCTCCAGGCGTTTTAGCGCGGTGGGGAACGGCATTCCCATCACGAAGCCGGCGGGCGAGATCAGCGCGACGGTAATGGCGAATTTCATGGCCAACGGCAACCCTACTCCGGCCGCCAGCAGCGGCGTGACCACGGCCGCCAGCAGCGCCACAAGCACGGCGATCAGGATCAGGGCGCGGTACAGGCGGCCATCATCGTTGCTGAGGATTCGCCGGCTGAAATAGCTTCCCAGCCCACTCGAGACCAACATGGAGAAAATCACCACGGTGAGGGCGTAGGTGGGGTGTCCCAGAAAGAGTACGAATTTCTGGATGAGCGCCATTTCGATCAGGATATATCCCGCGCCGATGAACAGAAAATACAGAAGGAACCCGAGGACGCCCCGGTGGCGAGGCAGCCGCGCGCCCAGCACCACCGGCGGCAGCGCCAGAATGATCACGGTCGCAAGCACACTGATCGCCATCAGGGCGTACAGCAGAGGCACCGCTTTGTTGATCTTGTAGTCGGCCGAACGCCGGGACGCATTCGCCAGGAAAGCCAGGATGTCGCGCGGCTGCACCGTATAGAAAAAGAAAGGCTGGTTGTCGCCCACCGGCGAGATATCGTACCGATAATTGCGCTCGTAAGCTTCGGGATCCGGACTGCGCAGCAAATCGGTGAACTGGCCCGCGAGCCGCTCGTCGGGAAAGTAGATCGGCTGCATGTTCGCGGCAACCATAGCCGCGCGCGCGCGGGAAAGGTCGCTATCGGGGAAGGGCTTGCGCGCGATCAGCACCGTGTCCTGGGCGCCCCAACCCTCGGTGGAACCTTCCCGGCCCACGATCACGTGCCGCCAGGGTTCCAGTTCGCCTATCTCGTGCAAAGCCGCCATGGCCAGCGAGACCAGACGAAGAGACTCCCGCGGCGGGTCGAGCCCCCAGCGCGTGAAAGCCACCATCCCGTCGCCGGTGAGATGCAGAAGATAATCGCGGAGCGCGTCGGTGGTATAAAGATTATTCTCGGAAAGGGCGAATGCGCCGGCCGCCGTGGACGCCCAGGTATCCACCAGCGTCGCCTGCACCACCTGGTATTTGTCGTGGCTGCGGCGCACAAAGCTGCGGCCGTCTTCCACGAAGATGTGCACATCCGGGCGCAAATAGAGACCGCGGCTCTGCGGCACGAAACGATCGCGCATGATGGTGGTGGCGATGATGGGGTTGATTTCGACGCCGGTAATATCGTGACTCCCGGAAGCCAGCGCGCGCGACACGTCCCAGCCCCCGCCGGGACCGATGATCAACGCCTTGGCTCCCGGCCGTACGGCGTACGGCAAGGCGGGGCCTTGCTCCAGCAACTGATGGCGCTCGTTCGGGGTGAGGTGCGCGAAGTCGAAGCCGGCGATGCCGGTGGAGGCGTCCGCGTCAATGAAGATACGGTAATCGCGCACGCCGATGCGCGAGAAGCTGTTCCACTGCACGAACTCTTCCTTCTTCAGCTTCTGGCCTTTGGCGTAGCGTATCGCGATAATGTTGTGCGTGTTGTTGTAGAACACGAATGAGAACAGGGCCAGGGCGAGGGCCACGGCGGTAGCGCGCAGTTTCACCGACCCGGCCATGCTGTGCCAGATGGCGCCGGCGGCGGCGAACAAAACGGCCACCAGCATCACGGTACTGGTGCCGCCGAAGTGATTCAGGAATGGCACCAGAAGGAGGCATCCGGCCGACGCACCCAGCAGGTCGAAGAAATAAACGCGATCGATGCGCTCGACGGTTTCCGAAATCGCTAAGGAAACAATGGTGCCGGAAACGAAAAATGGCAGGGACGTGGTGAAGTAAACCAGGGTCAGGTCCCAGGCGCCGGGCTCTTCTTTTTGCCCCAGAACTACCGCCAGCGCCGCCAGCACCAGCAGGCTGTTGAGCATGCTGAGATAGCCCAGTTTCCGGAACAGCGGCGTTTTCCAGCCGGCCACGACATATGAAAAGACGCCGCCGACTCCTAAGCCGAAAAGCGCGATAGAGATTGCCAGGAACGCAAAATGGTAGTAGAAGACGACGGAGAAGATACGGGTCAGCGAGAGCTCCAGAAGCAGCGTCGCCAGCGTGGTCAGCGCTACGCCCAGATACAGGTGAGGCCACGGGATGGAAGAACGTGAAGAGGACGACAATTTATCTTTGAATGTAACATGATGTGCGGATGAACGAGGTATCACCGCGTGCCGGGCGGCGGGGAGTCGCCATCCCGACGGCGGTGCCAGTCGGTCCACGCGAGCACTCCCCACTCGGGCCGCGGCGCATCGGAGAGCATGGCGAGGAACTCGAGTTGATGGCCATCCGGGTCTTCAAAGTAGACCGCGGCCGCCGGCATCCACGCCAGTACTACCGGCTCGTCGGCGGGGCTGCCCGCAAAATCGCGCGGCGTGACGTGCGCAGCACGCAGCCGGGCGGGCGCTTCAAGCAGGTCGCCCAGATCGACGCCGAACGCCAGGTGCAGCTTCATCCGCAGCGGGCCGCTGCCCGTCCCCCATAATC
>JBEKIM010000495.1:0-4993 GCA_050011755.1 Bryobacteraceae bacterium | reverse complement strand
TCGGTGGTCCCGTAGAGGTTGCCGGCCGAGTCCAGCGCCACACCACCTAAGGGGTAGCCCCCGTCGTTGCCACCGGTGAAGGTATACAGCAACGTCTCCTGACCGGTTGCAGCCAATCGGAACACCACGCCCGCGTTGTACGCGGCGCCCAGGTAAGTTGTTCCATAGAGGTTGCCGGCAGAGTCGCGGACCACCCCGGCGTGAGGATTTTGACCGTCGGTTCCGCCCGTGAAGTTATGCAACACAATCAACTGGCCGCTAGTGTTCACCTTGTACACCGCGCCCAAGCCCGCCGCGCCGCCGTTGTAAGATGTCCCGTAGAGGTTGCCGACCGAGTCGCGGATTACCCCGGCGTAAGGAGTGGCCCCCTTCGGCGGGCTGGCGAAGTTGTGCAATACGGTTTCAGTGGCGGCCTGTGCCGCCAATGGCGCGCATGCGGGGGCGGCGATTGCGCATACGAGCCACAGCCAGGAAGAGCGATAGCCGGCCTGTAATATGCTTTTCATACGGTTCCCTCAGGAGCATCCTTTCAAATCCATATGGCTGGCATTATAACGAACTACCAGGGCGGGCGGCTCCCGCTCTCCGTTTGTAGTCAGTAAATTTCTATGCTGGGTGTCTCAAAGTGCTTGACACGCGCCGGCCGAATCTTCGCTGCTTACCCTTCGAGTCCACAAGGATAAAGTTCGCCTCCGTAACGTCCACAACCGGAGAAGCTAACACGAACGTGAATGCCCTGCTCAGAAAACCTGGGGTCAGATCCAGTGTGTTTACCGCGTAAAACCCGCGCCCGACCCTTGAGACTTGAGTCAGTTGAGCGCCCGTACCGATCCCTCCCTCAGGGCCGCCCACCGTTTGGGGCTGCATCATTCCTCCGCCGATCAAGAGCACAAGGTTGATATCCCGGCCTCCATATTGCTTGTTGGCGCGGGCGGCACCGTTCCTGGTGGCCGACGAGGCTTCGAGAATGGCATGCAGCCGATTTGGGTTGAACATTGCGCGTGCCTCCGCGATCCCAAACGGCTTAAGCAGCAGCTTTGCTCGACATGCCTCAATGCAAATGAAAGCCCGGTCCGTCATGAATCGAACCGCCCGCCCGCTGGAAACGTCCACTAAAACCGATTCCGGCAGGCCCTCCCGATAGAGCTGGTCTGGCTTGTGCCAAGTCTGTCCATAGGCAATTAGCGTTCGGAGATCATCATCAGACGTGTCTGCATCGCTGGGGAAAGCTGGAAGCCAGCAGACGGCAACGAGAAATGAGGCGATCAGCAATCGTGCCATACGGAAACTGTAGCAGCATTTCAGGACGGAGCGCTGTTCGGCGCGTGTAGCAGTTCGTCCAGCACGGGAACTATCCCCGGCGCGATTGTGTAGACGTAATCATACCCACCTGAATGTCTGATGGTTTGAAATGTTGCCAGCGATTCAATTGCGCACTTTTCGATAATCAATCGCATGTCGCGCTCGCTCATTCCACTAACAAGCGGTGGTTGGGCTGAACCAGATGTCAGACTTCCGTGTTGTTTAAGATGACCAAGCACGGTCGCGGCATCGGGTCCTAGAGTTTGCAGTGCGGTCTTAACTGCCTGATTCCGTAGACGCCAGCGGCGGAAGTTTTCAAGGGAACGAGGAGCGGGACTTAAAGAGTCCCGCCGGCACGCTGAAAGCGTGCGCCACGGTTCACTCCGATGAGAGGGTTTGGAGGATTCCTTTGATGTAGCCCATGGCGTAGGCCATGCCGGCATGCCAGGACGCGGCGCACTGCAGGTGCGGCGTATGGTCCGCGATGAGTACGCCGTCATAACCGTTGCGCCGGTAGATACGTAGCGCGCGCACGATATCCACGTCGCCCTCGTCGAGGAACACCTCGGTGTACCGCGGCACCTTGCCTTTGACATTTCGCAGGTGGACATAGGCGATGTTGCCTTGGCGGCTGTATTTGTCGATGGCGCTGTATACGTCGTGGACTTCGGCGTCGCCGCCCTGCATTTCGGCGATGGTGCCCTGACAGAATTCCAGCGCATTGCTGGGACTGGGGACGATGTCGAGCAGGCGTTGATAGAGATGGGGCTGGTAGACCAGGCGGGCGGTGCCGCGGAGGGTGGGCATGGGGGGATCGTCGGGATGGGCGGCCAGACGCACGCCGGCTTCTTCGGCCACCGGGATCACGGCTTTCAAGAAATCTTCCAGGCGTTGCCAGAGTTTTTCGCTGGTGACTTCTCCCACGGTTCCGGGCCCGGCGTGCGGATCGTAAATCATGTTCCAGACTTGCCCGTTCGGGATGGGCGTCTCGGCGGGACCGTCGGGCCCCAGGAATCCGACGGTCTCCGCATCGCCGCGGGCGAACTGTCCCACCACATGTCCCCATACTCCCGCGATGCTGAAGTTATAACCAATCACCGGAATGCCCGCCTGGCCGGCGCGGCGGACGATGGTCTTGATGTCTTCGAGTTGTTGCGGCTTCGACGGACCATCGAGCAGGATGTCGTACCAGTGGGCGGGGTCGAAGTTCTCGATGGCGGCCAGTTCCAGCCCCTCCGCGTTCACGGATTTCTTCAGCGCGGCGAGTTCTTCATAGCTCCAAAGGCGGCCGCGGTTTTCGGTGACGCCCCAACAGGTCTGGCCGTCGGTGGCGGGTAAGTTGGGTGAGGTTCCAAAGTAATCCACCCAATGCGCCACGATGTGAGTGGCGCCCGCCTGCCGCGCGAAGCGGAAATTGTCAGGCGTGAGCATATGGCGGTAGAGTCCAAGTCCAAGCTTCATGATGGAAGATCTCCAAGAATCGAAATGGGGCGCATCAGAGGATTCCGTACCTGGCGAAGGCGGCGGATGCGGTCATGCCCTCATCGAGCGCCTTGCCGACCGTCTTTTCCGCGCGCGCTTTCTCGATGGCGCGGGCAAAAACCTCCTGTTCGGCGGCCTTGGGGACCACGCACACTCCGTCCATATCGCCGAACAGGATGTCGCCGGGCGCGATCCTGACGCCTTCGATTTCGATGGGGACGCGATAATCCAGGACCTTGCCGCGCGGCCCCTGGTCTTGCGCGTAGGAACCGCGTGAAAACACCGGAAATCCGGATGCCAGAATGCGGCGGGTATCTCTCGAATAGCCGTCCAGGACGGCTCCCGCGGCACCACAGCGGATGGCGCGGCGGGTCATGAGCTCGCCCCACAGCGCATAGCGCGGCGAGGCGCCGGTCGAGACATAAACCTCGTCCGTTTTCAGGTCGTCGAGGGCTTCGAGCATGAGACCGAAGGGCCGCGCCGAGATGGGATTGTGCGAGCCTTCGATGGCTTCGTCGAAACAATCCGCGGCGAGGACCGTGAGCGCACGTCCGGCAACGATCATTTCACGCTGGAGGGGTTGAACCGGCTGGGGCAGGAACTGGCGGCGCATACCCAGCTTGTCCATGACATCTCCGATCACGGCCGTGAAAAGTTCGCGCCGCACCATTTTGAAGAAGCCGGAGTCGTCGTGGCGGATCATCATGCATTGTAACGCGGAGCGGGACTTGAAAGTCCCGCCGGGTCGCTGAAGCGTGCGCCACGGCTACATCAGAAGTGGAAGCCTAGCGTGGCGGTGATGGCGCGCGGCGTGACATAGTGTGTTCCGCTGAAGGTAGAGAGGAAATTGTAGAGCGCGTATGCGTTGGTCACATTCACCGCCGACAAGCGCAAGCTCCATTTGTACTTGTCGCCATGGAAGAGGTTGTCTTCGCCCACAGCCATATCGAAGAGGCTGCGCGGCGCGATGCGCGGCGGATTGTGGTCGTCGTTTTCCGTTCCCGCCGGCGGGATTTTCACCAGGCTTGAGCCATACTCCGACGCCGGGCAGAGGCCATTCGGACTGATTGGCGAAGTGGGGGTCGCATGCACGGTGCCGCAGTAGAGCCCGGCCTGGAATTGCTGATCGGGCGACAGGCCGGAGACATCCACTTCCGTATCGGTGCCGTTTGGCCCGTTGGCGCAATTGCCGCCGATGCAGGGCACCGGGCCGGCCACCAGGCCGCTATCGTAGCGCCAGTTGAAGCTGAACCACGGCCCTTTTTTCCAGGGCTGATATTGCAAGTGAGTGGTCTCGTTGAAATTCTCGTCGTGATCGATGCGGAAGACTTCCGACCCCACCGGCGTCGCGCCGATGCCGCTCACCTGCGGTTCGAAGAATCGGGCGGCCACGTGCGACATGACGACAAACGCCGTGAACCCGTGCCAGTTCGGGACGCTTAGGCGAATGGCATAGCCGGGAATCTTGGAGCGGTCCCACTCGATGGGAAAGGTAATCGGCGAGTCGCCCAGCACGCTGAAGTCGTAGGCTTTGTGCGTATATTTCCAGATGTACTCGCCATCGAATACGAGATGCTTTCCGAAAGCCTGCTCGAGGCCCGCGTGGAACTCGTTGCGCCAGCCCGGACTCAGCGGCACGTTGGCCACACAGGGCGAGATGGTGGATGCCATCAGCGCATTAATCACCGGATTGTTGCAGCCTTCGCTCGAAAGCACGAGGTTTTCGTTGAACGGAGTTTCGAGCGTGCGGGCGTAGGAAACGCGCAGCACGGTATTGGTCGCTTTGATGTTGTAGGCGATACCCAACCGCGGTTCCGGCTGGGTAGCGCCGACCAGGCCATCGTAGTCATCGAAACGAAAACCCAGGTTAAAGGTCCAGTTCTTCCTGGTAATAGTGTCCTGAATAAACGAGGAAAGCTCGCGGATATTGGCGTGGCCATACCAGCGGTACAAGCCGCTGGTGGAGCTCGGGCAGCCGTCGGATGCGGGCAGCGCGGCGGTGCGGGTCAAGTCATAACAGCCCAGCAGCGGAACGAAGCCGGGATTCGGAGCCAGTCCCGCGCCGGCGCATTGCGTGGAATTCGTCAACAGGGGATTTGTGTAGGCGCTGCCATCGGCGTTGAGGCACACGGCGTTCGCGGTGGGGTCCACAATCCCAAAGGCGTCTTTTTCCGTCAGGATGGTGTCGGTAAAAGTAATGCCGGCTTTC
>JBEKIM010000494.1:0-5003 GCA_050011755.1 Bryobacteraceae bacterium | reverse complement strand
GCGTGGCCCTGGGCGTACGCTGCGATTTCTGCCATGTGCAGGGCGATTTTGCCAGCGATGAAAAACCGCACAAAGAAATAGCCCGCAAGATGATCGTGATGGCGCGCGAGATTAACGCCAAATTCCCCGACGGCAAAATGCATGTGACTTGCTACACCTGCCATCGCGGCGCGGAAGAACCGGCCACCAGTCCCGGCGAAACTCCTCATGCCGACCACGCCGAGCACGAGCCCCATCCGTAAAGGCGCGGACCGAAGGTCAGCAGCCGGAAGTTTGGCCGGCGAAAAAGACTCCGTCCGCCACGATCTCCGCCGGACCGGTTAGAAAGATTTCATCCTCCCAGCGCAGTTCCATGGGCCCCGCGGGCGTCAACACGCAAGCGGGGCTTTCCACCGCCCCCCGTAGCACCGCGGCCGCGTACGCGCCCGCCGAACCCGTCCCCGAGCTCATCGTCTCGCCCGCGCCGCGCTCCCAAAACCGGACTTCCAGCGTATGTTTGTCGCGGGCCCGCAGGAACGAGACATTCGTGCGATTAGGAAATCGCGGATGCCGCTCGATCTCCGCACCCAGCGCCCGCCAGTCGAAATCGAAATCCGCGACCGGCATGGCGCATTGCGGATTGCCCACCCACACTAAAGTCACATCGCGCGGGCCCGCCGCGAGCGGCAACTGCAATCGCTCCGCGGTGAATTCCGGCCGACCCATGTTCATCTCGAACCGGAAGCGCAGGCCAACGCGTTCCAGCAACCGCAGCGACTTGGTTCCCGCGCCCGTGCGCACGCGTACGCCGTCATGCGGGTGCCCGAACCGGATCAGGAAAGCCGCCGCGCAGCGCGTGCCGTTGCCCGAGATCTCCGCTTCGCTGCCATCGGAGTTGAAGAGACGGATAGCCGCGTCATGATCCGCGCCGGAGGCCGTTTCGATCAACATCCAGCCGTCCGCACCCACGCCCGTATGGCGGTCGCAGAGGGCGCGCGCCATCGCCGGCAGATCTCCGGCCGGTACCTCAGTGCTCCTCGTCAGCAGGAAGTCGTTCTTCGCTCCGTGCGCTTTCGTGAACGGAATTTGCATATGGATTCAGCGGCGTGAGGCCGATACAGCAATGATAAATCTCCACGACCGGCGCGTGCGGCGCCATCACGGTCTTCACGAGTTCATAGCGCGGTCCATTGACACCCGCGCGCAGCAGCGCCGATTGTACGGGATCGCCGCCCATCACTACGGCCCACTCTTCCCATAGGAACAGGTCCGGCCTGGATACGGCCGCCGGCCAGTGCGGCCAGTTGTCCCAAGTCAGGGTCTCGCGTATCGGAATGCCCGCCGCGCGAAAGATGCCGGTGATGTCTCCGAACGTCGTGATGATACCCTGCCCGCGCTGGTAGCGCGGCGCGAGATACGCGGCGGCATCGCGAGTCCAGGCGCGCCGCGCCACCGAGTTCACCTGCGACTCTTTCCACGTAATCCACGCGTCCGGCTTTGGGTGGATCAGCCATGGCATCGCCGCGGCCAACACCGCTCCGGCGGCTGCCAGACGCTGGGCGCGCCCCGGAGCGAGCGATACCAACGCCGCCAGACCCCAAGCCAGGGCGGGGAAGAGCGCCAATCCGTATCGCGAGTTGTAATAACTGTTAGGCCACAGGTCCGGCAGGAACATGGGCGTGCCGCCGGACGAGTGCATGCTCCACAGATAGAACGCTCCGGGCAGCAATAGCAGCGTCGCCGGCCACCAGGCCTTGCGCACCGCCAGGCAGGCGGCCAGACCCGCCGCCCCGAGCCACAGCAATGGCACACCCGCGCACCATCTCACCGCCGTGCGGAAATACAGCCAGGCCTTCATCCAGTCATGCAAGCCGGGATAGTATGCCGATCCCTGAATCCCCTTGGCGGAATACGGACCATTGTAGAAATCCAGTGCGTTCGAACAGCACCACCAGTTATGCCCCAGCCAGTAAAGGGGTCCCAGGCATGCGATCGCGGCGAACAGCGCCGCCTTCGCGATGCGCCGCCGCCTGGCGGCCACCAGAACAAACAAGGTCACGAATGGAATCGGGAACCAGCCGTCATACCGCGTCAGCGTGCCGCACAACGCGGCGATGCCAGCGCCGCAAATCGCGATCCACGATTGCGTGTCGCGGAACCTCACCGTGAAATACAAAACGGCCATAGCCGTAGCCATGAACAGCGGTTCGGTCATGGCGGTGGATTGCAGGTACAACACGTTGGGATTGGTGGCAAACACCAGGGTGGCCGCCACCGCGGGCATCGCGGAATCGAAGACACGCCTTGCCGTGGCGTACAGAAACCCGCCCGCCAGAACGAAGCTGATTCCCGAGACGATGGAGCCGGCCAGCGCTGTACGCCACAGCGCGTCGTTCCGTGCGAACACCGCCATCAGGACGTGCGGCAGCGGCAGCCACACCGAGCCCAACTCATCATACCCAGGTGTACGCGAATCCAGAATACGCCGCGCGATATTCAGGTGCGCTTCCGCGTCGCCGTAATATGCCAGGTATCCGCCGCGATAGAAGAACCACACCCACGCGGCGCTCCAGAGACTCAGCAGCGCGAGAACCCAGGCCGTCTCAGAAATCCGTACATGCTTTGAATTCGCGATACCTTGCCTCAACCTCATCACGCGTCAAGGTGCGGAAACGATCCACGCCGAATTGCTCGCAGCAAAAACTGCCCATAACCGAACCGTAGATCACGGCCCGCCGCCAGTCCTGTGGATCCACCGCGCCGCCCGGTTTTACGCCGCGCTCGGCAAGATACCCGATAAAGCCGCCCGCGAAGCAATCGCCCGCGCCCGTTGGATCGAATACGTCTTCCAGCAGATAGCCCGGGGCGATGAAGTGGCATCCGCCGGTGAACAGGATCGCGCCGTATTCGCCGCGCTTCACCACCAGCGTGCGCGGTCCCATGTCCAGGATACTGGCGGCCGCCCGCCGCAGGTTGTGCTCGCCGGAAAGCATGCGCGCCTCGCTGTCGTTGATCAGCAGGAAGTCCCAATCGCGCAGGGTGTCCAGGAGTTCCGCGCGATAGTCGCGGATCCAGTAGTTCATGGTGTCGCCGCCGGCCAGATGCAAGCCGTTCATCTGCGCCCGGACGCCGCGCTGCAGCGCGGGCTGGATATTCCCCAACAGCAGATAGGGCGCCGCGCGGTACTGCTCCGGCAGCTTGGGCTGGAAGTCGGCGAATACGTTGAGGTCCGTTCGCAGCGTCTCGCGATCGTTCATGTCGGCGGAATAGCGGCCTTCCCAGAAAAACGTCTTGCCCGGCACCCGCTCCAGGCCTTCCAGGTCGATGCCCTTGCCCGCCAGCAAATCCACATCCTCGGAAGCGAAGTCGTCGCCGACCACCGCCACAATCTTCACCGGAGCAAAGTAGCTCGCCGCCAGCCCTATATAAGTAGCGGCCCCGCCAAGCATGCGGTCCACTTTGCCATGCGGCGTTTCGACTCCGTCGTACGCCACTGAACCCACCACCACGAGAGACATCGCTTGATTGTAACGTACGGAACCATCGCTACCGCCAAGGCGGAAAGTTATCCAGGGAGCGTGGCCTCCCTTTACTCCGCCTGCCGCATCGTGAACGGCCCACGCGCAGCCTCCAACCGCACTGCTAGATCCAGAATCATCTCGTCCGCATAAGGCCGCCCCACAAGCTGTACGCCGATCGGAAGTCCTTCGCTAGAGACAGCGTACGGGACCACTACCGCCGGCAGGCCCAACAGATTGAAAGGCGTGGCTGGCATGGTGGCCTGAAACAAGCCGATCTCCTGTTCGCCCACTTTCCAGGACCGCGAACGGTGCGGGAATGCGGTGACGCCGCACGGCGGCATCAGCAGCACCGGGAACTGTTCCATCTGGCGCAGCAGTGACGCGCGCATGCGGTCGCGCTTGGCCAGATTGAGCAGTAGTTGTTCCACGCCGGGAGCGGGCTCGTCCTTCCGCGGCCGCGCGCCTTCGAGGAGTTCTCTAAGGGTCCAGTGCGCGTCGGCTTCGCGCCCCTGAATCATTTGCTGGGTCACCAGAGCGGGCAACTGCCCCATGAAGAACCACCACAGGTTCGGAGCGCGCTCCAAACCCTGCGGCGCGAAAAGCTCTGTCGGAATCTTAAGTTCCGCGAGCGTTCTGGCGGCCCGTTGCACCGCCTGGCGAATCTCCGGATCGACCGGCACGCTATAGAATTGCTCGACGACGCCGATCCGTACCGCGGGTTCGCCGGGCGGTTGCAGCGGTACCGGCACGGAGAACGGATCCTGGCTGTCATAACCCGCTAAGGCTGCGAACAACAGCCGCAGGTCTTCGGCGGAACGCGCCATTGCGCCGGCCACGCTGAACATTCCTCCGGGATGGTTCATCACCGGAAAATGGCCGTTTGCCGAGATGCGGCCGGGGGTGGGTTTCAATCCGGCAATGCCGCAGAAATGCGCGGGGATGCGGATGGATCCGCCGCCATCGCTGGCGATCCCGCCCGCCGAGCAGAACGAAGCAATGGCCGCCGCTTCGCCGCCGCTGGATCCGCCTGGCGTACGGTTCAAGTTCCAGGGATTATTGGTGCGGCCGGTGATGAAATTGTCCGTCTCGAAAGTCGACAGGAACTCGGGTGTATTGGTCTTGCCCAGAATAATGGCTCCCTCGGCGCGGAGCCGGGCGACGGCGGTGGCGTCCTGGGCGGCTTTGTGGCCCAGGCGCAGGCGGCTGCCGCAGAGCGTGGGCAGGCCCTCCATGTCGAAGCTGTCTTTAACGGTCACCGGCACGCCGTGCAGCAGGCCCAGGGGCTCGCCGCGCATGACGGCGGCTTCGGCGAGCCGGGCGGCCGCACGCGCTTCATCCTCGAACACGGTGACGAAAGCGTTGATGAGCGGATTCCGGCGGGCGATCTGGGCCAGGTGGGACTCGACCAGTTCCACGGGCGAGATGGCGTGATCGCGCACCATGCCGGCCATCTGGCACAGGGAGCTTTGCAGGGGCATGAAAGCCTAGTGTAATCCGGCCACC
>JBEKIM010000493.1:0-5050 GCA_050011755.1 Bryobacteraceae bacterium | reverse complement strand
AATCACTTCCAGCGAGTTGCGGCGCCGGATGGAGCCCACCGGACACCCCACCATGCACAACGGATCGCGGCAATGCCGGCAGGAGGTGGCCACCAGATAATGATCGAAGCGCTGGCCCTCGCGGATCAGCCGCGTCACGCCGTCGTGCGCGTCGGCGCAGGCCCGCACGCAGGCGTCGCAGCGCGTGCAGCGCTCCAGATCCAGCACCAACAGGCTCTGCGCTTCCATCAGGCCCTGCGTCAGGAACGCGTCCAAGGGCATGCTGGTGGCGGTTTCCAGCCGCTGCCGGTTCTGCTGCTGCCGCTCGTAGGCCAGCTGCTCCAGGCTGTGCCGGATCTCCGGGAACCGGTCCACCATCTGGTGGAACTCGTCGGCGTGGATGCGCACCAGCTCCACGTGATCGAGCGCGGTGCAGGTGGCCGTGCGGCGCCCCTCGCCCAGCAATCCGATTTCGCCGAAGTAGCCGCCCCGTCCCAGATAGGCCAGCACCAGCTCGCCCCCCGGATGCGGTTCCGATACCTTCACGAAGCCCAGCCGGACCAGGTAGAAGCTGTCGGCGATGTCGCCCTGCCGGCAGACGATGTCGCCCTTGGTGTAGCGCACCAGCTCCACCTTGTCGCGCAGCAGGTCGATGAACTCCTGCGTCATGGTGGCGAACATCGGAACGCTGCGCAGATGGTCGTCCAGCGCCCGCTTGCGATAGTTGGCGTCCAGCTGCGCCTTGAGCGTCTTGTTGCGCTGGATGATGTCCAGCACGTTGCGCAGCATCTCGAACATCACGCAATCGGTGGCCGCGCGCACCGTGGCCGAGCGCGGATACAGGCTCATGCAGGTCATTTCGCCGAACAGGTCGCCCGGTCCCAGCGTGGCCACCGGATTGTCGTAGGGCAGGTCGACCGAGGCGTCGATGGGAATGCTGAAGCGCGCGCCTTCCTCCGGGCGCCGTTCCTGCTGGCGTCCCACCAGGCGGCTGGTGAGCTTGCTGAAAAACCCGGTGGATCCGCCCCCGGTCTTGACGTGCGCCAGCGGCGTGTCCAGATACACGTGCGCCTGGCCTTCCAAAATGTAGAACGCGGTGGAGCCGTATTCGCCCTCCCGGCACACGATCTCGCCCTTGCGGAAGCGGCGCCGCACCACCGCGTTCTTGTTCAGCTCCAGAAACGTGCCCGAGACTTTTTGGAAATAGGCCAGCTGCTGCAGCTCTTCGACCTTCACCGGGTCGCCCGGCAGCACGGTCTTGATCACGCTCTTGTTGGTGAGCGCGCCGGTGGGGCAGGACACCATGCATTCCCCGCACGACACGCACGAGGAATTTCCCATGGGCAGGTTGTAGTCGAACGCCACGCCCGCTCCGAAGCCCTTGCCGCGCCGCCCCAGCACGTTGTTCTGGCGAATCTCGTCGCAGCCCCGGATGCAGCGGTCGCACAGTATGCAGGCCTCGTGATCCACCGCGATCACCAGCGACGAGTTGTCCTGGCCGCGCGGCGACAGTCGGCGCGCGAAGCGAGGCTGGGTGATGCCTTCCAGCCGCGCCATGGTTTCCAGCTCGCAATCGTTGGATTGCCGCTGCCGCGCGCATGGGCTGGGATGATCCGCCATCAGCAGCTCCACCAAGGTGTGCCGCGCCCTCCGCACCCGGTCCGAGTTGGTGGACACCACCATGTTGTTTTCCGCCGGACGCACGCAGGAGGCCTGCAGCACGCGCGCCTTCTCCACGTCCACCACGCACACCCGGCACACCCCCACCGGCGTCTCGTTCTGTTGATGGCACAGCGTGGGGATCGCGATGCCGTGCATGCGCGCGGCGTCGAATACCGTGGTCCCGGCCGGAACCGATACCGGCATGCCGTCGATGGTGAGTTGGATTTGGTCGCTCATCTATTGCTGTAGTTGCTTTCGTTTTTCAAAATGGCTCGCGCATCGGGCACACGCCCTCCGGGCAGCGCCGGTCGTACACATGCGCGTCGATCTCCGGCCGGAAGTGCTCCAGCACCGAAGTCAGCGGCACGTGGGCGAACTGACCCAGGCCGCAGATGGAGGCCAGCTTCAAGGTCTCGGTCAGATCCTCCACCATGCCCATGTCCGAGCGGTTGCCCTGGCCGCGCGTCCAGCCGGTCATAATGTCGGTCAGCTTTTGCGTCCCCATGCGGCAGGGCACGCATTTTCCGCAGCTTTCGTTGCGGAAGAATTTCACCGCGTTCAGCGCCATGTCCAGCATGCAGCGGCCCTCGGCGCAGATCACGATGGCGCCCGAGCCGAGCATCGATCCGATGGCGGCCAGCGACTTGAAGTCCAGACGCACGTCGGCCGCCGCGGCCGGCAGATAACCCGACGAAGGTCCCGACGGCGCGAAGGCTTTCAGCTTTTTTCCGCCCACGATGCCGCCCGCCAGGTTGAAGATCACTTCCGACATCGGCAGGCCCATCGGAATCTCGAAGATCCCCGGATTGCGCACGTCGCCGCTGATGCCCACGAACTTCAATCCTGACGCCCCGCCCAGCCCTTGCCCCTTGTACCAATCCACGCCGTTGATCAGGATCTGCGGAACGTTGGCGAAGGTCTCCACGTTGTTCAGCGCGGTGGGCTTGTGGAACACGCCGTGCGTCACCGGAAAGGGCGGCTTGTTGCGCGGCTCCGCCCGGTGCCCCTCGATGGCTTCGATCAAGGCGCTCTCCTCGCCGCAGATATAGCCGCCCGGACTGATGAACAACTCCAGATCGAAGGCCAGATCGCTGCCCAGCACGCCCGCTCCCAACAAACCCGCCCGGTAGCAGCGCTCGATCTCGTGAGCCAGCACGTGCTCGGCGCCTTCGTACTCGTGCCGCAAATACAGAATGCCCTGGTGCGCGCCCGTCACCAGGCCGGCCAGAATCATGCCCTCGATCACCAAGTGCGGCAGGTTCTGCAGAATGAAGCGGTCCTTGATGGTGCCCGGCTCGCTCTCGTCGGCGTTGCAGACCACGTACTTCTCCGGACCCGGCGCGTTGCGCACCGCTTCCCACTTGAAGCCGGTCGGAAATCCGGCACCGCCCATGCCGCTCAGGCCGGCGGCTTTCAGTTGCGCGATCACCCCGGTCCAGTCGCGCGTCGCGACCGCGGTTCGGAGCGCGCCGTAGGGCTCGGAGTCGCGATAGGGATCGGAAGCCAGGCCGGTGACGCGCGCGTCGCCCGGCATGTGCGGCAACTCGCTGCCGCCCAGCGCGGTGAGCGCCAGCGCTTCGGCCTGCGCGGCCGTGACGCCGCGATAGATATGATCGTTGATCGAAACCGCGGGCGCTCCGTCGCACTGGCCCAAGCACGATACCTCGCCGATTTTCAGGTCGGTCGGGTTCATGCCCTGGAAGCGCTGTTCCAGGCCGGTGCGCAGATCGTCGGCCCCGCACAGATGGCAGGACATGTCGGTGCAGACCTTGAAGCTGACCTTGGGCGGCGGCGTCAAATGGAAATGCGGAAAGAAGTCGGCCACTCCGTGAATCCGGTACAGCGGCAGTTGGGTGCGCTTACTGAGCGCCTCCAGTTGCTCGCCCGGCAGATACCCGTATTGCTTTTGAATCGCTCGCAGATCGTCGAAAATCAAGGCCGCCTCTTTACTGAATACGAGGTTTCATTATAGGCGAATTCGGGAGCCCTACAAAAGTCGAGTTGACACCGCTGCGGACCGAAGGGGAGTTCTGGTACTCTAGCAGGTACACAAACCATGAGAAGCCCCGTATATTTGGCACTCCTAGCGGGTTGTTTGCTGGGCGCCGAGAGCACTGAACCGTCCAAGTACACAGGGCCGGGGTCATGCAGTTCGCCGGCCTGTCATGGCGGGGTGCAGGAGCGCACCGAAACAACCGTGCGGCAGAACGAATACAGCACCTGGGTGGTGCGCGACAAGCACGCGCATGCGTATATCAATTTGACCAATCCGGTGGGCGTGCGGATCGCCAAGATCATGGGGCTGGGCAAGCCCGAGACGGCGCCGCGCTGCCTGGCTTGTCACGCGCTGGATGTACCGCTCGACCAGCGGGCGCGCACCTTTGATCTGACCGATGGAGTGGGCTGCGAGAATTGTCACGGGCCGGCCTCGGCGTGGCTGGGTCCGCACACCACGCGCGGCTGGAACTTCGACAAGTCGGTGGAGTTGGGAATGTACAACACGCGCGACTTGGTGAAGCGCACCGAGAAGTGTTTGACCTGTCATCTGGGGACGCCGGAAAAGGCGGTGGATCACGAGCTGATCGCGGCGGGACATCCGGATCTGTATTTCGAGCTGGATTCGTTCATGGCGGTGATGCCGACGCATTGGAAGGAAGTGGATAAAGATGCGTGGTTCGGAGTGCGGGCGCTGGCGGTGTCGCAGGCGGTGCAGTTGCGGGAGCAGTTGAAGCGGGTGGGGCGGGAATCCGGGGGCGGGATCTGGCCGGAATACGCGGAGCTGGATTGCTTCGCCTGCCATCACGATCTGGTGGCGGCGAAAGACAGCTGGCGGCAGGAGCGCGGCTACGCGGGGCGGCGACCGGGGAACGCGGCGTTCAATTTATCGCGCTTCGTGGTGTTGCGGAGGGTGGTGCAGGAAGCCGACGCGGGCGCGGCGCAACAGCTTACGGCGGAGGTGGAGAAAGTATCGGCGATGGTGACGGCGCTGGGGACGGATCGCCACCAGACCGCGACGGAGGCTGCGAGCGCGGCGGCGGTGGCGGAGCGGGTGGCGGTGCGGTTGAACGGGATGACGTTCGATCCGGCCATGACGCTACGTCTGATGAAGGGCATTAGCGGGGAAGCCGAGGGCCTCGCCGAGCAAGGCGAGCGAGCGGCCGAGCAGGCCACCATGGCGCTGGATTCGTTATTTGTGGCGTACACGCAGAACGCCAAGCTCGCGAACGAGCAGCAGGTTCGAGCGGCCATCAACGGCCTGTTCCAGCAACTGGAGGATCCGTCGGAGTACAACGGATTTCGATTCGCCCGGGATTTGAAGAATGTGAATTCGTTGTTGCCATGAGAGACAATTTCTTGGCGATCGAGCTTATTTGACTCGGCGTTGTTGCGATCCAATGCAGCGGCAAGG
>JBEKIM010000492.1:0-5069 GCA_050011755.1 Bryobacteraceae bacterium | reverse complement strand
TCTTTAACTCGTTGAAGAAAGCCTGCTCGTCCTGAAAGTCGCGGTAAACCGACGCAAACCGCACATAGGCGATTTTGTCCAGTTCGCACAGGGCATTCATGAGCATTTCTCCTATTTCTATAGTAGAAATCTCGCGATCCGCTGAATCCGTGACTTTAGCCTCGACCTGGTCCACCAGTTCCGCCAACCGCCCCATGCTCACCGGGCGTTTTTCGGACGCCTTTAACAGGCCGGACAAAACCTTCTGGCGATCGAACTTCTCCCGGCGGCCATCCTTCTTGATAACCATGTAAGGTACTTCGTCGATCCGCTCATAAGTCGTGAATCGCCGTTCGCAACCCAAACACTGCCGGCGCCGCCGGATGGCATCGCCCTCGCGGCTTTCGCGTGAGTCCACGACCTTATCTTCAATGTGGTTGCAAAAAGGACACTTCATATAGTGGCCTCAGGGTCCAATTGTTTCAGAGTACGCCAGCGAATCCCTTCGTGCAACGTCAAGGCTACGCCCACAGGCACAACTACTACAAATGAAATAAACCAAAGCACCAGCGCTACACTTGTCGACACTTCCAGCGGAACGCGGAAAAGCTGCGTCAGCACCAGCACCGAAACCACCTGCGTCCCGCCCCCGACGCCTGGAATCTGGACCACCGCTCCGAAGGCCAGAAAGCCCAGGAAGATCAGCACATCCAGCCACCCGAAATGCAGCGCGCCGCCGAATGCCCGCATCACGCAGTAGACGGTCACGGTGATGGTGGCCCACTCCACCACCGTGTACCAGACCACCATGAGCATGGCTTTTTGGCTTTTTGTGGATTCCACACCCTGCACAAATGCCGTGATCAGCCGATCGGCTCTTTTGAAATGCTGCTCGGGTAATGCCGCCAGGGCGTCGAGCAGGCGCCGGCGCATGGCCGCCGAGAAATGCCGGAACGCGATCAGGAGTCCCAAAACCACGACCGATAAAGCCCCTACGAACCAGCCGCCCATGGCGAAAACCCAGGAAAGCGCGGGACCCAGCGTGGCATCCGAACGGCGCACGCGGCTGAGCGCAAACCCGAATATAGCCAACACGATCAACACATCGTAAATACGTTCCAGCACCAGCGCCGCCATCTGCGACGAAGTGGATACTTTTTCTTTGCTGGCAATCAGATACGGCCGTACAAACTCACCGGGACGGCCCAATACGGTGATCGCGCTGAAGCCGATAACGGTCGCGGTGAACAAGTTCCAGAGGCTGGGCTCCGCCTTAACGGGCCGCATCAGGACGCGCCAGCGCAGCGCCCGGCCATAATAACCGGCCATCACGGAAGCGCTGGCCGCCGCCAGCCACCACCACTGTAAGGACAGCAAGGTGGCGCCGAAGGCCCGCCAGTCGAACCCCCGGCTCTTGAGGAAAAGACGCACCAGCCAGATCCCCGCCGCCAGGAGCGCCACTCCCAGCGCCAGCCACTTCCAGTTGCGTTTAATCGGAAGTCCTCATTTCCGGGAGAAAACGAGCCTAACACGATTCCCGCCCCTGGCATCCGGGAAAAAATGAACCTATCATGATAAAGCCTCGTTTCTTTAAATGTAACGATTTCCGGAGGAGGAGACGAGGCAATCATGGCGACCGCGGCCCTGGCGATGAATTTGGGCGTTCCGTTTCAAGAAATAACGGACAGCGGCAGCCAATATTGGATAAAACAGAGTTTGGACCTCGATCACAGCCTGGTGGACCGGTGTCTCAGCGGCGACGAAGCCGCCTGGGAGGATTTGGTGAAGACCCACACCCGGCGCGTCTACGGGCTTTGTTATCGTTTTACCGGGAAAGATGGCGAGGCCCAGGATCTGACGCAGGAGGTTTTCCTGCGCGTCTACCGGACGCTGAAAACGTTCCGGGCGACCGAGGGCGCGTTTACCACGTGGCTGGCGCGTTTGACGCGCAATCTGCTGATCGATAATTACCGGCGCACGCGCCAGGAGCGTCTTACAGATTCGATCGAAGAGCAGTTGCCGCGGATCGAGGAATCGGTCACCATGACCTCCCGTCCCGCGGAGGGCACGGATTCGATGGTGGCGGGCCGCGAGGCGAGCGAGATTTTGCAGGCGGCTTTGCTGAAGCTGTCGCCGGAGTTGCGCGAGGCGGTTATTTTGCGCGACTTGCAGGATATGGAATACCGGGAAATCGCAGAAATCCTGCGCATCCCGGAAGGCACCGTGAAGTCCCGGCTGAACCGGGGACGGGCGGAATTGGCCCGCGTGTTGCGAAGGCAGAAGGTACTGGTATGACGTGCGCGGAACTCGAAATTCTTATCTGCGATTACGTTGACGGCACATTAGGGCCGGACGCCAGAATTACGGTCGAGCAGCATCTGGCCGGCTGCCGCAGTTGCGCCGAACTGGCGCACGATGCCGCCGCCGCAGTGGGGTTCATGGAGCGCGCGGCCGAGGTCGAGCCTCCGCCGGAGTTGATGACCCGGCTGCTGTTTCAGGCGCCGTGGGCAAATTCCAAAACGGCGGCCTCCGGCGTAAAGAACTGGTTCCGCAAGGTGTTGCACCCGGTTCTGCAGCCGCGCTTCGCCATGGGTATGGCCATGACGATTCTATCGTTCGCCATGCTGGCGCGGTTCGTGTCGCCCGCGCGCCAGTTGCGCCCGGCGGACCTGGCGCCCGCCCAAGTCTGGGCATCGCTCGAAGATCGCGTCTACCGTGGCTACCAGCGCACAGTCAAGTTTTACGAAAGTCTCAAAGTTGTTTACCAGATTCAATCCAAGTTGCACGAATGGCAGCAGCAACAGGAAGAAGAACCGAAGCCGGCGGCGGACACGGAAAAATCCGGCCGCGGCACCGATACGCACCGCCTGCCGGTGAAGGGAATGGAGGACCGGCCGGGAGGCCAGTCCCACTAAGGATAGGGGAGATTTGTTATGAACTGCTTCAACCACTCAGACACGCCCGCCGTCGCGTATTGCCGCGCCTGCGGGAAGGCACTCTGCAACGACTGCAAGCGGACCGCGCAGGGCACCATCTTCTGCGATGAGCACGCGCCGGCCGCCGCCATCGAAGGCGCCGTGCGCCAGGCCGTGGTGGACCGCATCGCGCAGGAAGCCGCCGCCAAGGTCTCCTCAACGCCCGTCTCGGGGTCGATCGCCACGAACGACGTGTCGCCCGGACTCGCCTGCCTCCTGGGCTTCATTCCCGGAGTGGGCGCCATCTATAACGGCCAGTATGCCAAGGGCCTGGTCCACGCCATCATCTTTGGATTGCTGGTTTCGATCACCAGTTCACCGGGCACCGCGGGCGACCTGGAACCGCTCTTTGGCATCATGATCGGAGTCTGGGTCATGTACATGGCGCTGGAGGCCTATCACACCGCGCGCAAGCGCCGTGCCGGTGAGCCGGTGGATGAGTTCTCCAGTATTCTCGATGTACACGGCCGCCGCAGCGGCTTCCCGATCGGCGCGATAACCTTGATCGGTCTGGGCGTGCTGCTGCTCCTCAACACCACGGACGTCATCCAACTTCGCTATCTGCTGCGTTACTGGCCCGTTCTCCTGATTTTGGTCGGCGCTTACATGCTCTACGTGCGGATCGCGGGCGAGCCCCCGATGCGGCAGGAGGTGCGACATGAACGCCAATGAGGCCAACTTGATCCGAGCCATTCGCTGGCCCGTCACCCTGATCACCCTGGGCACGCTGTTTGCCCTGAATAACTTTACGGATTTCGGCTTCCATCAGACCTGGCCCGTGCTGTTGATCGTGTTCGGATTGTTGAGCCTGCTGGGGCGCAGCACGGTGGCCGCGCCTCCGGGACCGCCCCCTGGTCCGGGCCCGGGAGGCGTGCGATGAGACGCCGCTCCGTAACCGGCCCGATCCTATTGATCATCCTGGGCGCCGCATTCCTGATCTACAACCTGCGGCCGGATATTCAGCTCTTCGACCTGCTGTCGCAGTATTGGCCCTTCCTGCTGATTGCCTGGGGATCGCTGCGGCTGGTGGAAGTGCTGGTCGATTATTTCCGCGGCGGCTTGACCTATTCATCCGGGTTCAGCGGCGGGGAAGTCGTGCTGATCGTCTTTATTTGCTTCATCGGGTGGGGAGCCTTCGAAGCCCATAGCCATGGCGTGCACTTCCGGCCGGCCTGGGAGGCTTTCGGCGAGCACTACGATTACAATGTCGGAGACCAGAAACTGGCCAGCGGCGCCACCAAGGTGGTGTTCGAGAATAACCGCGGTAACCTGAAAATCATCGGCGCCGATACCACCGATGTCAAAGTGACTGGACGCAAAACCATCCAGGCCATGAATCAAACCGAAGCGGACCGCGGCAACGACGGCACGCCGCTCGAGATCGTGGCGCAGGGGGACACGATTACCATACGGACGAACCAGGACCGCAATCCCACCAGCGGCAAGATTTCCGAGGATCTGGAAATCACCGTTCCCAACCGGGTCAACGTTGAGGTGCATGGCAATTACGGCGATTACGATGTCAGCGAAGTGAACGGAACCGTGGACGTGCAGGGCGATCGCTCCGATGTGCGGCTCAACAAAATCGGCGGAAACGCACGGGTCGAGCTACAGCGCAGCGACCTGGTGCGCGCGGCGGATCTGAAAGGCAACCTGGATCTACAGGGCAAAGGCTCGGACATCGAACTGGAGAATATCGGTGGGCAGGTGACCATCAACGGCTCCTATTCCGGTAACCTGGAATTCAAGAATGTGGCCAAGCCGCTCCATTTCGAGTCGCCCAACACGGACTTGCAAGTAGCCGCGCTGCCCGGCCAGATCAGCATGGACCTGGGAGAGCTTACCGGCAATAACCTGGTGGGGCCGGTGCACCTGGTAACCAAGTCGAAGGACGTGAAGATCGAAGATTTCACCAATTCGCTGGAACTGGAGACGGAGCGGGGCGATATCGAATTGCAGCCCAAGCATATACCCCTGGCCAAGATCGAGGCGCGGTCGCGCAGCGGGCAGATCAGCCTGGTGTTACCCGATAAAGCCGCCTTCCAACTGGTCGCCACCACCGACCATGGCGATGCCGTGAACGATTTTGGCGCGCCCATCCATAAGGAAACCGAT
>JBEKIM010000491.1:0-5088 GCA_050011755.1 Bryobacteraceae bacterium | reverse complement strand
CGAACCGGAAGCAATTGTCCATTGAAAATGGCAATATCGAAGTGGAACTCGCGCCGAATGCCATGCAGGCCAGCGCTGCCGGTGAGGCCGATTTCCCTTCCGTGGCCAGCGGTCCGCAAGGCCGCGTGGCGCTGGCATGGCAGGAATTCACGGGCGAGCGCGACCGTGTCGTTTCGCGCGAGTGGGACGGCACGTTGTGGAAGGCCGCCGAAGTCCTGGATGCGGCGCAAACTCACGACGTATTCCGGCCATCGGCGGGCTACGACGGGACGGGTACGCTCCACGTCGTCTGGTCGGCGCAGGTGGATGGCAATTGGGATCTGTACGAGCGGCGCAAGGCGGGGGATACGTGGAGCGCGCTCGAGCGTTTGACCACCGCGGCCGGATCGGACTTCAGCCAGCGCGTGGCCACCGACAATGAGGGCAATCTCTGGCTGGCCTGGCAAGCGTTCCGTAACGGGCAATCCGACATCTATGTCAAGGTCTTTCATGACGGGACTTGGCGACCGGAGATCCGCGTGAGCGAATCGGCCGCCAACGACTGGGATCCCGCGCTCGCGGCGGACGCGAACGGAAAAGTGCGGGTGGCGTGGGATAGTTACGAGCGCGGCAATTACGACGTTTTCGTGCGTTTGTTTACGAAGGGCCAGCCGGGGCCAATCCGTGCCGTCACGCATTCGCCGAGACTCGAAGCGCACGCTGCACTCGCCTGCGATAAGGAAGGGCGCCTTTGGATTGCATTCGATGAAGCCGGGGCGAACTGGGGCAAGGATTACGGCTACCTGGTAAAGACCGCGGGCAACCCGCTCTATCAGTCGCGCAAGGTGCGTGTGGTGCGGATTTCCGCCGATCGCATCGAGGAGCCCGCGGCGCCTTTGAGCGACGCCTTCCCGTTATATCTGCCACGATTCCTGCAGAACCGCGCGGGATGGCATGGCAGCCAGACCCTTCCCGTATCTGCGGGCGCGAACGATTCGCGCGTGGCGCTAGCCGCGGGGCCGGATGGCAGCCTTTGGGCCGCATGGGCCGCGGACAACCGCGATTTTCAAACCGCGCGTCCCCGGCAGCAGGCCGTCTATGCGGCCAGTGTGCCGCAGGAAGCGGGCGCCGGTGAAATCAAGTTCAAGGATTTCGTCGAGTGGCCCGAACGTTCCGCGCCCGTACGCCCGAACGAGGCCGGCGATCTGCGCGCGATACGGGACTATCGGATGCACCTCGGGGGCCGGGAATACCGCATCCTGCGCGGCGACCTGCGGGTGGAGCAGGAGGATGGCAATTTGGCCTGGAGCTCGCCGGTTTGGATTCAAAGAAGATAATCTATGCACGTCCATTTACCCAAGGAACCGGTTTACGACGAACGCAAGCGGCTGATTCAGCAGTTCGGCTATGCCGCGTTCATCGGCATCCTGTTATTGCTGAACGTCACCGGCACTTTCACTACCGTCGCCGGCGTCGATACGGCGGCTATTCTGGCGCTGATTGCCGGCTATCGAACGTTTTTCACCGCCGTCTCCGGATTGCTGCAGCGCAAGATCTCGGCGGACCTGGCGATTTGCGTGGCGGTGATCGCCGCACTGGCTTCCGGACAATATCTGGCGGCCGCCGAAGCCATGTTCATCATGCTGATCGGCGAAGCGCTGGAAGGCTACGCCGCGGGGCGCACGCACGCCGCCATCCAGCGTTTCGTGGAGCAGCTTCCGCGGCATGCGCGCGTGCTGCGCAACGGCGCGGAAATCGAAATCGACGCCGCGGAGTTGGTTTCCGGCGACATCGTACTGGTGCGGCCGGGCGAGCGCATACCCGCGGACGGCGCGATTGTGCATGGCGCTTCCAGCATCGACGAGAGCACCATTACGGGAGAGCCGCTGCCGCGGGACAAATCCGCCGGGGACGAAGTTTTCTCGGGCACCCTGAACGGCCTCGGGCTGCTGCGGCTTACGGTCACCCGCGCGGGTGCCGAAACCACGCTGGCGCGGGTCATCAAGCTGGTGGAACATGCGCGCGAAAAGCGGGCGCCGGTGGAACGGCTGGCGGACCGGTTTGCGCGCTATTTTCTGCCCGCGCTGCTGCTGGTCGCGGGATTGACATTTTATTTCACGCGCGATTGGCTGCGTACGGTGGCGGTACTGATTGTCGCGTGCCCGTGTGCGCTGATCCTGGCCACGCCGGCAGCCATGGTCGCCGCAATTGGCGGACTGGCGCGGCGCGGCATCCTGGTGCGCGGCGGCGCGGTGCTGCAAAACGCCGCCAAGGTCGACGCCGTCTTTTTCGATAAGACAGGCACCGTTACGGAGGGCCGCTTCGGCGTCATTAAAGTGATTGGATCGGGGCGCAGCGAATCCGACGTCATAGCCCTGGCCGCCACGGCCGAGTATGGATCGGAACACGTGCTGGCGCGTGCCATTTCGGAGGAGGCGCGGCGTCGCGGCCTGGCGATCGCCCAGCCGGACGAATCGCGCATAGTGCCGGGCCGCGGCGTGGTGGCGAAGGTGGCGGGTCGCACCATCCTGGCAGGCAATGCAGGCTTTCTCGCGGAACACAATATCTCCGGCCTGGAGCCGCTGTTGGAAGAAGCCGATCGCCACGGCGCGACAGCGGTGCTGGTGGCTGAAAACGGGCTCCTGGCGGGCAGCCTCCTCCTTCGCGACCGTGTTCGCGAAGGTGCCCGCCGGGCAATTCACGAACTCGAACATCTGGAGATCGCCCACCTCACCATGCTCACCGGCGATCGTAAACGCGCGGCGGAAGCCATCGCGCGCGAGGTGGGACTCGACGATGTGGCAGCCGGGCTGCTGCCGGAGGATAAACTGGAGCGCATCCGGCACGCGGCCTCCCATGGCCTGACAGTGGCCATGGTGGGCGACGGGCTGAACGATGCTCCGGCGCTAGCCGCGGCGCAACTGGGTATCGCGGTGGGCGGCGCCAACGATATCACTGCCGAGGCCGCCAGCGTGGTCTTTCTGGGCCATTCGTTGGAGGCGCTGCCGAAACTATTCGAAGTCAGCCGGCGCGCCATTCGCACGGCCTGGCAGAACATGATTATTTTCGCCGGCATCGTGAATGCAGTGGCTATCACTGCCGCCGCCACGGGCAGGCTGGGCCCCATCGGGGCGGCCGTTACGCATCAGATTGCTTCGCTGCTGGTGGTCCTGAATTCCCTGCGATTGCTGCACGTCGGGGGAAAACCTGGCCGCTTCGCCTGGATCGCGCCAAAACTCCACCACTTGTCCCACGAGCTGCACCACCTGTCCGGCCGCGTGGATCCCAAACATTGGTTCGATCACGCGGTAGCGCGCCGTCGGGAACTGGCGCGCCCGGCTTTGGCGGCCGCGGCCGCGCTGATCCTGCTGAGCGGGTTTTATTCGCTTTCACCCAATGAAATCGGAGTGATCGAACGGTTCGGACAAAAAATGCTGCCGTATCGGCAGCCGGGCCTGCACTATAAACTTCCCTGGCCGATTGAGCGGCTGACTCGGGTCAAAGGGCGCAGTATCCGCGTGGTGGAGATTGGTTTCCGCTCCGGCGTGGCGTCCGGCGAGACGGAACCCGCCGCGTATGAGTGGAACGTGCAGCACCGCTCGGGACGCTTTCAGCGCAGGCCCGAAGAGTCCCTTATGTTGACCGGCGATCAGAACATGATCGAAGTGAATGTGGTGGTTCACTACCAGATGTCGCGCCCGGACCATTTTATGTTCCGCCAATTCGATGCCGAAGCCACCGTGCGCACCGCGGCCGAATCCGCCCTGCAGACTACCGTGTCGGCCGCCCCGCTCGACGATGTGCTGACCACCGGCCGCCGCGAAATCGAGAGCCGCGTCATGGTTGCCCTGCAAGCCAAGCTCGATCGTTACGGCGCGGGCGCGCGGGTGGTGCGGGTGAAGTTGTTGGATGTGCATCCCTCGATCGAGGTGGTGGATGCTTTCCGCGAAGTTTCCGCGGCTTTCGAGGAGAAGAACAGGATGATCAACGAAGCTGAGGGCTATCGCAACGAACAGATCGCGCTGGCCCGCGGCAATGCAGAGGCCCGTTTGAAAACCGCGGAAGGCTACAAGGCCAGCCGCGTGATGCGCGCCGATGGCGACGGCAGCCGCTTCGATCTGGCGGAAAGCGCCTTTAATACTTCACCCTCGATTAACGGATTCCGGCTGTACCTGGAAACCATGGAACAGGTGCTGCCGGGCAAGAAGAAACTGATTCTGGATTCGTCGAAAGGCCGGCGTCATTTATTGCTGCTGGAGGATGGCGTGGAGATTGCGCCGCCGGCCAGTTATGGCCTGGGACAGTAGGGTTGGGAGGCCCTGCTCATCATGCATCTTACTAAGACACATTATTGGGCCGGCGCCGTCGCGGCGTTGGTCTTGCTGGTCTGGCTTACCTTCTTCTCGGTGCGTGAAACGGAATTCGCCCTCATCACGCAATTCGGCAAGCCCGTCGGAACAGTCACCGACGCTGGTTTACACGTGAAGTGGTTCTTTCAAAGCGCCACTTATTTCGATCGCCGCCTGCGCGTGTACGATCCGCGGCCCAGCGAGTTTCTGACGCGAGACAAGAAAAACCTGGTGATTGAAAGCTACGTGGCCTGGCGCATCCGCGATCCCAAGCATTTTGTGGAGACGGTCGGCGATCCGGTATCGGCTGAAATGCGCCTGCACGATATTGTGTGGTCCGGGTTGTCCGCCGTACTGGGCACTCACGATCTGGATACGATCGTCGCGCCCGATGCGGCGAAGGTGCAGGCGGAGAATTTTCTCGATCAACTGACCGCCGCCACGGGTACTTCCGCTTTGTCGCAATACGGCATCGAAATCGTGGATGTGCGCATCAAGCGGCTGAACCTGCCGGAGCAGAATAAGCAGAGCGTGTATGCCCGGATGCGCGCCGAGCGCGAGCGCATCGCCCGCCAATACCGCGCGGAAGGCGAGGAGCAGGCCCTGGAGATTCGCGCGGATGCCGACCGGCAGCGCGACGAGATCCTCTCCGCGGCCTACAAAGAAGCGGAGAAAACGCGCGGCGAAGGCGATGCCGCGTCGACCCGGATTTACAGCCAGGCTTACTCGCGCAATCCAAAATTCTACAAGCTCACGCGTA